>CALMPG010000143.1 GCA_937871915.1 uncultured Phycisphaerales bacterium
CGCCGCGGAGGGGGGGGTTCCCGGGGGGCCCGGCCCCCCGGGTGTTCCGGGGTCCCGGCCCCCCCGCCGCGGAGCGGCGGGCCACCCAAGGCGGGTACCCGGACCGCCACGGAGTGGCGGGGTACCCGGCCGGCCCCTACCCTCACCTCCCCACGGCGTGCCGGGCGTGCAAGCCGGGCGATTTTCGCCCCCCCGTCGAGCGTGGATGTATTCGGAAAGGATGGCACACATGTACGCCATCATCAACGAGGGCGGCGGGCAGCGCAAGGTGGTTCAGGGCGACGAGATCCTCTGCGATCTCATGGACGCCGGCACGGCCCAGGTGGGCAAAACCATCACGTTCAAGGAAGTTCTCCTTGTCGGCGGCGCGGACGGCGCGGCCAAGATCGGCAAGCCGTACGTCGCGGGCGCGACGGTGACCGGAGAGATCGTCGAGGCCGTGGTGCTGGGCGAGAAACTGGCGATCCAGTACTTCCAGGCCAAGAAGGGCTCGCGCCGCCGGACGGGCCACCGCCAGCGGTACACCAAGGTGAAGATCACCGGGATCGCGGGCTAAGCGAAGTATCAAGTACAGATTGAAGATCGAATCAAGACAAAGGCCCGGAGCGTTGCTCCGGGCCTTTTCGTTGGCCATGAGTTCTTGGGTGAGTTGAGGCCTACCTGGCGCGGCGCGACCGCTTTGCCCTGGGCTTGGCCTTGGCCGCACCTCGGGCTTTCCCGGCGGCGACGACCTTGCCGCTCTTCTTCACCCTGATGGTCCCGGCGCGGGTGATGACGTGGCCGCACGCCTTGCAGGTGCGCCGGGCGGCGGGGCCATCCCAGAACTTGTGCATGATGACGGCGAGGTCCTCGTCAACCTTCTTGAGACGCCAGGTGAACTCGTGGACGAGTTCGTCGCACTTCGGGCAATACCACCGAAGGCCGTCGAGCTGCCCCTTGGGGCGCGGGAACTCGGCGATGAGGCCGACCGTGCCGGCCGGGCGCTGCGGGCGGTGCGGGACCCAGCGAGGGAGGAGGAAGAGCTCGCCCTCCTTGATGATGACCTCGCGGGGCGTGGAGCCGTCGAGGGGGCGGATGCGGATGGCGACGGTGCCCTTGAGCTGGTAGAACAGCTCTTCGGTGGGGTTGACGTGGTAGTCGTTGCGGGTGTTGGGGCCGCCGGAGACGAAGAGTATCACGTCATCGCTCTCGGTGTAGAGCTGCTTGTTGCTCACCGGGGGCTTGAGGTGCTTGGCGTTCTGCTTGATCCACTTCTGGAGATTCAGCGCCGGGAAAACGGGCTGGCCGATGTGGTCATTGGGGGTGGTTGGGCCGTTGCGGGGCATGGGGGAGAATAGGACCAAGAGGACGAATGGGTCCGATAGGACCTATCGCTTGATGGCGACTTTCTTCGGAGTTGGTCGGGCGGGGCGCACGTTGGCCTTGGGCCCGCTGCCGCGACCGGCCGCGTTCTTGCCCGGCGCGGCCGCGCGGCTGCGAGAGTGGGCGGCGCTGAGCTCGCGCGGGAAGGACATGTCCTTGGGAGGCGGGTTGACGGTTCCGGCCGGGGGGTGGACGACCTGGCCGCAGTGGACGCAGGTGCGGAGGGTGGCGTCGGACCAGAACTCCTCCATCATGCGCTTGAGCTGGCCGGCGATGTCGGAGAGCTCGAACTGCTCCTCGTAGACGACCTCGTTGCACTTCTCGCAGTAGAAGCGGAGCATGTCGTCCTCGCCGCGCGGGCGGCGGCGCTCGACGACGAGACCGACGGTGCCCGCGGAACGCTGCGGGGAGTGCGGGACGTGGGGCGGGAGGAGGAAGAGTTCGCCCTCGCGGATGGGGATATCGCGCTGCTGGCCGACGCCGTCCACGATGCGCAGGACAATGTCGCCCTCGACCTGGAAGAAGAGCTCCTCGGTCGGGTTGATGTGGAAGTCCTTGCGCTGGTTGGGCCCGCCGCAGACCATGACGATGAAATCCCGATCCTCCCAGACGGTCTTGTTGCCAACAGGAGGCTTGAGGAGGTGGCGGTGGTCGTCGATCCAGGCTTTCAGGTTCAGCGGTGAGGCGAGTGAGGTCATGGCCGGGGCCCTCGGGATGGGCGAAGTCTGGGACCGGAAAACGCGTCCGTGCGGAGGTCTGCGGCTTCGTGTGGAGTTACACGGTATCGAGTTTTGCACGCTCCGTCCACCGGGGCGGACCTTGAACATGCGTGCGGGTCGGCCCACAATGGCCCTATGGCCGTTTCATCGCATCCTCAGGCCCGCGTAGCACTTGAGACCACGCTCTTGCTCCACGGGGTACCCCGGGAGTCGGCTCGCGGTCTGGCCGCGCGGTTGTCACAGGCGGTGATTGATCAAGGCGCGCTCCCCAGTCTGGTGGGGGTGGTGCGGGGGAAGCCCGTGGTGGGGATGAGCGACGCCCAGCTCGATGAGATGCTCGCGGATGCGGGCGTGCCCAAGGTGAACACGGCGAATCTCGGGGTGGCGATGTTTCGCCGGGGGAACGCGGCGACGACGGTGAGCACGACGATGGAGCTGGCCGCGATGGCGGGGGTGAGCGTGTTCGCGACGGGAGGAATCGGGGGAGTGCATCGAGCGGGGAAGGGGGGGGGGGGAAGGGGGAAGGAGGCCCCGGGTGGTGCGTTTGATGTGTCGGCGGATCTGGCGGCGTTCACACGGTTTCCGGTGGCCGTCGTGACGAGCGGGGTGAAGAGCATCCTGGACATCGCGGCGACGCGCGAGGTGCTCGAGACGCTGGGCGTGACGGTGGTCGGGTATCAGACGGACGTGTTTCCGGCGTTCTACCTGCGCGAGCCGGATGTGGCGGGGGTCGGGAACGTGGACGCGCGGTTCGATGATACGAGGGAGTTGGGGGAGTTTGTGCGGTTCGAGATGGCGCGGACGCGGCGGGGGATCGTGGTGTGCAATCCGATTTCGCCGGAGTTTGAGTTAAAGGTGGAGGACTGGCGGGGGTGGCTTGCGGAGGCGGAGGCGAGGGTCGCCACGGCGGGCGCGGGCGGGCGGGATGCGACGCCGGCGCTGCTCGGTGCGCTCCACGAGATCTCGGGCGGGGCGACGCTCAAGGCCAACGTGGAGTTGGTGGTGAGCAACGCGCGGGTGGCGGGGCAGATTGCGCGGGCGATGGTGCGCTGAGCGTCAGACCGTGATGCGGCCGTGGCCGACGGTGACGGCGTGGCCGCCGAGGAGGACGCGCTCGCCGCGCAGTTCGCACCACATCTCGCCGGAGCGGTGGGAGACCTGGTGGGCGGTGAGGCGGTTCTTTTTCAGGCGCTTGGCCCAGTAGGGGACGAGGATGCAGTGGGACGAGCCGGTGGCGTGGTCCTCGTTGAGGCCGTGCCTGGGCGCGAAGTAGCGGCTGACAAAGTCGTGGCCCGCGGCGGGGGCGGTGACGATGATCCCCTTGGCGTCGAGGCGGGCGAGGCGGGCGATGTCCGGGGCGAGCTCGTGGACGGCCCGCTTGTTGTCGAAGACGGCGGCGAGGATGTCGCCGGCGACGTGGACCTCGGCGGGCTCGCGCCCGAGGGCGGCGCAGAGGTCGTTGGTGACGCGAACGCGCACGGGCGGGCGGGCCTGCATGGCCATGACGTAGAGATTGTCGTCGTGGTGGACGGCGAGATCGCCGGCGGCGGTGGAGAAGGTGAGGGATGCACCCTTGGATTTTTCGTGGGTGAAGAGGACGTGGGCCGCGGCGATGGTGGCGTGGCCGCAGAGCTCGAACTCCTGCTGGTGGTTGAACCAGCGGAGGGGGATCTTCTTGCCCTTGCCCCGCAGGACGAAGGCGGTCATGGGCTGGTTGGTCTCGCCGGCGATGGCGAGCATGGACTCATCGGAGGGCCAGGCCTTGTCCACCAGCACGACGGCGGCGGGGTTGCCGTGGAGGGGGCGGGTCGTGAAGGCGTCGATCTGGTAGATGGAATAGGTGGTGCGCGGCGTTGGGGGGGTGGGCTTGGCCTTGGCGGCGGGCCTCGGGGCCTTGCGGGCGGGTTTCGTGCGCTTCGTGGACTTCTTGGACTTTTTAGGCATGGGAGGAGTAATACACCGGCGACTTGCGCCGCTCGGCTCTGATTAGGCGGGCTTGGGTTCCGGGAGGACGTTCTTGACGTAAAGGTCCTTGAGCTGGGCCTCGGTGACGAAGCCGGGGGCGCCGGTCATGAGGTCCTGGCCGATCTGGGTCTTGGGGAAGGCGATGACATCGCGGATGTTGTCGGTGCCGACGAGGTGCATGATGAGGCGGTCGAGGCCGAAGGCGATGCCCGCGTGCGGGGGCGCGCCGAAGGCGAGGGCCTCGAGGAGGAAAGAGAACTTTTCCTTGGCCGATTCGGGCGTCATGCCGAGGAGTTTGAAGACTTTCGACTGGACTTCCTGGCTGTGGATGCGGACGGAGCCGCCGGCGATCTCGGAGCCGTTGACGACCATGTCGTAGCCCGCGCTGACGATGGCCTCGATCGTGACCTCGTCGTCGGTGTCGGCGTCGAGGAAGGCCTGCATCTGGTCATCGCGCGGCGACGTAAACGGGTGGTGCATGGCGACCCACTTGCCCGTCTCCTTGTTGCGCTCGAACATGGGAAAGTCGATGACCCAGAGGAAGTTCCACGGACCGCCCTCGGCGCCGGGCTTGGGGACCATGTCCATGTCGCGGGCGACCTTCTGTCGCAGTTCGCCGATGGCCTTGGTGGCGATGGAGTAGGCGTCGGCGACGAAGAGGATTGTGTCGCCAGGCTGCGCGCCGGTGACGGCGAGGAACTCCGCCTTCAGCGGCTCGAGGAACTTGGCGATGCCGGTGTCCAACTTGGGCTGGCCGTCCTCACCCTTGATGATCTTGACGACGGCGACGCCGCCCGCGCCGAAGGTCTTGACGAACTCGGTGTACCCGTCGGTGACCTTGCGGGTGAGTTTGTCCGCGCCGCCGGGGACGCGGATGCACTTCACGACGCCCTTCTTGGAGTTGTACTTCGGGCGGTCCTTGCCCTTCTCGAGGGCGGTCTTGAAGACGCCGAAGTCCATCTTCGCGGCGAACTCGGAAATATCCTGGGTCTTGAGGTCGTAGCGGGTGTCGGGGCGGTCGATGCCGTAGTTCTCCATGGCATCGCGGTAGGCCATGACCTGGAACTTCGGGACATCGAGGCCGAGGGCGTCCTTCCAGAGACGGCGGGCGAAGCCCTCCATCATCTCCATGACGTGCTCGCGGCGGACGAAGGACATTTCCAGATCGATCTGGCTGAACTCGGCCTGGCGGTCGGCACGCGGGTCCTCATCGCGGAAGCAGCGGCAGATCTGCATGTAGCGGTCGCACCCGCTCACCATGAGGATCTGCTTGAAGAGCTGCGGGCTCTGTGGGAGGGCGTACCAGGAACCCGGGACGTGGCGGTTCGGGACGAGGAACTCGCGGGCTCCCTCGGGCGTGGACTTGTAGAGGATCGGCGTCTCGACTTCGAGGAAGCCGTTCTCGTCGAAGTAGCGCCGGGTGGACTGCATCACGCGATGCCGCAGGCCGAGGGTGTGCTGCATCTTCGGGCGGCGGAGATCGATGTAGCGGTGCTTGAGGCGGATCTCCTCGTTGGGCAACTTGCCGAGATCATCCGGAAGAAACGGCGGGTTGGCCGTCTTCGACAGGACCTCGAGGTCCTTGACGACGATCTCGATGGTGCCGGTGGCGAGCTTGGGGTTGGCCCCGCCGGTGCGGGTGCGGACGAGGCCGGTGACGGCGATGACGTCCTCGTTGCGGAGCTTGTCGGCCGCGTCCATCTTCTCCTGCGAGGCCACGTCCTCGCGGTCGAAGACGAGCTGGGTGAGCCCGTAGCGGTCGCGGAGGTCGATGAAGATGAGGTTGCCGTGGTCGCGGTAGGAGTTGACCCAGCCGTTGAGGGAGACGGTCTGGCCGATGTGGGCGTCGCGGAGGGCGCCGCAGGTGACGGTTCTTCGGATCATGGGGGGCGATGATAGCGGCCAAACCAAGGCATTCACCACAGAGGCTCAGAGGCACAGAGAATGTCAGGCAAGAGAGCCAATCTGCGCTTTGCCCCCAAACATGGCTTGTCGAGAGCTTCCCTGGCACCCAGACTCATCATGCATCTACCTCGCCGGAAACGACCACTCCACGCCCGGCGTGTACCCGATGGTCTTGTACAACTGCTCGCGGGTCTGCATGTCGGCGAGGAGGGGCTCGACGGTGCCCTCGCGCTTGAG
Source organism: uncultured Phycisphaerales bacterium (assembly GCA_937871915.1). Classification (GTDB taxonomy): domain Bacteria; phylum Planctomycetota; class Phycisphaerae; order Phycisphaerales; family UBA1924; genus UBA4658. Next base: position 6,189 of record CALMPG010000143.1, read on the forward strand.
CGTGGCGAGGGCGCGGGTGACCGCGCCCATGGCGACGCGAAGCATGCTGACGGGGTAGATCACGCAGTGGTAGCCCATCTGGCCGAACCTGCTCGCGGGGATGATGGGGGTCTTGCCGAACTCGGTCATGTTGGCGAGGAGGTAGAACCTGAGTGACGGAGCGACGCAGTGACGGAGTTTGGAGGCGAAGTCGGCGAACTCCTGTTCGGTCGCGAGGCCTTCGGGGAAGATCATGTCGGCGCCGGCCTCGAGATAGGCCTTGGCCCTCGCCACGGCGGCGTCGAGGCCATCCACGCCGCGTGCGTCGGTACGGGCGCAGATGAGAAAGGTGCCCAGGTGTCGAGGTGTCGAGGTGTCGAGCAAAGGCGCGGATGCCGATGCCTCGCTTTCCCTGGGCACCTTGGCACCTTGACACCTTGACACCTCTCTCGCGGCCTCCACCGCCGCGCGGACCTTCTCCACCGCGTGATCCAGCGGGACGAGTTTCTTGCCGTCGAGGTGGCCGCAGCGTTTGGGGAAGACCTGGTCCTCGATGTGGAGGCCGGCGGCCCCCGCGCGTGCGTATTCGATCACCGTGCGGCGGACCATTTCGCTCTCGCCGAAGCCGGTGTCGGCGTCGGCGATGATGGGGAGGTTGCTCGCGTCGTAGGCCTCGCGGATGCAGCGGCAGAAATGTTCGAGGCCGAGGAGGCCGACATCGGGGACGCCGGCGGCGACGCTCGTGGCCGCACCGGAGATGTAGGCGGCGGGGAATCCCGCGTCGGCGATGGCCTTGGCGCAGAGGGCGTTGAAGGCGCCGGGCATCATGACTGTGCCGGGGGCCGGAGGACTGTCCAGAAGCGCGCGGAGGCGGGAGCCGGGGGACGCAGAGATGGGCATGTCGGATGGTATGAGGAGGAAGCCACACCGGTCTGGATCATGGCCCGGTGTGGCTCCCGCGTGGCCGCCGGGGTTCTGTATACTGCGGCGATGCGGAGCGTGCCTGCGCTGACGATGATTCTTGCGGTCCTGGTCGCTTGCGGCGCGGCGTGCGGGCAGGCCCGGAATGGGGCGACGCCGGACCTTGCCGACATCGCGGCGCGAAGGTCGCTCGTGGCGGAGCGGATCCGGCTGGAAGGCGCGGGCGATGTCGCGGGCGCGGCGGAGATCAACGCACGGCTGGCGGGAGACTCGATGGAGCGAGCGATGCGGGTGCACGACGCCTGGATGGCGCGGCGGCACCCGAAGACCGGCCTGTTTCCGCAGTCCATGACGCAGCGTGAGTTCAACTACCGGAACACGGCCGCGGACTTCTTCTGCTTCGAGCTCGGCATCGCGCTCGACACGCAGGCATCGAGCGTGCCGCTGCTTCGGGAGACGCTCGCCAGGGAGCGGGCGCTGAACGTGCACAACGGGCTGTGCGTGTGCCTGGACTGGGAGACGGGGGCGCAGCTGGCCCGCACCGGGCACGATCGGATGTTCGCCACGAGCGAGTATCTCAAGGACGGGCTCATCGGCCTCTACGACCGGCACGGGGACGCGGCGGTGCTGGCGCGGATGACGGAACTGGCGGATGCGATCATCGCGGCCAGCGCTGTGCAGTCGCGCTTCGGCGCGATCCCCAGCCGGGAATCGGAGATCAACGGGAACGTGCTGCAGACGCTGTGCCGGCTGGGTTTCGCGGCCGGGCGTCCGGACTACTTCGAGTTTGCGGGGCGGCTGGGGGAGGCGGTGGTGGAGCAGATGCTCGAGGCCGAGGGGGGAACCGGGCTGCCGCTCAAGCGGTTTGACTATCCCAACGACCGGCCGGCGGTGAAGGACGGCACGCTGGTGCAACTGCGTGACCACGGGAACGAGACGGCGGTGGGAGTTTCGGAGGTGTTCGCGCTGGCGGTATCGCTGCGGGAGAACTCGGCGTGGAACGCGCGGGCGGAGCGCTGGGTGGAGCCGACGGCGAGGATGTTCGAGACGATCCTGTCTCGCGGCGTGAACGGGCAGGGATTGCTGGTGAACACGCTGGACGCCCGCACGCTGGAGCCGACAGACGCGGCGCCTTGCGACAACTGGGGATACCTGCTGGCGGGGGCGATCCTCTTCGTCGAGGCGGCCGAGCGTCAGGGGCGATTGCCCGAGTCGCGGCTGGAGGCGATGCTCGCCTCGATCGATCGGGTGGCCCTGGCGGTCACGAAGACCGACGGGCTTCCGTGGGAAGGAATGCACCACGACGGATTCGCCGACAGCGTGGAGAGCGCGCTATACGTGGCCTCGCGGCGGACAGCGGTTCGGCGTGCGCTGCTGGAGTGGGCGGATGTGCAGATCGGGTACATGTTCAAGTGCCAGCGACCGGATGGGTTCGTGTCGGGAGACTATCTCGACGGGAACTTCATCCGAACAGCGGTGATGTACGCGGACATGCGGGCCGGCGGGTTCCGGCTTGTGCCGTGGGGGAAGGGGGCGGCTGTCGGTCTGGCCGCCGGAGAGTCCGGGTCGGTGGTGGTCGTCCTGACGGGCGAGCCGGGGTATCGCGGGCGGCTGGTCCCGGACTTCCGGCGCGACTCGGGGCGGATGCACCTGCCGTGGGACTGGTCGCGGATCAACTCGTGGCCGGAATGGGCGGGAGCGGACGTGAAAGATGGGCCGCCAAAGGGGATGGCCGTTGAGCTGGGCTCGCGGGCAAAGCGGGTGGCGCCGCTCGCCGAGCTTGGGGCGCGAGTGTGGAAGTTGCCGTAAGTCCGGCGCAGACCGCGATCAGTTTGCGGCGGGATGCCCCCTCCGCACCTCCTCCAGGACCCCCACCTCGCACCCCTGGACGGCTCAACCCTTCTTCTCGGGCGCCTTTGTTTCGGGCTTCGTTTCACTGGGCTTGGCGGCCGTCGGCGCGGGATCGGACTTCTTTTCGCTTGCGGCGGCCGCGGCCCGCGCGGCCTTGTCGGCGTCGATGACCTGCTTGAGTTTCTCCTCGGTGAGGGGCTCTTCCTTGGAGAGAGGGAAGCCCTGCCAGCGGACGATGCCGTCGGCGCTGACGAGGAGGACGTGGGGGATGCCCTCGACTCCGACGTCCCTGTTCGTCCGGTTCTGGGTGTCGATGGCGAGGGTGTACTTGATCTTGTTGCCGCGCAGATCCTCGAAGTTGTCGAGGGCGCGGGGGGTGTCGCCGCTGAGGCCGACGACTACAAGATCGCCCTTGAACTTCTCCTGCCAGGCCTCGAGCTCGGGAATGAGCCTTCTGCAGGGGTCACAACTGATGCCCCAGAAGTCGATGAGGATGGTCTTGTTCTTCAGGTCGGGGGCCTTGGTCTCCTTGCCTTCGATGCGCCAGGCCTCGACGGTGAGGGCGGGGGCCTTGTTGCCGCGCAGATCGTTCTTGGCGAAGAGTTTCTTGGTGACCTTCTCGGGGTACGCGGCCTTGGCGGCGGGAGTCGGCGCGCCGGGAGCGTCGGCCTTTGCCGGGCCCGCGGATGGAGTCTGCGCGAGGGCGGATGAGGCGATGGACAAGAGGGCGGCGGCGATGGGCGTGATGGAGGGCATGGGGAGTTCCGGGCGGGATTCCTCTCGCTCACGCGAGAGGCTCTTTGGGTGCGCCGGCGGCTTGGGGAGTCGCCGCTCGGCTCGGGGTTGATTGGTACCGGTCAGGTGGCGCTGGGGTGCCAGATGGTCTTCATTTCCACGAAGGGCTCGATCCACCACGGGTCCTGGCAGGTTTCGGCGTCGTAGAGATCGACGGCCTTTGCGGACTTTGACCTGGCAGCGCGGCCGGAGGCGAGTTCGCGGACGGTGACGCGCTTGACGTTCTCGGCAGCGCCCTCGCGGAGGATGGTGCGCTGCTCGTCGGTGACGCCCGCGGCGTGAACGGCGTCGATGTCGCGGTGGCCGGCGATGACGGGGATGAGTTCGGCGGAGTCGCCGGTGAGCAGGTTGACGACGCCGGCGGGAACGTCGCTGGTGGCCATGACTTCGGCGAGGATGACCGTGGCCAGCGATGCGCCGGGGCCGCCGCCACCGAGCGCGACGGCGGTGTTGCCCGCGCAGACGACGGGAGCGATGAGGGAGATGAGGCCGAGGAGACCGGGATCATTCGGAGCAATGACGGCGACAACACCGGTGGGCTCCGGGACGGTGAAGTTGTAGTACGGGCCCGCGACCTGGTTGTTGCAGCCGAGGACCTGGGCGTACTTGTCGGCCCAGCCTGCGAAGGCGACGAGGCGGTCGATGGCGGCGGTGACTTCTTTGGTGGCACGGCTCTCCGAGCCGTGCGTCCGGCTCGGAGAGCCGGACCACCCGGTGCGGAGCGCGTCGGTGAACTCGTCGCGCTTGCCCTCCATCATCTCGGCCATGCGGTACATGATCTGGGCTCGCAGGTAGGCGGTCGCGTCTCGCCACCCCGGGAGAGCCTTGCGGGCCGCCGTCACGGCGTCTCGCAGGTCCTTGCGGCTGGCCCGGCACATGTGGGCGACGACGCGCCCCTTGGGGTCGTGGGCGGCGAAGGTCCGGCCGCTCTCGGAGCGGGGAAACTTGCCGTCGATGAAGAGCTTGTAGGTCTTGGCGACTTCGAGGCGATCGGGCATGGGGAAGGATATGACGCGGAGGGAAGGGGGAGGTGCGGGCTACTTGTTGGATTCGATGGCGAACTCGACGGTGACGTCGGCGGACACGGTGACCTCGCCCGCCTGGACAGGGGTCGCGGCCGTGGCGCCCGAGGTGAAACCACCATCCATCGCCGCCATCTGCCGGCTGAAGAACGGGCGGACCTGGGCCGCGCCGGTGCCGGCGCTCAGCACGCGCCCGAGCTTGACCCCGAGGCCCTCGGCGACGGCCTCGGCGCGGGCCTTGGCGTCGGCGGTGGCGGCAAGGATGGCATCGTGGCGGGCTGCCGCGGCGTTCTTGAGGCTGAAGTTGATGCCCCAGACCTGGTTGGCGCCCGCGGCGACGGCGACGTCGAGAAGGGTGCCGACCTTGTCCACGTCGGAGGTGCGGGCGCGGATGGTGTTGCTGGCGCGATAGCCCGTGATGCGGGGTGGGCGGCGCGAGCCGGACTCCTCGTACTCGGGCTGGAGGGTCACGCCCTGGGTCTGCACGAGCAGGTCGGCGAGTTTGGTCGCCTTGACGGCGAGGATGACCTTGTCCATGGCTTTGTTGAGGGAATCCTGGGCCTCGGCGGAGGTTTTTCCGGTGGCCTGGACGCCGACGGAGACCTCTGCCTGATCCGGGGCACGCGATTCGGTCGCCTGCCCGGAGGCGGAGATGGTCGGAACGGATTGGGCGGACGCGGCGGAGGGAGCGAGCGCGAAGAGGGCAAGCGACGCGATGCCGCACCAGGCGAGAACTGACTTGTGCATGACGACTCCTCCTTTGGTGGTGGCCCGCCCCATCGACCCGGGTCGCAACGGGTGCGTCCCTACCAGACTTCTACCAGCCCGGGGCCGGAACGGTTCTCAGACGACAGTCCGGCCTGATGATCGCGTGAAGCTGGGCAAGATACCGCAGATTTCCGGGCTATTTCTCTTGGGATGGCTTGCGGCGGGCCGGATTCTTGGGCATGTTCTTCCCGGCGTCACTCGAGGTCGAAGCCTCGATGATTGAACGCCCATGGCCCGGGTTTGACCCCGGCGCCCTCGCTGGGACGCGTGGTTCGCAAGAGCACGCAGGCGTTGCCCTCTCCGGACTCTCACCCGGATGGCATCCGACCGCACCCCCCGCAAAGGCCGCCGATCGCTCCCGCGGTTGTGTTTCCCTTCGGTCGCCCCGGGCTCAATCTCTCGCCCGGGATGGGAGTTTGCACACATGTCGTTGCGTTCCAACCTCGTTGCGTCGTCCGCTATCGCCATCGCTGCCCTTGCCGGCACACAGGCCCAGGCCTCGTTCACCGTCACGTTCAACGGCGTCTCGCCGTCGAAGACGCTGTCGGTTTCGCAGAACTCGGGCTCGTCGTACAGCAATCTGACCTCGGGCAAGTTCAACTTCACCGGTGCGGCCAACGCCCCGACGAACCTGCAGGGCGATTTCAGCGCGTTCTGCATCCAGTTGAGCCAGTCGATCTCGTCGGGCAACTCGTACAGCGATTTCGATACCACCGCCCTGGCTTCGGCGCCCGTCCCCGGCACGTCGATGGGCGCGGCCAAGGCCGCGTTGGTCTCGGAGCTGTGGGGCCGCAACCGCGCGGGCCTCTCGACCTCGACGCAGTACGCCGCGTTCCAGCTGGCGATCTGGGAGATCGTGCACGACTCGGGCCTGAGCCTGACGGGTGGGACCTTCCGCGCCTCCTCGAGCAGCACCCGGACGCAGGCCCAGACCTGGCTCAACCAGCTCGACGGCACCGGCCCGATGGCGAGCCTGTACGCCCTGACCAGCCCGACGCGCCAGGACTTCGTTGTGCCCATGCCCCCGATCCCCGCGCCCGGCGCGGCCGGACTTGGCTTCGCGGCCCTGACGCTGGCGGCCCGTCGCCGTCGTCGCTGAGTCGATCGACCCGAACGAACGCGGGAACGCGCCCGGGCGCATCGCGCCCGGGCACGGCCCCGATCGGAACGGGGCTCGCCTTCCGAGCACCCGCTACCAACTGTCGCCTGGCCGGCCTTCCACCGGAGCGGGCGGCCGCGCGTGCCCCACAGCAGATCAACATCCCGGGTCGGATCCCGAGTGACCAGGCCGTTCGTGCGGGCCCCGGAGGGGCGCGCATGGACCGACAATGCGGGCGCGGCCCTGCGCGCCCCGATGAGTGGCAGCGTGCGTCCGAGCGTGCTTCGAGGGCGAAGACCGGGACGCGGAGGTTGTCGTTGGTGGTCGTGAGAAACGCTCTGCCGCCCGCTCGAAGGGGCCGCGGTGCGCGTGCCCCACGGACAGACCGTGCCGATTGACCGATCGGGCGGTGTCCGACGCGGGCCGGGAGCGTGACCACCGGCGCGCAGGCTTCGCGGGTTCCCGGCCTGTCGATCCGGAGCTGCGCGGCCGTCAGATCGCGTGCTCGAGTTCGATCTCGTCGCGGAGCGGGATGCCGTTCATGCCGACGAGGGGAATCGCGGGATTCCGGAGTCGGGCGCGGTCCATGGCTGCGCGATGGACCGCGACGAGTGTCCAGCCGCGCTTCTGGTAGAACGCGAGGGCGCGCAGGTTGTCGTTGGTGGTGGTGAGGAAGACGCGGGAGCACCCGGTCGCGCGGGCGGCGTTGGTGAAAGCGCCCAGCAGGTGCGTGCCGACGCGGCGACTCTCGATTCGGGCCGAGAGGGTGATGACCTCGCAGGGCCGGCCGGGGGTGATGGGGGTGTGGGTGAGAAGACCCGCGGGGGTGTCGTCGCCGGGGATGCCCGCGATGAGACCGGGGAGGCGGTCGGCCTCGTGCCAGACGCCGAGGGAACTGATGCGGGTGGAGTGCCAGTTGCGGACGAGTTCGGCGCGGACCCATGGGAGATCGCGAGGCTCGATGGCGCGAAGGTTGACGTCGGCGGGTTCGGGGGACCGCGGTGCGCTAATGGGCGGGGGTGGTGGGTCATGGGTGTGATTGGGGGCTCGCCGGTCGCTGCTCGGCCGTCGGCGGATGCGGCGCGGGAGGGAGTGGATTGTGCTTGGGGTGGAACTGCTTTCGCGTGACGACCCAGGCCGCGCCGCACAGGAGGATCACGCCGAGGGTTCCGAGGAGCCAGTTCATTCCGAGGGAGGGCTCATCGTCCGTGAGGTTCTTGTAGAACAGGAACCAGCAGATGCCGCTCAGGCTGACGAGCTTGAACGTGGCGGAGAACTTGCCGAGGCGGGTGAGGAACCGCGGAAGGCGGTGGCGGAGCGGTCCGAAGGCGATCCAGAGCGACACCGCGAGGGTGAACAAACCCGAGAGTTCGATGAGGTGCTGGTGGAAGAACTGGTTGAGGTGGTGGAGGTCCATCCGTGGCGGGGGAGGATACGCCGGGGGAGACGGACGCTCGGGGCCGCAAACTCCCACACCGCTATAATGAGACGATGTATCGGATTGAAACCGAGCAAGAAGCCGACGGACGCTGGATCGCCGAGGTTCCGGAGTTGCCCGGCGTGCTGGTGTACGGGGCGACACGCGAGGAGGCCGTGAGGAAAGCCCAGACGCTCTCGCTGCGGGTTCTGGCGGATCGCCTCGAGAACGGCGAGGCGCTGCCGGAAGTGCAGGCCGTCTTCAAGCTTGTAGCCTGAGACCACGGGCAACTGGCCTTCCACTCGCGCATCACGGGTTCTCGCAGCGTTGCGGCGCATCGGGTGGTCGATCAAGCGGCAGACAGGTTCGCATCGAACACTGCAACGCGCGGGGTGGCCGGACTTCGTGTTCGCGTTTCACGATCACGAGGAGATCGGGCCGCGGATGCTGGCTCGGATTGCGAAGCGGACGGGGTTGACGCCTGAGGACCTGTGAGTTGCGTACATTCCGACTTCACCTGCTGAGGATCTTCAGCCCTTCCAGCGGCCCGAACAGCAACTGCTGCATTTCCTCTGCTGACCAGTTCTCGCCGTCGATGGGAAAGAACTCCAATGTACCGATGATCCCTTGCTCGGCGAGCAACACGGAGCAGTGCATCGGTTGGGTCCGCCACGGTGCGTTGATGCTCGACTTGGCCACTCCAGATTCCGTCAGAATCGGGTCGGGTGCGATGCCATCGCCAAATGGGTCGAACTCGACATACGCGCCGTAGCCGTTCCAGTCCCGGCGTCGAACTCTCACCTTCGCGAGTTGATTCCAAACCGGCGCTTCCGGCTGAAGTCGCCCCCGGAGCGCCGCCATGAGCGCGGCACTCTCGACGGCGGTGAGCCGGTAGTTGTCCACAGACTCCGACACAAGCCGGAGCGCCGGTGTTCCTTCTTCAATGGAGTAGGGTTCACGACGCATCGCTCAGAGATTCACATACGCACGAAGCCCCTGCATCCCGCCCTCGCGCCCGAAGCCGGATTCCTTGAAGCCGCCGAACGGGCTGGCCGCGTCGAACTTGTTGTAGGTGTTGAGCCAGACGACACCGGCCTCGAGTTTGCGAGCGATCTCGAAGATTTTGGAGCCCTTGTCGGTCCAGACGCCCGCCGCCAGGCCGTAGGGGGTGTTGTTGGCGCGGGTGAGGGCCTCCTCCGGCGTGCGGAAGGTGAGGACCGCGAGGACGGGGCCGAAGATCTCTTCGCGGGCGATGAGGTGGCTGGGCTGCACGCCGGAGAAGAAGCAGGGGCGGCAGAAATAGCCCTTGTCCACGAAGCCGGTGGCGAGGTCGGTCTTCTTTGCTTCCTGCTTGCCGGGGAGGAGGCCCATACGGCCGCTCACGTGCAGGGTTGCGCCCTCGCTCTGGCCCGCGGTGAGGTACTCCTGGATCTTGTCGAGTTGCATGCGCGAGTTGATGGCCCCGAGGTCGGTGTTCTTGTCCATCGGGTCGCCGACGCGGATGCTGGCCATGCGGACCTGCAACTTGGCGATCACCTCATCGACGACGCTCTCCTGCACGAACAGGCGCGAGCCGGCGCAGCAGACGTGGCCCTGGTTGAAGAAGATGCCCGCGATGATCCCCTCGACGGCCTGGTCGATGCTGGCGTCCTCGAAGATGATGTTCGGGGACTTGCCGCCGAGTTCGAGGGTGAGCTTCTTGCGCGAGCCCGCGATGGCCTTGGCGATGCGTTTGCCGACCTCGGTCGAGCCGGTGAAGGCGACCTTGTCCACGCCGGTGTGGTTGACCAGGGCCGCGCCGGTCTCGCCCGCGCCGGTGATGATGTTCACCACGCCCGGGGGAAGATCGACCTCCTGGAAGATCTCGGCCAGGCGAAGGGCCGTGAGCGAGGTGGTCTCGGCGGGCTTGAGGACGACGGTGTTGCCGCAGGCGAGGGCGGGGGCGATCTTCCACGCGGCCATGAGGAGCGGGAAGTTCCACGGGATCACCTGGCCGCAGACGCCGACGGGCCTCGGATCGTGGCCGGGGAAGGCGTACTTGAGTTTGTCGGCCCAGCCGGCGTTGTAGAAGAAGTGCTGGGCGACGAGGGGAACATCGACATCGCGGGACTCGCGAATGGGCTTGCCGCCGTCCATCGTCTCGAGGATGGCCAGTTCGCGGGCCCGCTCCTGGATGCGGCGGGCGATGCGGAACATGAACTTGCCCCGCTCCGCCCCGCTCAGACCGGCCCACGTGGGAAGAGCCTTGCGGGCGGCGGCGACGGCGGCGTTGACGTCGGACTCGCCCGCGTGGGCGATGTCGGCGAGTTTCTGTTCGGTGGCGGGGTTGATGGTCGCGAAGTGCGAGGTGCCCTTCCCCCCCCCACTCTTGGGTTGGACGAACCTTCCATCGATGAACAGGCCGTATCGGTCGGCAATCGCGACCTTGACATTCTCCGGAGCGGGGGCGTATTCCCATGCGCGGCCGAAATCGAGACCGGGGTTTCCGGGCCCGTCATGCCCATTTGCCATGGCAAGTGCGGATGCTGAGGCGGCCGGATCGATGGTTCGGGAAGGCGTGGTCATTGCATGAAAGGGTACGGTGGCGGAGTGGCGGGCGCAGGATGGGCTGGAATCCGGAAGCAACCGCCCTCGGGCCCGCTGGCGGAAGACGTGCACGAGCGCCGATTCTCTGGTATTCTGTGGAAGGCCCGGTTCCGGGCTTGGGCGGGGTTGGCGAGTCGGGCCGCGCTGCGGCCAAACAAGCGAGGAGGCCGTCATGGCCGCGACTTCACGTCTCCGTGCTCACCCATGGGGTTTCTATCCGCACGCGCGGGGGAGCGGGGCGTTCACGCTCGTCGAGTTGCTGGTGGTCATCGCGGTGATTGCGCTGCTCATCGCCGTGCTGGTGCCCGCGCTGTCCGGGGCGCGGGAGACGGCGCGCTCCGCGATCGAACTCTCCACCATCAGCCAACTGGCCAAGACCCACGCCACCTACGCCAACGACTTCAAGGACGCGGCGATTCCCTGCCACATCAACAAGTGGTGGATCTGGTGGCGGTCCTGCGATACGGACATGTTCCCCACCGACCCCGAGGACCCCTCCGCCCGCATCACGCAGGACGCGATGCGACCGTGGACGTGGCGGCTCATCAGCTACGGCGCGCAGCCCGTGAGCGGGGCGTACGTCCTGAGCAAGGCCGATTTCCAGGACTTCCGGGCCCGCGGCAGCACCGGGCGGAGCGTGAGCGCCGGCATGGCCTCGTACTCCGACAGCACGTACGTCGGGAGCGTGGCCGCGCACCCCGCCTTCGGCATGAACGGCGTCTTCTTCGGCGGCGACAACAACCACTGCGCTTTCACCGGCCAGGGGCGCACGCGGTGCGGGTATGACGGGATGATCCCCGAATCCAACAGCGCGGCCAACGGCGGGGTGTTCTACCTGACCCGCACGAGCAAGGCCCAGCTTCCTTCGCAACTCATCATCTGGGCCGCGTCGCGCGGTGCGGATGTCTCGGGCACCAGCTACTTCGGCAACGGGCAGAACGCCGCCGACGGCTCTCGCGTGCGCGATGGTTTGTACAAGGTTCTGCCCCCGGCCGTTGTCCCTTTCTCGAGCTCGGCCGATCACCAGGAGTATGGCACGGTCAACCTCCGATCGGGGTGGACGGCGGCGGCGAGCAACAACAAGTACGACGCGAGTCTGCCGCCGAGCGCGTTCGGCTATCTCAACGCTCGCTACTTCAAGACGGTGGCCGTGACACGCCTGGACGGGAGCGCGAACCGCATGACGATCCAGCAGTTGCGGGACATGAAGTGCTGGGACAACTACGCGATCAACAACACCAACACGGCCACGGGCGTGTATACGTGGCGGCGGCGGTGAGGCGGGCTTGGCTATGGAATACGCTTGGATCGCGAACCGCGATCGGAAGGAGTCCATGGTCATCTGGCTGTCCATTCTTGCGTCGGGTTTGGCTTGCACCCAACCGGTACAGGCGGTGAACGAGCCGACCGCACCGGACCCGCCTCGTGCCGTGCTGCCTGCGAATGCACCCGACGGGTATCCAAAGGCCGCTTCGCTCCCCGAGATCAACAAATGGCTGTGGGAGGAGTACTCTCGGCGCGCAACCGCAGAGCACAACAGGGCCATCGCGGGCAGGGTCGTCGCGCCGGGCTCGTGCGGCGGTTGCATTTCCGTCATGGTCACGCCCTCAGTCCTCCCCATGAACGAATGGCTCGCCCTCTCGGAACGAGCCACGAACGCCATGCTCGCCGAGGACTTCAAAGCCCGCCTGGAGGGTCTGAACTTTGTCATGCACCTGCAGCAAGCCGCCATGATCGGCGACCTTCCGCAGTTGCTCAACGCCAAACTCCGGTCCGCCGTCATCAAGCTCACGTCCGACCCCGATGGGGAGGTCCGGCGCCTCGCGCTCGGCTTGCAGGGTCAACTCAGGGAGGTCGCGTCCGGCTCCAACCTCGCAGAAATCGCGGCGGCGGTGGACGCCCTGCTGAATCCGGATGTAGCGACACGCCGCGCGGCTGTACGGGCTCTCTCCGACCTCACCCTCGGGGCAAAGCCGGAGACGAACGCATTCGGCGATCTTGCTCCGCGCATTGTGGAGCGCGTGTTGCCGCTGGCGAGTGACGCCGATCGCATGACGCGCCTGCAGTCCATCGCCGTGTTGGCGCGAACGGGTGAGCATGCGGCCTCGCTCATGCCGCAGTTCCGACAGTGGCTTGCCGGCGACGACCGCCTCTCTCGCAGGGCGGTGTATCGCGCGGTAGAGTCTCTCGGGATAGATGCCGCGCCGCTTGCGCCACAACTCGTTGAGTTGTCCAATGATGGCTCGTACGACGATCGCGCGGCCGCGATTCGGGCGATCGGCTACTCCAGAACGTGCTCCGACAAGGCCGTAGCCGCATTGACAGAGATCGCCCAGGAGTCTGATGCGATGGCCTCCTCAAGTGCACGACTCTCGCTGGCAAGGCTTGGACCCAACGCCGCAACTGCCGCTCCTGCGCTGCGTGCCTTTGCACAGTCGCACCCAGACGCGGCCAAGGAGTGTGTGTGGGCGGCGGATGTGATCGAGGGAAAGCGGAGCCTGCAAGATCCGCCTTGACGGGACCGCCCTCACGATTCGCTGAAGTCATACCGCGCCGCGTACTTGCCGGTCTCCAGCCACGCGATCTGCCGGAGGACGTCGTTGGCGAGTGTGCTGGCGCCGAAGCGGAACCAGTCGGGATTGAGCCACTTGTCGCCGAGCGTCTCTTTGAGCATGACGAGATAGTGGAGCGATTCCTTGGCCGTGCGAATGCCACCGGCCGGTTTCATGCCGATCATCTTTCCCGTCGCGAGATAGCAGTCGCGGATGGCCTCGAGCATGACGAGCGTGACGGGCATCGTCGCTGCGGGGACGACCTTGCCGGTGCTGGTCTTGATGAAGCCCGTGCCCGCGGGGCCCTCGCCGCCGTCGGCGAGCAGGGCCTCGATGGCCAGATCGCTGGCCCGCCGGGCGTTGTCGTAGGTTTCCAGTTCGCCGGTTTCGAGGATGACCTTGAGGTGGACATGCGGCTTGCCGCCGAGCGAGCCCGAGGCGTTGCAGACGTTCTTGAACTCGCGGATCTCCTCGGCGACCTCGTCGTAGCGGCCCGAGAGGAATGCGCCGCGGCTGATGACCATGTCGATCTCGTCCGCGCCGTCGCGGACGGCCTGCTCGGTGTCGGCGATGCGGACGGCGAGGGGGAACTGGCCCGAGGGGAAGCCCGTCGCGACGGCGGCGACTTTGACGTGGCTTCCACCGATCGTGGCGAGGTTGTCGCAGGCGACCTTGATCATGGTCGGGTAGACGCACACGGCCGCGACGCTGGGAAGGTCGGCCCGCGTCGGATCGGGGCGGACGGCCTTCTGGCAGAGGCCTCGCACCTTCTCGGGGGAGTCTTTCCCCTCGAGCGTGGTGAGGTCGATCATCGAGAGGGCGAGCCTGAGGCCGGCGAGTTTGGCGGAGGCTTTGATCGAGCGGGTCTTGAAGGACGCCGCGCGTTGCTCGGCCATGACGGCATCGACGGAACGGAGGATCATGGGCGGATTGTACGAGCCCCGAACGGAGTGAGGGGTCGGTCGGGTTCGCACTCGGAACCCCTCACTTCGTTCGGGGCTCGTGGGGTCATCGGGTCGGAGTTTTTTCGAGCGGGTCGGCCTGGGGCTTGGGCCCGGCCCCATAGGGCGGGGCGTCCACGAGTCTGGCGGACTCGATGGTCACGGGTTCGCGGGGCTTGCCCTCGGCGTCGGTTGGGGTCTTGGCGAGTGCTTCGAGCGTGTCCGTCCCGGCGACAAGTCGGGCGAAGACGGTGTATCGCCCGTCGAGGCGGGCCGCGCTGTCTCGCCCGAGGCAGATGAAGACCTGCGATCCCGCGCTGTTGGGGTCGGAGGTTCGGGCGAGGCTGAGGGTGCCGTAGGCGTGCTTGAGGGGGCCGGGCTCGAAGTCGATGAAGTAGCCGGGCCCGCCCTGGCCGGTGCCGGTGGGGTCGCCGAACTGCACGATGTCGGGGAGGGTGCGACCGCTGAGCGACGCGATGCGGTGGATGGACACGCCGTCGTAGAACCCGCGGGCCACGAGGGTGCGGAAGTTGTCCACGCTATTCGGCGCGGCGTCGGGGCGCAGGGCGAAGGTCAGGCGGCCCTTGCCGGTGGTGATCTCGACGCGCTGGTCGGTGTAGGTCCAGTAGCCCGAGAGCACACGCGATCCGGGCGCGGCGGGCGGGCTCGCCTGCGGCGTGCCCTCTCGGTCAACCCGCGCCGCGTAGCGCGGGGCGACCATGGGCACGAGCACCACGGGCGGGCCGATGCGGGCGGCGACCTTGTCACCGACGCGCGTGGTGGCTTGGGCCATGAGCACGCGCGGGGCCTCGGTGGTCCAGAGTTTGGGGAAGAGCTCGGCGAGATCGATCTTTCCGGTGTTTCCCGGGTGGGCGGGGCGGGTTTCGAGCACCTCGTCGGTCGCTGGGTCGATGAGCTCGACAAAGACGCCCGGGGCCTGATCGGGCACCCCGAGGCTCATCTCGATGGGCCGCTTGAGCAGGGCGCATCCTCGCATCGGCGTGAGCTGGGCTTCGGCGGTGGTGGAGAGGGCCAGGACCGGGATCGACGCGCCGACGATGATGGCCGCCCGCACAATCGAATGCACAAGGCCCATTGCGAACACTCCTGCGTGCCGAGCGAGCGGCGAACCGGACGCGTCGAGTCAGCGACCGACGGGGCTCACCGTATCGTCGATGATCGTCCACGCGTCGCTGACCTTGGCGGCCGCGTTGGAGACCAACTCGTCGTCGGGGAGCGAGGCGGCGATCCGTCCGCCCGCGTCCGAGACCCAGGAGACCGAGTAGTCCAGTCGGAGGACGTTGCAGCCGACGGTGTGGCTGTAGTCGGAGCGGGTCGCCAAGCCGTCGGACACGAGCGTGTGTGGAACGGCCGAACCACCCGCAACGCCGTCGCCACGGTACTGGTAGTTCATGAAAATCTTGGCAAAGTCGGCGTGCCAGAGCGAGAGATTCGCGGCCAGGGGGTATTGCCCGTGGTGCGAGGGGCAATAGAAGACCTGCGGAGCGTTGAGGTATTCTCGGTTGAAGAGGATGCCCATGCCGTCCCACGAATCCTCGCCGGCGATGTCGCGTCGGGCGATGTTGGTGAGTTGGGGCGAGGGTTCGGGGCCGCGCGAGGCGTCCTTGGGCAGGAAGTAGCTCGCGGGCAGCTCGCCCCGGTTGTCCTCGGTGTACATGGCGAGGCCGAGGCCCTGCTGGCGGATATTGGACATGCAGACGACGCGACGGGTTGCTTCTCGCACGCCGGAGAGCGCCGGAAAGAGCAGACCGATGAGCACCCCGATAATCGCGAGGCTCACCATCAGATCGATGAGCGTGAATGCGGAACGCGGGAATGGGCCACATCTCGCAGCGGAGCGTTCGGGCGCTCTCTGCTCTGGACATGCTGCGCGGTTCGTCGCCATGACCACCGGCACGGATCCTCCACGTGGGGCCACTGTCCGCCCCCGCCCTCACAATCAGTCTATCAGAGTCATGCTGCAAAGGCCAGAAGAATCCCCAAGGCTTCCACCCGAACAGGGTACGTATGAAGTTCTTCTGGAGAGTTTATCGGCCCAGTCGGTCGCGAAACCGGCAGAACCTGTTGTTTGGGGCATCCTGAAAGCACGAATCGCCGTATATGAGCGGTCCGGACTTCGGCATGGAAGGCCCGTGGTATTCTGCCGCGGCAAGCCGATGCTCGGACGCTCGTGGTTTTTCCGGGTGTCCGGTTCGTACACGTGTATGCGACATCGCTATGGCCGCTCCGCAACCCATCCAGGACGCCGACCTCGAACTGATGCGACGTGTCGCCGCCGGCGAGCCGGGCGCGGTCAATGACCTGTACGACCGGTTCGCGTCGCTGGTGTTCCGCCTGGCGTACCAGGCGATGCCGACCCGCGCGGACGCGGAGGACGCGGTGCAGGAGATCTTCGTGCGGCTGTGGCGCACGGCGGACCGGTACGACCCGAAGCGGGCGGCGCTGGTGACGTGGGTGATGCTCATCTCGCGCCGGCACCTGGTGGACCGGCTGCGCCGGACGCGGGCGCGGGTGAAGGCGATGACCCTCGACGAGCGCCAGAGCGAGCCGATGGGCGCGACGGCGCAGAGCGGCTCGGCGATGGAATCACAGGAGCGCTTCGGCGAGTTGCTGGAGCGGATCGCGAAACTTCCGGAACTTCAGCGCACGGTGGTGACCCGCGCGTACCTGGGCGGGCAGACGCTCAGGCAGATCGGCGAGGAGCTCGGCACGCCGATCGGCACCATCAAGTCGGCCCTGAGCCGCGCATTGGTCCGGCTGCGGGAACGCAGCACGGGCGAGGAGCTGGTCCCATGATGACGCACGAACTGATGGAAATGGCCTCGCTGGACGCGATGGGTCTGCTCGACCCTTCCGAGCGTGAGACCTTCGAGCGGGCGTTCCAGGCCGCCGATCCGGCCATCCAGGCCCAGATCCGGCGCGAGCAGCTGCGCTTCAGCGGCATGGACGACGTGCTGCCCAGGGTCGCTCCGCCCCTGGGGCTGCGGGCGCGGGTGATCGCGGCCGTCCGCGAGGCGATCGCCTCATCCTCGCGGCGCGACTCGGACGCCATCCCGATCCGATCGGCGGGGAGCGTGAGCCGGTTCTGGCGCGTCGGCGCGTTCGGCGCGATGGCGGCGGCGCTGGTGCTCGGGTACTTCACCGTGCAGTTCTCGCAGGCCAGCCGCGAGCTCCGCACCGCGAACGTGAGCCTCCCGATCGACGAGAACTTCGTCAGGGAATACGGCAATGGCTTCAAGTCGCTGTTCCTGAACCCGGATGCCCAGTTCGTGAGCTTCGTGGCCGCCACCGACGCGCCCGACCTGAAGGCGGCCCGGGCCCGGATCGTGTTCGATCCGGTGAAGAAGCAGGCGCAGCTGTTCGTGCAGGACCTCCCCCGCACCGAGGGCCAGTACGAGGTCGTCGTGATCGACGCCCATGGGAACACCGCCCAGGCGCTCATCACCTTCTCGGCGCCGACGGCGGGGCTGAATGCGGCGACGATCCCGAACCTCGACATGGAGAACGCCAGGCAGCTGCTCATCCGGCTGCAGGGCTCGAAGAACGCGATTCTCAAGTCGAGCGGGACCTGAGTACCCACAAGTTCGAGTCGGAGGCCCGGGCCGGCCCCCGGGCCTTCTTTGCTTTGACGCCCCGGCCGGGGTTCGGCGGAGGCGTGGGCGCGAGCCCATGCGGGGGAGGGTGTTGTGGAATCAGACACGCGCGCCGCCCGGGCTTGCGCCCGGGCCTCTGTTGGTCGATCAGGCGTTGGCTTCCTTGCCTGAGTGCCGCTTGATCGAGGCCTCGAGCTGGCTCCAATCGACTTCCTGGAGCGCGGCCTCGACGGCCGCGGCCTGATCGAACTTCTTCTTGGCCCGTACGAGGCGCGACCAGATGATCAGCCCGGCCAGGCCCGCGGCGAGGGCGGCCCCGCCGAAGATGCCCCCGGCCCGCTCGAGCCGGTTGTCGAAGAGCGGCTGGCCACCCGCGGTAGCGGCCTGGGCGATGACCACGCCGATGTCGTTGCTGCGCTCCTCGCGGGCCTGGTCGGCGAAGGACTTGAAGGAGGTCACGAGCGTGTCGAGGACCATCGCCGTCTTCTCGGCGCCCTCGCCGCGGAGCTCGACGGTGATCGATCCGGCCTTTCCGGGCTGGACGTACAAGTCCTCCTTGAGACGGGCCGCGAGGTCCGGCGCGGTGCCGAGGGCGGGCAGGCCGCGTCGGAGCATGCGCTCGGCGGCCATCTCCATCAGGCGCGGGTCGGTGAGCATCGCGCTGTGGTCCTTCTGCCAGGCGGCGAGGTCCTGGGGGTTTGGCACGCGTCGGCCGACGTCGGCGTCGATCTGGGCCCGGGCGACGAACGTGCCGGGCCAGACTCGCTTGGAGACCTCCCAGCTCAGCCCCGCCAGAAGGGTGAGTGTGGCGACCATGTAGAGCAGGGCGGCGGCCGCCCCGCTGCGCGCTTTGCCCGAGGTCATCTTTTTCTCCGCCCGGGCGAGTTGCTGGGCCAGCTCGGCCAGGCGGGCGCGGTTGGTCAGGACGATCTCGCAGTCGGCGTGGCGCTTCTGGAGCGCGGACTGCGCGGCCACGATCTTGCGGGCCTGGTTCTGGAGGAGCGACTTGTAGCGGCGGAGTCGCCCGCGCCGGCGGGCCTCGTCGGCGGAGGGCTCATTCCCGGCCGCCTGGACCCGGGACCGCGCCTCGGCCGCTTCGGCCATCGCCTGCTCGAGGCGCTCCCGAAGGACGGCGATGGTCTCGTCGCGCCGGGCGAGCTCGGCGCTCTCGGCGGCGGGGTCGGGGATGCTCTTGCGTGCGTCCTCGAGGGCCTGTCGGAGCGCGCCGATCTCGGCGTCGCGTTCGCGGACGCGCTCGGCGGCGCCGGGGTCGCCCGCGGCGGACTCGGCGTGGTCGAGCAGGTCGCGGGCGGCCGAGAGTTCGTTCTCCAGTCGCTCGTGCTCGTCGCGGGTGACCATCGCGTTTCGCTCGGCGGCGACAGTCTCGAGGGCGGTGTTGGCCTCGTCGAGCTGGCGGGAGTGGGCGGCGATGCGCTCGCGCTGGACGCGCAGCTGGTCCTCGCGCTCCTCGATATCGCTCTTGCGGCGGGCGTCGGCGGTGGCGACCTGCTCCTCGAGGGCCTCGATGCGGTCCTGGAGCATGCGGGTGGCGGCTCGAGATTCTTCGAGCCGCTCGCGGGCCTCCTCCAGAGCCTGGTCGCGCTTGGCGAGTTCCTCCGAGGGGACGCCGGCGGCCTGCCCGGCGTCGATGAGTTCTTTGGTGAGCGACTCGATCTCGGCGCGGCACTGGGCCAGCTCGGTCTCCAGGCGGGCCCGGGAGGCCTTGGCCTCGCCGATCTCCATCTGCATGGTTTCCATGCGGGTGGACCAGATGGCGGCGTTCTGCTCCTCGTCCTGCGCCTTCATCTGGGCGGCGAGGGTGCGGGCCTGTTCGGAGACGGCGGCGCGTTCACGCTCGAGCTCGTCGCGCTGGTTGTTCAGGTCGGCCTCGCCCTCGCGGATGTCCTCCTCGCGCTTGCGGAGGGCGTCGTGGAGGGCCTTCTCGGCGGCCTCGGCCTCGGCCCGGAGCATGTCCACGGCCTCGCGATCGCGGACGATCGATCCGGCCCGATCGGCCACATCGGCCTCGCGCCGGGCCAGGTCGGACCGGGCCTCCTCGAGTTCGCGCCGGGCGGCGGCGAGTTCCTCTTCCTGCGCGCCGACGCGGTTGATCTCCGCCTCGGCGCGCACGGCCTTGGCGGCCATGGCCTTCTCGCGCTCGGCCAGGTCGGCCTCGGCGCGTTCGATGTCGGCGGTGCGCTCGGCGAGGGCCTTGTCCGCCGCGGCGGTGCGGGACTCGAGGGCGAGGCCGGCGCAGTACGCCGCCTCCTCGCGCCGAACGAGTTCGGCGGAGCGGCGATCGGCGTCGGCGCGGGCCTTGTCGGCGGCCTCGGCCTGGGCGGCGATCCGCGCTTCCCGCTCGGCGAACGCGTGCTCGCGCTGGGCGAGTTCGATGTCGCGGGCGGCGGCCTGCTCGTGCATCGCCTTGAACGAGGCGAGGCGGGATTCGAGGTCCATGAGCGAGGAGAGGAACCCGTCGCCCGGTCGCGCCGGGGCGGCGGATCCGGTGGAGGGCGAACCGGGGGCGGGGGTGTTCTGCTCTGTGCTCATGGTCGCTCCGAATCGAGGGAATCGCGGGGGCCAACCGGGCCACGCGCGTATCCACAACCCACCGTCATCGGCCCCCCGGCGGAGGGGGTTCAGCCGGACCGCCTGCCGCGCCATCCGACAGTCTTCGCCCTGCCCGCACGCCCATCGCGACCGTCACGATCGCTCAATGTGCGTGAAGCTGTGCGGGGTGTGACGGCGACCCCCCATATCCTGCGGGATGCCGACACTGCTGCTCAAGACCGAGCCGGGGGAGTATTCGTTCGACGATCTGGTGCGCGACAAACGGACGGCGTGGAGCGGCGTGTCGAACCCGGGGGCGCTGATCAACCTTCGATTGGCCCGCGAGGGAGACGAGGTGTTCGTGTATCACACGGGGGAGGAGCGGTCGATCGTGGGGCTGGCCCGGGTGGTGGCCGATCCGTACGAGGATCCCAAGCGAGCGGGGCGAGCGCCGGACGGTCGGCCGAAGTTCGCGGTGGCGGATCTGGCCCCGGTGAAGCGGGCCAAGACCTCGCTATCGCTGGCCGAGATGAAGGCGGATGGGCGATTCGCGGAGTTCGGGCTGCTCAAGCAATCTCGCCTGAGCGTGGTGCCGGTGCCGGCGGCCATCGAATCGCTGATCCGAGCCCACTGCGGGTTGTGAGGCCGTGCAGGGACGCCTCGATTCGGCGCGTCCGCATGCGAACGACCGCCGGAGGACCGGCGGGGTGCCCGGAGTTCAGTACCGGCTGACGATCCTCGCGCCGGGATAGAAGCGCTCGATCATGGTCCGCCAGTTCTCGCCTCGCTCGGCGAAGCCCTTGGCACAATACTGGCAGAGGCCCACGCCGTGGCCGAAGCCTCGCCCGGAGATCACCGCCTTCTCGCCGGTGATGGTGACGATGAAATCGCTGCTGTTCACACGCGTGGCCCGGGTGATGTCGGGGAGGCTCGGCGGCGCGCCGGGCACGCCGGAGTCGGCCTCGAAACCGATGGTGGGCGCGGTTGGGCCGGGAGGGAGCGAAGTCACGGCCGCGCCGGAAGCGTTGGTATTGCAGGCCAGCCGGAGTTGCTCGCCCGAGAGTTGGTACCACGCGCCGCCGGGCTCGATGATCTTGAACACGCTGGGCCGGCCGACGGTGTTGCTGGCCATGACCTCGATGGAGTGCAGGTCCCTCAGGCGACGGACGGCGAGCTGGGTCTTCTCGCCGTAGAGGCGGATGCGCTGCGCGAGATCGGTGCGCGGGCGCTCGACCGTCCAGCGGAACAGCGGCGAGGCGGAGCAGGCGAAGTCGCGCTGGTGCTCCTGGATCGGCGCGGCGAGGTTGTACTCGAATCCGGGGCCGGTGGGCCAGGTGTCCTTGGCCGCGGCGGTGCGCCCGCCGCAGGTGCTGGAGAAGTATGCTCGCAGGATGCGGTCGCCGTCCATGAGGACGATGCCGCGGGTGGAACCAACGGCCTCGCGGGCATTGGCGTTGGTGGTCGCGCCGCCGTAGACCTGATCGCGGTCGCTGCTCTCGACGTCGAAGGGAAGCCCGGCGGCGAGGCTCCGCTCGCGCTCCTGCAGGGCATAGGTGCGAGCGGCGACGGCCTGGGCCTGGTACGCGCCGAGGGGCCAGCCCGCGAGCATCTCTTTCGCGACCACGCCGGGGAGATAGGCCTCGACGCCGACAAACTCGACGACGTCAAAGACGCCGTCGCGCTGGTCGGTGCGGGCGGTGAGGCGGAGGGAGCCGCCGTAGAGACCGGCGTTGACGGAGAGCATCCGGTTCGGGCCGCCCGCGGGCTGGAGGACGAGGGACGCACCGGCGGGATAGGCGAACGCGGCAGGGGTCGCCGGAGCGGGACCGGCGGCGGGCCCTTCGGTCACGATCCACTGTCCGGCCTTAAGCGAGATGCTCAGCCCGCCAGCGGCGCCGCGCCGGTCGGTCTTCGCGCCCGGAGCGAGGGCCGTCTGGCCCTTGGGGTCGCCCTGGCCGAGGAGTACGCCGCCGGTGGCGTTGACCTTGAGCGAATCCACGGCGGCGAAAATGCGAACACGCATCTCGGGCTCGCCGGGTGCGCGGGCCGGGAGGTCAACGTTTGGAACCGTGGACGCGGGGGCGCGCGTGGCGGCGTCTTTGTTCGGCGATCGCCCGACCGTGCGGGTGCCGCACGAGGCGACCTCGCAGGCCGTGAGCGTGGCGGCCACGCCGATGCCGGCCAGGGCGATGAGGCCCGCGAGGCCCGCCGCGACGATCTGCTTTCGCTCCCCGCCCTTGTACACGAACTTCGGCATGTTCACGCCCAATCATCGAGCCGATTCGGTCGGGTGCGCCACAGTTTCCCGCGCGCCGAATCAGGCCTCGGGGGGCACGCCGATGTCCTCGTTCCAAAGGTCGGGCCTCGCCGCGATGAACTCCCGCATCAGGGCCACGCAGCGGGCGTCGTTGAGCACGCGGACCCGGGCCCCCGAAGCCTTGAGCCAATCCTCGCGGCCCTGAAAGGTCTGGTTCTCGCCGATGACCACGCGCGGAATGCGGTGGAGCACGGCCGTGCCCGAGCACATGGCGCACGGGCTGAGGGTGCTGGCAAGGGTGAGGGTGTGCCAGTCCCGTCGGCGGCCGGCGGCCCGGATGCAGGCCATCTCGGCGTGGGCCGTGGGGTCGCCCTGCTGGACGCGCAGGTTGTGGCCGCGGGCGACAACCTCGCCCGCCGGGCTGACCAGGGCCGAGCCGATGGGAATGCCGCCCTCGGCGCGGCTCTTGATGGCCTGCTCCAGCGCGGCCTCGAGGGCGAGGCGGTCGATTTCATCCTGCGTCATGGGGGAGGGCCTCCGGTGGACGGAGTCTACGGGCCGCGAGATGGGACTTGGCGCATGGGCGGAGTTTGGGTACGCTCCAAACAAATGCCGTCCCTTGATCCATCGCTGCGCTCGCTTCTCAGGCTCACCCTCGTACCCGGGCTGGGGCCGATTCTCATCCAACGGGCGCTCGAGGCGTTCGGCACGGCAGAGGCGGCGCTCGGGGCGTCGAATGCTCTGTGGCGGCAGAAGGTGAAGGGGGTCGGCGACGTCCACGCACGCCAGATCGTGGCGGCGGCCGCGGGGACCGAGCAACTCGCCGACGAGGAACTCGGCCTCGCCGAGCGCCTCGGTGTACACCTGATCGGGATCGGCTCGCCGGAATACCCCCCACTGCTGGCCCAGATTCCGACGGCGCCGCCGATCCTGTACGTTCGGGGTGCCATCGAACCAAGCGGTCGGGATCGATACCCCATCGGCATCGTGGGTTCGCGATCGTGCACGCACTATGGGCGCGAGCAGTCGGATCGGTTCGCGGCCCATCTTGCCGCGGCGGGGCTGACGATCATCTCGGGCGGGGCCCGGGGGATTGATACGGCGGCCCACCAGGCCGCGCTCCGGGCGGGCGGGCGCACCGTGGCGGTGCTCGGGTGCGGGCTCGCCGAGTGCTATCCGCCGGACAATCGGGAGTTGTTCGATCGCATCGCCGATGGGCGTGGAGCGGTGGTGTCGGAACTGCCGCTTCGGACGCCGCCCAACGCGGAGAACTTCCCGGCCCGGAATCGGATCATCTCCGGGTTGTCGCTCGGGGTGTTGGTGGTGGAGGCGGGGCGAAAGTCGGGTGCGCTCATCACGGCTCGCTTGGCCGCGGAGGAGCATGGACGGGAGGTGTTCGCGCTGCCCGCGCGGGTGGACTCATCCGCGGCGGAGGGTTCGCTCGACCTGATCAAGAAGGGCGGGGCGGAGATGGTGACGCACCCGGAAGACATCCTGCACACACTCGAGACGCCGGCACGCCACCAC
Organism: uncultured Phycisphaerales bacterium; assembly: GCA_937871915.1. Lineage (GTDB taxonomy): Bacteria > Planctomycetota > Phycisphaerae > Phycisphaerales > UBA1924 > UBA4658. The sequence goes on from CALMPG010000143.1 coordinate 30,068, forward strand.
TTCAACGGCACGCACGCGGTGCGGTATGGAGGACTCCCGGAGGCGGATGGGACGGATGGGCTCTTCACGCCGGGCGCGCCTTCGGGAGCACCGCCGCGAGATGCCGGGCTCTCGGAGTCGCAGAAGTCGATCCTCGTCGCGTTGGATGCACCTCGCACCCTCGATCAACTCGCGATCGAGCTCAAGCTCGACGCGGCGAAGGTTCGCGCGGACATCACGATGCTCGAGATTCGACGGCGCGTGGTGCGTCGCGGATCGGTGATTGAGCGCGCCACGGCGTGACTCGACCGTGTTTGGCACCCGGCACGATTGACAGGTGATAACCCTAGTAGTATGGTCTATGCTAGGAAAAAAGAGACCGAATTCTGTCCAAACACCTTGCGAGTTGGCCGATGATAGGCTATCGTGTACCGAACGGAGAACCCTTCGGTTTGTGGGCCTCACATGATCGACACGCCGATCAACCCCCGGGCAGACGTACGCCCAACCTGTCGCGGATCGACAGACACCAGGCACAACGGGTGGAACCCCTCGCCGCGTTTCTCGTGGTCCAGCCGGATGGCCGGACGACCGCAGGAAACGACCACGGACGGTCCTCGGGCTGGTTGGCAACCCCAACCACAACCCGGATCAGCGGGAGTTTTCCATGCCACTCATCGAAACCGCGAGCGCGTTGGTTCGGCTCGGCCCCGGCGGGGACTTTGTGACCGACATTCGGGAGGGGTCGGACGGGCGATTGACTCGGTCGGCCCCGGCTGCGTCGTCTCGAGCCGATGGGTTCGCTCAGGACTCGGAGGGCTTCTCCCCCGGGTCGGACGGGTTTTCCTTGCTTCGTCGTCGGCCCTCCTTGGGGGCCGAGTCTTCGGTTCGGTCCGGGCCGGTGGATCGCGTGCACATGTCGGACCTCGCCCTGAGGGCCGGCTCGCTGCTGGCGATCGATCGGTCGCTGACCCGGCACGGGTCGGTGCTCTCGTCGCTGCTGGCGTGGTGCTCGTCGATCGCCGCGGCGGCCGCGCCGAGGATGGCCAGACCGACCGTCGTGGTCCGGGCCGTCTCTCCGGGCGCGATCCAGCCCCGGCTGGTCGCGGGTCGGACGGCGTTTGCCCGGTTCATCCCGGTGTCAACGGCCTCGTCGATGGCCATGGCCGGTCGGTCGCAGGCGCCGGACCACTCGATCATCTCCCTTCCCCCCCACTCCGCACTTTCGATCGCTCCCTCGTCTCATCCCCAGTTGAAGGATTCCGCTCATGAACCTGACCCCGAAGCAACTCAAGATCCTGCAGCTGATCCGCGACTGCCGCGTCCGGCATGGCTATTCGCCGACGATGCAGGAGCTCGCCGACCAGATCGGCGTGAGCAAGGTCACCGTGTTCGAGCACGTCGAGGCGCTCATCAAGAAGGGCGCGCTCACACGCGATCCCAACAAGGCTCGCTCTTTGTCGATCGCTGACGGCGTGGTCGTTCCCGACGAGGGGCGCCCGCTGCGGTTCCCGCTGGTGGGCAAGATCGCCGCCGGGTACCCGATCGAGAAGGTCGAGGATCGCGACGAGCTCGACCTGCTCGACGTCGTCGGGCCCCGCCCGGGCCGCAACGGGGCGATCTTCGCCCTGCGGGTCCAGGGCGAGTCGATGAAGGACGAGGGGATCCTCGACGGGGACTACATCCTTGTCGAGCGGGCCGACACGGCGGGCAACGGCGATCGCGTCGTGGCCCTGCTCCCCAACGGCGAGACGACGCTCAAGACGTTCTACCGCGAGGGGGACCGCATCCGCCTGCAGCCGGCCAACCCGGACTTCCAGCCCATCATCGTGAAGGACTGCAAGGTGCAGGGGATCGTGCGGTCGGTGCTTCGCAAGTATTGATGCACGCCCGCCCCGGCCGGTCCGATCGATCGAACGCGGTTCATTCCATGCCTTGACCGAGCGCCCGTCGGGAAGATCCATCCCACGGGCGCTTCTTTTGCCGGGCGGCCCCGCCGCTCCGCGGCGGGCTGCTCCCCGGCCGGCCGGTGGCCGGCGGGGCGCCCGATCGTCACAGGTGCGGCGTGCCCTGGTCGGTGGCCGCGTAGCGCTTGTCGAGGGCGTTCATCACCTTGAGAGCCATGTCCTGGGCGGTGACGACCTCCTCGATGGTGACATGGTCGGCGCCGGCCTCGTGGGCGGTGATGGCCCGGCCGAGGTAGCCGGCCCGCACGCCGATGAACACGTCCGCACGCTCGGCGCGGATCAGCCGGCAGGCCCGGGCGGTGGCCTCGTCGTCGGGGATGGTGAGCACGACGGCCTCGGCCGTCTCGAGCCCGGCCGAGTGGAGCACGTCGGGGTTGGTGGCGTCGCCGAAGACGACGGCCCGCCCGAGGCGTTGCTGGCGAATGACGGTGTCGGGGTTGAGCTCGATGATGGTGTAGGGGATGCCGCGGGCGGCGAAGTGCTCGGCGAGGTTGCGCCCCACGACGCCGAAGCCGGCGATGATGACGTGGCGCCGGGTGTGGGCGCCGGGCTCACCGGGGGCCCCCCAGCCCTCGACGTTGACCTCCTGCGCGGCGTGCTTGATCCCTCGATCCCGAAGGGCGGGATTGGAGAGCCACCAGGCCGAGGGGATGCGGGAGAGTCGCGGTGCGAATCGGCGGGCCATGCCCGCGGCGGGCTCGGTGAGCATGAGCGAGATGACGACCAGGGGGATCACAATTCCCTGCGCCCCGGCGCTGATGAGGCCGATACGCTCGGCCTCGCCGAGGATCACCAGAGAGAACTCGCCCGCTTGAGCCAGGTACAGGCCGGTGGTGGCCGCGATGACGGCGGTGGCCCCGCCGGCCCAGACGCTGATGCCGATGCTCAGGAACTTCAGGCCCATCACCAGCACGACGGCGATGAGCACGACCCACCAGTTCATGACCGCCGTCTCGATGTTGAGCTTCGCGCCGACGGCCGTGAAGAACACGGCCATGAACAGGTCTCGCATGGGCGAGAGCTGCCCGGCGAGCTGGTGGCGGAAGGGCGTTGACGAGAGCATGAACCCCGCCAGGAACGCCCCGAGAGCGAACCCGAAGCCCAGTTGACCGGTGAGCACGGCCGCCCCGAGGCCCGCCCCGGCGGAGGCGACGAGCAGGCCCTCGGTGTTGCCGCCGCGGCTGGCCTCGCGCAGGAGCCGGGGGAGCAGATACTGCGCGAACGCGAGCATGAGGATGACGCCGCCGATGGCCAGCCCCGAGCGAGAGATCAGGGCCAGCACCCGCTCGGTTCGGTCGATCTCGGCCGCCTCGTTGGCGGCGCCGACGCCGGCCCACGCGGCGAGCACGGGCAGGGACGCGAGCACGGCGATCGAGAGCAGGTCCTGCATGATCGCGATGCCCACGCACAACCGTCCATGGAGCAGGTGCAGTTCCTTGCGCTGTTGGAGCAGCCCGAGCACCACCGCCGTGGACGACATGGACAGGGCCATCGTCACGGCAAGCGCGGCGGGCGCGCTCAGACCGAACAGGACCGCCACGGGCCACAAGATCACCGCCGAGGCAATCGTGGACGCCGCCCCGACGATCAGGATCGGCACCATCCCGGTCCGGATGGACTCGACCTCGAGGTGGAGGCCGATGGTGAACATCAGCAGGATGATGGCGATCTCCTGGATCTGCTCGACGGCCTCGTGGGACGAGATCAGCCCGAACGGGAGCGAGCCGATGAGCGTGCCGACGATGAGGTAGCCGGGAATGGCGGCCAGGTGGAGGCGGCGCAGGACCACGGAGATGAGCGCGGCCGCGCCGAGGATCACCAGCATGTCGCGGACCAGGTGCGCGCCGCCGGCTTCGGCCAGAAGGAGTGTCGTCGGGAGCGTCATTGGGGGCGATGGTAGAGGGGTCGCTCGCCTAGGCCCGCTCGCCGGCGTCGGAACCCGCGGCGGCGCGGGAGCGCCGGGCGAGCATGACCGAGAGGAGCGTCACATCGGCGGGGGTGATCCCCTCGAGGCGTCCGGCCTGGCCGAGCGTGGCGGGGCGGAATCGCTCCAGAGCGACGCGGGCCTCGGTGCGAAGGCTGGGGATCGCCGCGAAGTCGAAGTCCACCGGGATGCACTTGCGCTCGGCATCGGCGGAGCGGCGGATCTCGGAGCGCTGGCGCTCGACAAAGGGGGCGTAGAGGCGGTCGGCGTGGGCGGTGCGCAGCGCGGGGGAGGCGGGGTCGAGGTGGGGGTTTGGGGCGGCCTGCGGTACGGTCCGGAGGTCGGCGGCGAGCTGATCCGTGGAGTAGTCCGGACGGCGGACGCGGTCGCGGAGTGGGCCGCCCTCGACGGCCGCGGTGTCGATGAGGCGGTTGATCTCGGCCATCGCGGCCGTGCGCTCGGCAAAGACGCGCTTGCGGAGAGTCGCGAGCGGGGTGGAGTCGAGCACGCCGAGCCGATCGGCCAGCGGCGTGAGGCGGTCGGCGGCGTTGTCGGCGCGCAGGAGCAGGCGGTGCTCGGCCCGCGAGGTGAACATGCGGTAGGGCTCGACGGGGGTCTTGGTGACCAGATCGTCCATGAGCACGCCGATGTACGCGGCGTCGCGCCCGAGGGTGATGGGTGTTTCGGCGCGGGCCAGGCGGGCGGCGTTGATCCCGGCGATAAGGCCCTGGCCCGCCGCCTCCTCGTAGCCGCTGGTGCCGTTGATCTGGCCGGCGAGGAAGAGGCCGTCTACGAGCTTGGTCATGCCTGTTGCGTCGATCTGGTGCGGGCGGACCATGTCGTACTCGACGGCGTAGCCGTAGCGCAGGATCGCGGCCCGTTCGCACCCGGGCATGGTGCGGACGAGGGCGTCCTGCACGTCGGTCGGGAGGCTGGTGGAGATGCCGTTGCAGTAGATCCAGCGCTCGCCCTCGAGGCCGGGGCGGAGGCTCTCGGGCTCGAGGAACACTCCGTGGCTCCCGCGCTCGGCGAAGCGCACGACCTTGTCCTCGATGCTCGGGCAGTAGCGCGGCCCGGCGGACTCGATCTGGCCGGAGTACATCGGCGCGCGATGCAGATTGGCGCGGATGAGATCGTGCGCGGCCGCGCTCGTGGAGGTCATGCGGCAATCGATCTGGGGGAGGACGGGAAAGGGCAGGAGCGAAGGTGTCGTGGTGTCGAGGTGTCGGGGTGTCGGGCCTGTGGCGGAGAGATCGCTGAAGGGAACGGGGCGCTCGTCGCCGCGGGCGGGCGGGAGACCGCTCCAATCAATGGTGTCGCGATCAAGGCGCGGCGGGGTGCCGGTCTTGAGGCGGCCGAGCTCGAAGCCGAGTTCGCGCAGGGCGCCGGAGATGCCCACGGCGGCCGCCTCGCCGTGGCGGCCGCCCTGCGTGCGGGTCTCGCCGGTGTGCATGAGGGCACGCATGAAGGTGCCGGTGGTGAGGACGACGGAGGAGGAAGAAATCGCAAATCGCGAATCGCAGAGCGCAGAGCCGGAATCGGCGGAAGCCTTGCCGTCACGTGCGCTCTGCGCTTTGCGATTCTCGGCTTGGATCACCACTCCCGTGATGCGCCCACCCTCCACCACCAGCCGCTCGACGCTCCCCGCGATCACGTCGATCTCCGGGCGCGAGGCGATGAGCCGCTGGACCTCGTCGGCGTAGGCGTGCTTGTCGCACTGGGCCCGCGGGCCGTGGACGGCCGCGCCCTTGGAGGTGTTGAGCACCTTGAACTGGATGCCGGTGGCGTCGGCGGCCAGGCCCATGACGCCGCCCATGGCGTCGATCTCGCGGACGATCTGCCCCTTGGCCAGGCCCCCGATGGCGGGGTTGCAGGACATGACGCCGATCTTGGCGGGGTCGAGGGTGACGAGGGCGACGGAGTGTGGCTCGGGCAGCAGGTTGGCCGCGGCCCACGCGGCCTCCACGCCGGCGTGGCCGCCGCCGATGACGATGACGCGATAGCGATCGCGCGGGGTGTGTGCGAAGGGAAGGGTCAAGCGTGGATTTTAGGGGCCGTCCACGCGGGAATCCCCGCGCGGCGTGGCGGGATATGCGGATCCCGAACCACTACCGCTTTCCGTCGGTGGCGTAGTCCACGCCGCGCAGACCGCCGAGGGTCCAGCGGAAATAGCTGGTGACGTGCTCGGAGGCCGCGCCGCTGACGGTGGGCCAGTCGTATCCGGGGAAACCGGTGGACGGGTTGTAGAGATAGCAGCGACGGTCGCCGGCGTTGGGCGTGGTGGGCGCGGGCGTGTTGTAGTTGACCGTGGGATAGTCGGGGTTCCAGCCGGGTCGTGAATCGCGGGTCTTGAGGAAGCGGACGGAGCCGTCGAAGAAGGCGAGGGGCTGCGCGGCTTTCTGGTGGGCATGCCAGATGGGGCGCTTGGTGGAGTGGCGGTCGAAGACATCGAAGATAAAGACCTTCTGCGAGGCGAAGGCGACCTCGTCCATGCGGCGTGTTCCGAGCGGGAGCTGTGTGGCGTTGGTGCCCCCGCCCCAGAAGAGATGGTGGCGGTCGCGGATCTGGGAGAGCGTCTTGCGGGCGCCGGCGTGCTTGTCGGGCGACCATGCGACGGGAACAAGCTGGTATGTGGACCAGAACGGCCGGTACCACTCGTAGGCTCCCGAGGGAATCGCGCTGGGCTCGGGAGCGGAGCCTCGCAGTGAGTTGTAGTCGTCGGGGTTGCGCTGCCACTTGAGCACCCAGTCGTCGTCGGGGCAGCCGACGGCCTTCTGGATCGGGTTGGAGTCACCGAAGTAGCCGCCGTCGATGAGCACGAGGTGCCAGAAGTTGCGGTTGAAGAAGCGATTCTGCACGAGCGGGATGGGGGTGGCGGTCGGGCGGCGGCGGCGGACGATGTCGGCGGCCTGCTTGCCCTCGGTGAGCAGCCAGGAGTCGCCGGCGTTGGACCGGAGCTGGGGATCGGTGCTGGCGCCCTTGCCCGGGTACCAGTTGAGCGCGGAAATCAGTTCCTTGTAGTCGGCCGTGTAGCTGAACTGGGCCGTGATCAGCTGGTGCATGTTGTTCTGGCAGATGGCGACCTTGGCCGCCTTCTTCGCCTTGCCCAGCGCGGGCAGGAGGATCGCGACGAGCAGCGCGATGATCACGATGACCACGAGCAACTCGATGAGCGTGAACGCGGGCGAGCGACGACGGTCCGTTTCATTCTGAATGCTGGCGATCATTCCAGACTCCCTCGAACGCACGTGTGTGGTCTGTGGTCCTCTCTGAACGCTTGTGAATCCGCCACGAAAACGTGGACTTTGCGAGCGCCGAATCCGGGAGCGAATGCCCCGGGATTGATCGGTTCGGCCTAGCGCCTGACCTCGCCGCCGTTGAAGTCTACGCCGCGCAGCCCGGCCCGGGTCCAGCGATAGTACTGGGGCACGCTGTTGGCCGCGGCGTTCGAGTAGCGGGCGGGGGGGTCGGTCGGGTTCTTCGGGCCATAGGTGACCATGGCGGGTGTGGTGGAGGTCTGGGCCTGGTGCTGCCACCCGCGGTTGGCGTCCCGGGTGGCGAGCATTCTCACGGAACCGTCGAAGAAGCCCAGGGGCTGGATGGCGTCGCGATAGGCGTAGAAGAACGGGGTCTTGCGGGAATGGCGATCGAACAGGTCGAACCACACGACCTTCTGGGAAGGGAACGAGACCTGATCGAGCCGGCGCTGCTTGAAGCGCGTGAGCGATGGAGAGGTGTAGTAGAGCCGGTAGTCGTTGGCGACGTGGTAGATCTGCCCCGGACCCTTCTCGTCCTGGAACGCGTTGGGGACGATCTGGTAGCTTGAGTAGAACGGCGCGAAGGCCGGCGGCGCGCCGTAGTCCCACGCGCCCAGGGTGGCCTGGGCCTGCTGCGGCGAGAGTTTCTGCCATTGCAGGAGCAGCCGATCCTCGCTGCACGCGGCGGCCGGCTCGGGGTTGCGCTCGCCGTAGAACCCGCCGTCCATGAGCACCATCTGCGTGAAGTTGCGGGCGAGGATGCGGTTGTCGGCCACCGACGCGTTGGGAACGAGCGTCGGGTCCTTGCCCAATCGGCGGACCATGTCGATGCCCTGGCGGGCGTGGGCCTGGGTGGCGGTGCCGGGGATGATGCGATTGTCGGCGTAGTCCGAGGGCGTGCGGACGCCGGGCTGCCAGGAGAACGATGCGATGAGCCCCTTGGCCTCGCCGGAGTAGTTCTGGAAGCCGGTGTTGAACATCTTCAGGTTGGCCTGGCAGATGGTCGTCCTGGCGGCCCTGCGGGCCTGGCCCAGAGAAGGCAGAAGAATGGCCACGAGCAGCGCGATGATCGCGATGACCACGAGCAGTTCGATGAGCGAAAAGCCTTGCGAGCGACGATCGGGCATGGGGCACCTCGCCAGACCCACGTCGGGGTGGGCCTCGGAAGAGTCTACTTGATCTCGCCGCCGCCGAAATCCACGCCGCGAAGGCCGCGACGGGTCCAGCGGAAGTACGGATAATAGTTGTCGGTGATCCCGCCGCTGAGCGTCGGGGCCTCGGAGCCCGTGGGGTAGTAGAGGTAGACGGGCGGGTTGGGGTTGTTGGGATACCGGGGGTCCCAGCCCTTGTTCGAGCTCTTCACCTTGCGCATGGCCACGGACCCGTCGAACATGACCAGGGGCTGGGCGGCGATGGGCTCGCCGTACCAGATGTCCCGCTTGTAGGAGTGGCGGTCGAAGAGGTCGAACATCCAGACCTTCTGCGAGGGAAACGCCACGTCGTCCTGGGTGCGGACGATGAAGAAGGTGTTGCCCGGGATGGTGTAGAGCAGGTGATAGCCGGGGCTGCCGCTGGCCTGGTAGATGGTGTTGCCCGCGAGCATGCCGTTGGAACCCGTCTCGGGGGCCCAGGCGTTGGGCACGAACTGGTAGGTGGACCAGAAGGGAAGGATGTACTTGAACGCCTGCGAGGACGACGGATCCGGATCGCCCGTGGCGCTGAGCACCGACGAGACGAACTGCGCCGGCGCCATGGTGGACGCGCGATTCCAGAGCAGCGTTCTGCGGTCCTCGGGGCAGGCCGCGCCGTACTCGGGGATCTTGTCGCTGAAGTAGCCGCCGTCGATGAGGGGGAGTTGCCCGAAGTTGCGGTCGAGCATGCGGTCGGTGATGGGGCCGTAGGGCGTGGTGCCCGTCTGCCCGACCTTGCGGCGGATGATGTCCACGCCCTGGTCGGCGTGGGCATTGACGGCGGGCGAGGTGCCCCCCGCGGCGTTGCGCAGGTCGGCCCACTGGCTCGGCTCGCGTCCGGGCTTCCAGGTGAAGGAGCACATCATGCCGCGCCAATCCGCAGAATAGTTGGTCAGCGCCTTGGCGAACTGGCCCATGTTGCTCGAGCACGCGGCGACCTTGGCGGCCCGCCGGGCCTTGCCCAGCGAGGGGAGCAGGATGGCCACGAGCAGCGCGATGATCGCGATGACCACGAGCAGTTCGATCAACGTGAACGCGCCGACTCGACGCAAGGATCGCGCAGGCATGGCATTTCTCCGCGTGGACGATTCGGGAATCGTCGAAGACCAAACGCCGGACCAAAGCCGCCGAGAACCGGCGGTGGCCAATAACCGGCAGACATCGGATAGTGTGACAGGTTTTGGCGAGTCTGGCAAGTCCGCTCGCCGGGAAATGTTCGCATTTCGGTCGATCTCAGGGGACGACGGTCATGATGGGCACTCGAAAATCGAGGCGGCGCCGTTGCCGGATGACCGTCAGATCCACCGCGTCCCCGGTGTCGAAAAGGTCAATCGGGCGGGTGCAGGCGAGTTCCCTGAGTCGCTTGCCCCCCAATCGAATAACGGAGTCGCCGGGGAGGATCCCCACGGCTTCGGCCGGCTGACCCGGGAAAACCCTTGCAATGCCCCACTTGCCTTCGCTGAAATCGAACCCCACGCCGATGCCGCGAACCGGGGAGAACGTGATGACGCGCTCGCCCGCGGTATGCAGCCGTATCCGTCGGTTGCGCTGGTCGAAGGTCACCACGAAGGTCTTGAGAGCCTCCGCCCCGATGAGGTCGAAGGACTCGGACTTCTCAACCACCGGCCGCCTGAACACCACATCGCCGAGGGTCAGGTCCGTTTCGAGCCGCCCGGAGGTGAGTTCATAGCTCCCCCCCACCGCAACCCCCATGGCGATTGTCGCGGGCGGGTTCGCAAACCCGAGACGATCGAAGTCGCAACAGGAGAATCCACCCGCCTTGCCCGTGTCGATCAGGAACGAACGCGAGCGCGAACCCACACGCACATCGACGGTCGGTCGATCGCGGCTGGTGAGCGCCACGATCGCACGCCCGTCGGCCGGAGGGAGGTCTCCCTTGCTCACGCGCACGGCCGACGCCGGGTAATCCACCACGAGCAGCACATCGCGGAAGGCGGGATAGCCAAGGATTCCGTCCACGCCGGCGCCGAGGGTGGCCTGGATGCGGGAGAGGTCCAGGGCGATGGCCTCGAGGCCGCGCAGCTCGGCATCGCCCACCTGCAAACGACGGATGCTCACGATGCTCCGGACGTCCTGGCGTTTTCCCTGCGCGCCCTCGGCGTACATGTCCACGGCACGGGCGTCGTCCCTGAGCATCTCGGCCACGCGGGTGGAGACGACGGTCTGCGAGGCGCCGGTGTCGAGGAGGAGATTGAACGGGCCCTTGCCGTTGAGACGGGCCTGCACGAGGAAGTAGTTGGCGCAGCGCCGCGTCGGCAGCGTGACGCCGGCGGGGTCGCGCAGGATGGCCTGGTCGGGGCGGGCGTTGATGGCGCTGTTCGTGGAGCAGCCGGCGAGAAAAGCCAGGGCGAACGCCACCAGGAGCGTGCGGACAACGGCGGGGGTGCGTGCGCGATGGCTCATGCGGGGGAGACCTTTCTTGCGGAGATCCCGGGGACGCCGCACGAATGTACCGGCGGGAAGTGCGCCCGTCGCACGCGCGGCCATCCTAGTGGGCGTTCTTGTGGATGAACCCACGGAAGATGGTGAGCCAGAGGATCTTGAGATCGAAGGCGATGGACCAGTTCTTGACGTAGAAGAGGTCGTACTGGAGCCGCTTGCGGAGGGAGGAATCGCCGCGGTGTCCGTTGATCTGGGCCCATCCGGTCATGCCGGCCTTGACGTGCTGGCGGAGCATGTAGCCGCGCCAGTCCTCGCGGAAACGCTGGATGAGCTCGGGACGCTCCGGGCGAGGGCCGACGAGGGACATGTCGCCGACGAGGACGTTGAAGAGCTGGGGGAGCTCGTCGAGGCTGGTGCGCCGGAGCCAGCGGCCGATGGTGGTCACGCGCGGGTCGTTGCGGGCGGTCCAGCCGTCACGGCTCCGCAGAGCCGTGGCGCCATGGGCCGCGCCGCCCTCGTCGGCCACATGGAACATGGTGCGGAACTTGTAGATGTCGAAGACCTGGCCGCCGAGGGAGACGCGGCGCTGCTTGAACACGATCGGCCCCGGGCCGGAGGCCCGCACGAGGGCGGCGATGGCGAGCATGACCGGGGCGAACACGACGATCGCACCGGCGCCGACGAGGATGTCGAGGATGCGCTTGGACAGCCCGCCGAAACCGGCGGTGGGAGACTCGCGATACGAGAGAATGGGCATGCCGTCGAGCTCGGAGACGGACATGCTCTGGGGGACATAGCGCGGCGAGACGTCGGGAACGATGCGGACATCGACGGGGAACTTTTCCAGTCGCGCGAGCACGGAGGGGAGATCGGCCGCGTGGCGGGCTGGGAGAGCGACGTAGACGGCGTCGGGCGTGCGCTCGGCCATGAGGCGCTCGATGTCGTCGAGGCCGCCGAGGATGGGGCGGTGCTCGCAGGTGACGCGACGGGCCTGGGACCAGTGGCTGATGAAGAAGCTCACGCGGATGCCGGTCCAACTGTTGCGGTCGAGGGTGCGGGTGGTGATCTGGGCCACGCGCCCGACGCCGATGACGGCGACGTGGCGGAGGTTCCAGCCGCGCCGGCGCAGGGTGCGCAGCAAAGCCCGAAAGCTCGCCCGCTCCAGAGACATCGCCACCGGCAGGAGGATGGTGAGCAGGACAATCTGCACGCGCCCGGGGTCGAGCGCGATGGCCCGGCCGAACACATGGATGGTGGGCGGCTGGACCGCGGGGAGCGCGGCCGCCTCGAAGAGCGAGGCGTCGCTGATGAAGAGCGCGGCGAGCACCGTGAGCAATGCAATGGCGCAGGCGCGGAAGATCTGGCCCGTCTCGCTGAAGAGCGAACGATCCCGGCGCGGGAGGTACAGGCCGAAGAACTGGAACGCCAGCAGGGTGATCGGCACCGTGGCCAGCACCAGCGCGTTCTTGGGATACGAGAGCGGCTTCTCGGGCCAGTACGGCGGGCTGTTCAGGATGAGCTTGCGGCCGAGCCACGCGGCGAAAGATGCCCCGGCGATGACGAGCGCATCGGCGCCGACGAGCAATCCCACGAAAAACTGATGCTGCTGCTTGAGCAAATGACCGGTCCCCGAAGGCCCCGCACGAGCGGTGTGGGCGGTCCGACAGCCATGGACGGCCCGCAAAGTGCGGGACACTGTGGACAAGATCGGATGAAATGTCAACCCGGGGTGCGTCGAGGAGCCCGGGGTTTGCGAGCTTTTCGCTTGTTCGGCTCTTGTTTATCCGACGAGCTCCGGGCAGGCTTGGGCGGCTTGGCAGGCCGGCGGGGGCCGCCGAAGAAGGTGTCGAAGAGCTCGTCGATCTCGGAGACGTCCGGCGTGTGCCCCGACGGTCTGCCCGCGACGTTCGCCCATCCGTAGTGGCCCTGGCGAAGATCGGAGGCGGTGTGCGGGCGGACCGATCCGGCCCGGGCGGCGAGTTTCTGGTCGTACTCTCGACGGGAATGCGCCGTCGAGAGCACCGCGTAGGCGGCGGCGATGCGGGCAAACCTGGCCGCGGCGTCCTTGGCCGGGTTCATGTCGGGGTGGAGCGACTTGGCCATCGCGCGATACGCGCGCCGGATCTGCTCCGGGGTGGCGGAAGGCTCGAGGCCGAGGGTGTGGTAGTGGGTGGGCACGGTGGGTGGGGGCGGGTGGATCAGCGCGGGGTTTCCGGGATGCCGTTGGTGGGGGGTGATCCGATCGGGTCATCCGGGCGCGGGTCCGGGCGAGGATGCGAGTGCGCGTGCGGATCCGCGGACGGCGGCTCGGGCACGCCGGGAGCGGCCGGGGTGTTGTCGACAGCGAGGCACTCAAAGTCGTAGATGAGCGTGGAGTTGGGGGGAACGGTGCCGCGCCCTCGCTCGCCGTAGGCGAGATCGGGTGGGATCACGATCTTGCGGCGCTCGCCCCTGGCGATGCCCTCGAGCGCGCGGTCGAGGGCCGCGAGGGGCGCGCCGGGGATGCGGACCTTGACGGGCTCGCGCCCGGGATCGCGCGAGGACTGGATCCGGAGGCCCGTGGAGGTCCAGTGGGTGAAGTGGAGGGTAATCTCGCCGCCGGGCTCGTGGCGCGGGGCGTCGGGCTTGGGGGGGACGGTGGTGACGATGGTGAGGCCGCCGGGTTCGCGGCGGACGCCGGGCGTCACGGCGTTCCGGGTGAACTCGATCTCCTGCAGCTCGGACTCGTCGCCCCCGGGCTGGCCCCAGACGCGCTTGCCCTCGGCGTCGTAGCCGGCATCGGCGAGTCTGAGCGTGCCGCCGGAGATCGCGAGCGAGGATCGCATCTCGACCGCGCCGTCGCGAGTGGTGGGAACCGGCTGGAGCGTCTTGGCGCGAAAAAGATCGCCGATGCGCACCACCGCCATGTCCGAGGAGGGCTTGAGCGCCGCGGCGTCGGACAGGCGAACGGCCTCGGGCGCGGCCCACAGACCGGCGAGCGCACCGGCCAGGCCCGGGGCACCCCACGGCTCGAGCGTGCGGAGCGTCAGTTTGCCCCGCCGACGAAAGGCGTGCAGGAGGTAGAGGCGGAACGGCTCGGCCGGGGCGTCGGCCCGAGCGACCTGCACGAGCAGGGTGTTTGGAAAACCCTCGACCGCAACGGGCGCGGCGCTGAACGTCAGCGACGGAGACCCCGGCCGCTCGGCGCCGGAGAACGATCCGCTGAGCAAACCAAGCAGCCTGGAAATGTCGGCGTCCGCCGCCCCGGGGGTGGATGCCACGGTGAGCGGCCGGTCCGAAGCGGGCTGTGTGACCGCTTCGTGGGGCGGTGCGAGACGGTCCTGCGCGGGACACGGCGCGGCCGCGGCGCACAGGAGGGCGGTGGTCGCGGTGCGTGCGAGTGTTCGCATGGGGAACCGTATTCCGTGATCGGGCCGGGAAGTACAACGGCCCGGCTCGAAGAGCCGGGCCGCTGGTGTTGCACTCCGTTGCAAACGATCGTGAGAGCCGGACGACCCGCCACGGAGTGGCGGGGTACCCAAGGCAAAGCCCAGATCAGGCCATCTCGGGATACAGCTTGGTGACGACCCCGATGAGGTCCTTGACATGGCCGATGGACTCGTTCATGAACTTCTGCTCGGTCTGGTCCATCTTGAAGGAGATGATCCTCTCCACGCCCTTGGCCCCGAGGACGCAGGGGACGCCGACGAACAGGCCCTTGCCCTTGGGCGCGCCGAGGCCGTACTCGGACTCGCAGTAGGCCGCGCACGCGATGACACGCTTCTTGTCGCGGACGATGGCCTCGACCATCTCGACGGTGCCCGCGCTGGGGGCGTACCAGGCGCTGGTGCCCATGAGCTTGACGACCTCGCCGCCGCCCGCCTTGGCACGATCGACGCAGGCCTGGATCTTCTCGGCGCCGAGCAGGTCGGCGATGGGGATGCCGTTGACGCTGGTGCGGCTGGGCAGGGGCACCATGTCGTCGCCGTGGCCGCCCAGGAGGAGGCCCTGGATGTCCTCGACGCTCACGCCGAGTTCCCAGGCAAGGAAGGTCTTGAAGCGGGCCACGTCGAGGGCGCCGGCCTGGCCGATCACGCGGTGGGCGGGGAAGCCCGTGACCTTCCACATGGCGTACACCATCGCGTCGAGCGGGTTGCTCACGACGATGACGATGGCGTTGGGCGCGAACCTCTTGATGTTCTCGGCGACGTTCTTGACGATGCCGGCGTTGACCTGCACGAGATCGTCGCGGCTCATGCCGGGCCTGCGGGGGAGGCCGGCGGTGACGATGACCACGTCGGAGTCGGCGATGTCGGCGTAGTCGAAGGTGCCGGTGATCTTCGCGTCGTAGTTCTCGATCGGGCCGCAGCAGGCCAGGTCGAGGGCCTTGCCCTTGGGCATGTGCAGCTCGGGCTTGTCCTTGTTGGGAATGTCCAGCAGGACGACGTCGCCGAGTTCCTTGAAGGCGAGGGTGCGGGCACACTCGCCGCCGATGTTGCCGGCCCCGATGACGCTGATCTTGGCTCGCTTGAGCATGGTCTGATACCTCTGAATGAGAAGATAAAGTGGGGGCGATGCTAGGTCGGAACGGGGTGCAAAAACGACAACGCGGATCGTCACGAGGGCGATCCGCGTCGGGGAATCAAAGCCCGGGAAGTTCCCGGCTCAGCGGCGGCGACGGCACGTGGCGATGCCCGCCAGGCCGAGCAGCCCGAAGGCGCCCGGCGCGGGGATCGGGCCGGAGAGTCTTCCGAAGACCAGATCGGCCTGAGCGGCGGCCGGCTGCTCCAGGGCGCCCGCGCCCGACCACGTGTGGACCCAGGCGCCGTCGATGAACCCGTGCTGCGTGCCCGCCGGCACGGCGAAGTAGAAACTGTTGTGGGTCTGGCCGAGCAGGATGCCGATGCCGTCGCCGTCGGCCTGGTTGTTGTTGCCGTCGATGTCCCACTCGAAGTTTGCCGGGAAGGGCTGATTGCCGGGCGCGGGCCGCCAGCGGCTGTTGGCCGCGTTGGGCCCCCAGATGCCCAGCACGCTGGCGTTGAACGTGTTGGGGATGTTGAACCCGGACACGCCGGCCCCGACACCGGTGAACGGACCGTTGTCGTAGCTCATGTTCGTGATCGAGTAGCCGTACAACTCGAAGGGGGCCGCGGGGATCGGGTTCCCGTTGACCAGCCCGAACTGGAGCTGCTGCGCGAGGATCGCTCGCCCCTGCGCGTCGTCATACACGGTTTCCTGGATCTTCACGTAGGCGTTGGTCGGCGGGTTCACCGGATTGATGACCGTGCTGCCTCCGGGAAGCCAATACGAAATATCCTCGTACAGGACCGCGGCCCGAACGGACGAAGAAACACCGGTCGCCACGAGCGCGCCCACGAAACAAAGCGATGTACGCATTTCTCTCTCACTCCTCGCGGATTTACTTCCATCCGGAAGTACCCGCAGGCCGAGTATGGCATAAACCCGACCCCGCGTCAAGGGTTTTTTTGCTCAAAGTGTCCGCGAGGTCCGTGAAAGCCCCAACCCCTGTCATTGTTCCCGAACGGGAAGCGGCATGCTAGGGTTTTCCCAGCCTGCCGGAAGTCCTGTTGGCAGTGAGGTTTGAGGCGCGGGCCGCCGACGATCCACATGGCACATGGCCGTCGATCCAGTCGGCGATCTGGTTGTCAAAGAACCCGAGTTCCAGGAACAGGAGTTCGTGACCGCCCCCAAAGACCCAGCGCTCCGGGCACCCGAGTTGCTCGTAGAGCGCGTGGCCCGCCTCCACGGGAACAATGTCGTCCGCGTCGGCCTGGAGGATGAGCGCGGGCGTGCGCCGAAGCGCGGCCGCGGTGTGGTACGAATCAAGCGTCGCGGCCTCGAGGTACGCGTCGCTGAAGCGGTCGAGCTTCTCGCCGGTGAGTTTCTTGCCCTGGAACGTCACGCCGAAGCCGAAGTCGCTGAGGCTGCTGGTCTGGGCGATGCGGGCGATGTTCACCCCGCCGCCGACGAGCACGACGCCCGCGACTCCTCCAACCCCCCCACCGCCGCCGCACTGTTCGGCCAGCCGCGCGGCCACCGTCGGCGCACCGATCGCTCCGGCGGAGAACCCGACAACCACCACGGGCTTGTCCTCGAGCGCGGGACGCTCCCGCCGAACCATGTCCACCATCGCCTCGCATCCGTAGGCCCACTCGCTGAGTCGTTCGTTGGCGATCTGGCCGATGTGGCGGCCGTAGTTCTCGAGGTCCTGATCGTTCTTCGCGTCGCGCTCGTCGCCGACGCCGCTGAGGCCGAATCCGAGGCTCGACTCGATCACCGTCCATCCGCGATCGCGGAGCTCGGCGATGACAGGGCGGATGTAGGTGGAGCCCGAGAGCGGGCGCAGGGCCACGACGATGCCGCGCGTGCCCGGAACGCCGCGGGACTCGGGGCGGAGGCGATAGATCACCCCGTCCATGGGCGTGCCGTCGAGTTCGCGCAGGCCGGGCGGGAGCGTGGTGAGCGTGCGATCGGCCCGCATGACGGGCGTCTGCGAGGTGTAGAACATGAACACGCGCGGGTCGTACCAGGCGGGCTCGGAGTCCACGCGCCGGACCTCGCAGAGCAAACCGCGCCCGCTCGGACGGCGGCAGAGGACCTCGACCTCGCCGGACCAGATGTAGGGGCGGACCTTGCCGCGCAGATCGTCGAGGCCGGCGACATACAGCCGGTGCTTGCCCGGCTGCATGGCGATGCGCGATTCGACCTCGGCGGTGTCACGCTCGGGCCAGACGAACGATGCGGGCGTTTCGCAATGGACCGCCGAGGCACGCAGCGGATCCGCGGCCTGACGAACCGCGCACCCGCACGATCCCGCGGCCAGCGCAAACAGCGCGGCCGCGATAAGCGTGCGAACAACAACGGGCAAACGCATCGCAAGAGTGGCGGAACTCATGGCCCTTGAGGATCGGTCGAAACGTCCTGAAACACAACCTCGTGCGCGGGAATGTCCGCGCTTTTTCGCGGCGGGAGGGTGACCCCCACCTCGCGCCCACCCCGGATCGCGGGGACCAGCAGGGGCTGGCCGGGCGGGGTGGACGGGCCCGCCAGCACGACCAGATCCCGGACGGCGCGCCCGGCGGCGAAATCAAACTGGCGGTACACCTGCCGGAAGGCCGCGACGGGCTCCGGGCGGGTGACATCCACAAGAAACTCTTTGACGGCGCGCAGCACATGCTCGTCTGGTCGGCCGCCCGCACCGCCGGGATCGCGTGCGAATGCTGCGGGAGCGCCGGCGAAGACGGGCACGCCGGGGGTGGCGATGAAGAGATCGCCGGCGAAGCCGAGTTCGAGGAGCCGCTCCATGAGTTCGCTCAGATGGCCGACGATGAGACGCTCGGCGGTGACGCGCCACTCGATGCCACCGCCGCGCACCGCTTCGAGCGCGACGCCCGCATCCTGGATCAGTCCGACGACTTCGGACGGGAGCGGATCGGGCCGCCAGAGGGCGTGGAGCTGGCCGGTGCTGGAGCGGATGATGATGTCGGCCTTGTCGATGGCGAGGGCCCGCTCTCCGTCGAGCGAAAGGGTGTCGAGATCGCCGAGGGCGAAGGTGACGGCCTGCAGATTAATGATCGCAGGGACGGCGCTGCGCCAGCGATCGCCATCGGAAGTCTTCGGGAGCGCGAGCGAAGACTGGGCGAAGGCCGTCCAGCGGGCGAGGAGCGCGGGCCAGGTGAGGTCGGTGCCGCTCATGGAGCCTCCGCGAACCGCAAGCCGCCCGGCAACTGGATCGGCGTGCAATCAAGGTGAAGTACGCGCCGACGCGCGGCGGGGTTCACGGACTTCGGAGAACTGTGAACGGCCAAAGGTGTCGTAAGGACTATGGCCCCACGGCCGGAGACGGCCTCGATCGACTCGCCATCACGGACGCAGCCTGCCATCGCGTCATCATCGAGCAGTCCTTGCAGGTGTGAACCGACGATCACACGAAGCGGCCCGGAGTCCGCGGCGCACGGATCGAGATGCACCCGAATCGTGAAGATCGATGCCAGCACATCGGCAGGCGGTTGGCAGTGGTGCTCACCATCCTTGACAGCCCAAGGCCCGAACCCGGGTACATCGAGGCGTTCGGCGACGGCGATGGACGCGTCCTGATGCCACGGAACCAGCCAGTTGGATTCTGGACTCTTGTCGAACAGAATCGCCCGGACGATTCGGCCGCCCGGTCCGCCAACCTCGCGGATGAGGTCCCACACCGGCGACGCTCGGAGTACATCCAGAATCCGGGGCTCCTTCTGCAACACCCGGCGGACGCCCGGGCGACGTCGGTCCGATCGATCCAGCAGCGGTTCGCACAGGTCGCAGAGTGCGGTCACGGCGTCGTGATCCAAAAACGGATCGAGGATCTCGATGCCGGAGGTGCGGAAGGTAATCGGACACGCGACAGCCATGTTGAGAGGATCCTATCGCCGCGAGCCCGGTAAACTCACCCATGGAGCTCGACCCGCTCACACTCGACGTCGCCGACCGGTACAAACTGCTTATCGGGTGCATCGTGCCGCGCCCGATCGCGTTTGTGTCCACGCTCTCGCCCGACGGGAAACCCAATCTCGCGCCGTTCTCGTTCTTCGCGGGCGTGGGGAGCAACCCGATGACGGTGCTCTTCTGCCCCGCCAACACGCCCGAGGGGGCCGAGAAGGACTCGCTGCGAAACGCGAAGCCTGTTGAAGAGGGCGGGACGGGCGAGTTTGTGGTGAACGTCGCGACGGAGGACTACGCCCGCGAGGTGGCGGGCGCGGCCGAGCCGCTGGCGTATGGCCAGAGCGAGTTCGAGCTCACGGGGCTGATGACCGCGCCGAGCGTGGTGGTAAAGCCGCCGCGCGTCGCCTTGTCTCCGGTGTGCTTTGAGTGCCGGACGGTGCAGGTGGTGCGGACGAATCCTGGGGTGCCGGCGGCGGGAAACATCGTGATCGGCGAGGTGGTGCACGTGTTCGTGCGCGATGAGCCGGGATTGCTGAACGAGCGGTTCCACACCGATCCGGCGAAGTTGCGGGCGATCGGCAGGATGGGGGGGATCGGGTATGTGCGGACGGGGGATGCGGGGCATCGGTATGACATGCCGATGGGGAGGAGGGCGCTGGAAAATGGCAAATAGCAAACAGCGAATGGCAAACAAGACAGCCCCCGTCGAACAGACCGGGGGCCGTTGTCTCTCGCTGCCTTGATGGGCCACGTGGCGGTGGCAGGGGGCCTCACGCCGCCATCTTCAGCGTCGCGTTGGAAACAGAGACTCCGCCGCCCCCGCCCACGCCGAACTGCACGCCGATCTGCTCGCTGGGGGTGCCGTCGATGGCGCCGCGGTGGCCCTGGATGATGTACGTCGCGCCGGGGGTTCCCTGGGCGAGGGTGACGTCGGTCCACGACTTCTCGCCGGTGTTGCCCACGAGCATGAACATCGACTCGCCGCTGAGCTTGCGGACAATCGAGAAGAACGTCCCGGCATTGGCCGCGGCGTTGGTGGCCTTCCAGCGGAGCGTGATCGCGCCGCTGGACTCGAGCCCGACGGTGATGTTGGTCGGCTGCCCCGGCGCGGGCGCGGGCTGCGGCGCGGCGGGCGGGGGAATCTGCGCGATGGTGTAGACGTTGGGATTGTTGGTCGTCATCGCGTACGCCTTGATGGTGGCGACCAGGTCGGAGCCGTTGGCCCGCATCGCGCTCACGGCGTTGTGCCACGCGACGGTCGCGTTCTTCGCGGCGGTCTTGGCGTTCTGCTGCGATGTGTAGGCATCGCGGGCCGCCTTGGTCAGATTGGTCATCGAGGTGACCATCGCCGCCGTTAGGCCGATGGTCGTAGGGGCCGTGGCCCAAACTGGGTCATGAGTTTCAAAGAACTGCACGGCGTCGAGGTCTTTGTCGGGGATCACGGACATGGCGAGGCTCCTGTGGATGATCGCCGGCACCAGAACCACCCCCGAACGCCGCACCACGCGCGAACGTCCGAGAGCGACCGACCGGCCCATAAGTGGTCGGCCCGCCGCGGCCGCCGCTGAAGCCCGAGGCCCGAGAATTCACAAAAAACCCGCGCCACATGGGCGGGATCCCCCTTGCGTTTGGCCCGAAGATCGTGGAGAATGGCCCGTCCCCCATGGGGTCTGCTGCGTCCCTCACGGGGTTTGCTCCGTCCCCCATGGAGTTTGCTCCGTCCGCCATGGGGTCCGCTCCGCCCCTCATCCATCCCGGAGCAAAGGTCACCCTTCCCGCCCCGTCCCACATGCCCGACGTTCCGACCATCATGGGAGATGGAGCGCTGGGAATGGTGGATGGAGCGGGGTGCTGGAGGATTCAGATGAACATCGCCCGGACATTCGGCGCAGTCGGTGTGGTG
Source organism: uncultured Phycisphaerales bacterium (assembly GCA_937871915.1). Classification (GTDB taxonomy): domain Bacteria; phylum Planctomycetota; class Phycisphaerae; order Phycisphaerales; family UBA1924; genus UBA4658. Next base: position 51,115 of record CALMPG010000143.1, read on the forward strand.
GCTAGCCTCGCCGCGCCATCCAAAGTGCGGAGGTGGTTTGCGCTTCGTCGGACCCTTGTCGCCGCCCTCGTCGCCTGCATCTTGGGCGGCCTCGGAGCCACCCCAGCACTCGGTCAGTTCGCTGTGTACAACCGCTCGGCGGGGTACCAAGTGGACGCCATTGGCAACACCAGTACGCGCCACGTGTATTCCTACACGCTTGCGGATGGGAACTTGGATGTCTCGGACTCCGTGTCGGTGCCCGCTGTGAACTGTTACCCCGCGGCCAGCGGGAGTGCGGCCATGACAAGCTTCATGTCCCCTGGGCACTTGCTTTTCCTGGGCAGTGGAAATGGCTTCTCTGGCCGTGTGTCGGCGTGTGGAGCCGGGGGTGCAGGTGGAGGCCTCACAAGCGCTAACTGCGATTTCACTGTGGCGCAGCCCACACAGGTTGTGTTCTCGTATGAAGTGCATGCGACGAACAGCCTTCCCGCGTACAACAGCCCGCGGACCGGGGTGGGGCTGTCTGTTTTGAATGGAGATGGAAACCTCATCGTGACCTCCTCAGGGCCGGTGAACTTTGTTGGTCTGACCTGCGGCTGCTACGGCGCGATGGATGCGGCAGCATCGCAATGCGTGACGTTGCTTCCTGGCCACTTCCGGCTTCAAAGCTACGACGACGGATCGATCAACTCCCGTCTCGAAGCCGACTGGTCCGTCAGTTGGTCGGTCAGGGCGGAACTGACTGCCACGTCAAGTTCGGCACCTACGGCTTCCGCTACGCCCTCGTGCGCGTCCGGCTCTACCACGGTTGTGGCCAGCAACCTGCCACCAAACCCAACGGCGTTCCAATGGCAGTGGAAACCTGATGGTGCACCAGCTTGGGGCAACATTGGCGATGGCGTCATCGTCAACCCCGCCACCGGCCAGCCCATCACCGTAACGGGTTCGCAGGCCCAGTCCCTCTTCCTCACGGGCGCCGGCAGGGAGGCCGCCCTCTATCGCTGCGTCGTCACCAACGCCTGCGGCAGCGTCACCAGCAACCCCGCCACGCTCACCATCAGCTCCTCGCCCCCGACCATCACACAACAGCCCGCCAGCGCATCGGCATGCCTCGGCGGATCCGGCGCGCCGTTTGTAACCTACGACGATGGCATCGACCTCTGGCATTGGCAGTGGCAGCCCCACGGCGTGGGCCCGTGGTTCGATCTTCTCGACGGCCTCAACTACGACCCCGCCACCAGTCTGCCCGCCCTCACCGTCGACAGCGCCAGCGGCCCCATCATCCACGCGCAGCCCGACCCCCTCATGTACCCCGTCGGCACCAGCCTCGGCATCCGGTGCATCGTCGCCAACGCCTGCGGCAGCGTGATCAGCGACCCCGCCACGCTCATCGCCAACTCTTCGCCCCCGACGGTCACGCAGCAACCCGTCAACGCCACCGTCTGCCCGACCGGCGTCGCCGGCTACTCATTCGAGGCCTGGGCGCTCGAGGGGCCGTTCACCTATCAGTGGTCGTGGCGTCCAACCTCGGCACCCGCATGGTCGGTCCTGAGCGAGGGCCTCAACGTGTACCCGGGGTTCGGCGAGGTGGAGGTCCACGGTACCCGGGCGATCCCCCTCGTCGTCCACGCGCACGGCACGGGCGGGAGCTTCAGGATGGCCGTCACCAACGCCTGCGGCACCACGACCAGCGACGCCGCTGCGCTCACCATCTGCGCCGCCGACTTCAACTGCTCGGGCACGCTCGAGGTCGCCGACATCTTCGCCTTCCTCAACGCCTGGTTCGCCGGCGATCCGCGCACCGACTTCGACGGCATCAACGGCCTCCAGGTCGCCGACATCTTCGCGTTCCTGAACGCGTGGTTTGCGGGCTGCTGAATCACGACACCCGCGGCTTGCGCCGCTCGGCTCTGATTCCAAAACGGCCGCGGGCCCCTGGTTTCCCAAGGGCCCGCGTCACGCATCGGTGCGGATCGGTAAGCCGAGTTCTGTCCCGCTCGCGTGGTCCTTCGCCCCGTTCCTCATTGACGGGGGCCCTTGCGGGTCGGAGCGAAGCCTGCGCGGCGGAGCGGCCATTTCTCTGGGCCGCCGGTTGCCCGGCGGCTCGAGCGGTCTACCCGTTGCCGTTCCTTTCGGAACTCCCCGGACAGGGCGGCATCCCGTCGCAAGCGGCGGGGTGCCCGGCAACTGCGTGACCTTGCACGCGGTGGGGTTTTCCGTGCCCCGACTGTCGCCAGTCGGGCGGTGCGCTCTTACCGCACCTTTTCACCCTTGCCTGATCCGCCGGGGATTCCAAGATCTCAAATCTGAGATTTCAAATCTCAGATCCTGGAATCCCCGGCGGCCATCGGCGGTTCATTCTCTGTGGCACTTTCCCGCGCCCGTTCGTGAAAGGCGCCCGCCTCGGAGAGGCGGGCCACCCTGCTTGTCCGGACGGGTGGGCGTTGCCCACCACCGTGTCCTGTCGTGCTCGGACTTTCCTCCGGCGGAGTTGCCCCCGACGGCGGCCGCTGATCCGCACCACCCAAGTATAGGTAGACGCCTTCCGGTACACTCCCCGCCATGGCCGAGGCCGCCCCATCCACCCCCACCACCCACCCACCATCCGCGATGGTCTGGCTCGATGTCGGGCAGGTCGAACTGGTGCGTGCCGCGGTGGGCGTCGCGGGGATCACCATCACCCACGCGGGGTGTCCGGAGGCGGGGAAAGTTCGGGAGATCGCGGCCGCGCTGGGGTGTGAGCCGGCTGATGATCTGCGGACCGCGCTGGCGTCCACGAAGGCCGGTCTGGTCCTGCTCGCCGCGCCCGGCGGCATCGGGAGCGGCCGGGGCGGGGCGAGCGAGGCGGAGATCGAAGCGCTCTTCGCGTGCGCCGACCGCGGCGTGCGCGTGGCCTCGCTCGAGCCGATGCCGGGGAGCATTCTGCACTTGCCGCAGGATCCATCGGGGATCGACGACGGCGCGGGGATGGGCGTGGCGATCGGGCCGGAGCCCTCGGAGGAGCCCATCGCGGGCGGAGCTGCATCGGAGTGGGCGACGTTTGTGCCGCTGGCGCGGCTGTCGAAGCCCGTGCGCGAGGCGGGGGAGATTCTCGCGCAACTCGGAACGATGAGCATGGTGAGCGTGCAGGCGCTCTGCGGGCCGGGACAGGGATCGCTCGGGGCGCGGATGTACGACGCGATGGAGATGATCGCGTGGCTGCTGGGCACGCCCGATCGCGTGGACGCGGCGTACGTGCCACCGACGGCCAACGGGCGCGGCCGATCCGTGCACGCCCTGCCCGGGGATTCGCTCGTCGGGCTGGAGGGGGATCTGTCGGCGAACCTGCGATTCGCCGATGGGCGGGCCGCGTCGGTGGTGGCGTCAAATCGCGCGGGGCGATGGAGCCGGGCGATCACGGTCGTGGGCGAGAAGGGACGGCTGCGCTTCTACGACGACGGGTTGGACTGGATTTCGCCCGAGGGCGCCGTGCTGGACTCCTCACGCGACGCGGCCCGCGTACGCGGCTCGGCCCAGCAGGAAGCGGCGATCGCTCCCGCGGCACGGGTCATCGGGGATCAGTTGGCGCGACTGCTGGATGCGGCGGGGCCGGTGGATGCGCCGACGAACATCGGAGCGGTGCTGTCGATGGCGGGGGCCGCGCTGCTCAGCGCCCGCACGGGCGAGAGCGAGAGCCCCGAGACGCTGCTGCGGATGGCACGCGGGGGCTGACAGAGGCCCGGGCGCAAGCCCGGGAACGAGTGTGTTGCACCGACGAGCGTTCGTGGTGTGACCGTGCATGGGCTTGCGACCATGCCTCGGTTCTACATCCTGACGCTGTACTGCTCGAGATACATCACCGTCTCGGCGAGCACCCGCACCTGGGCCTGGTTGAGGTCGCCGATGGAGACCATGCCGCACAGGCCGCCCTGGGCGTCCACCACGGGCAGGTGGCGGATGCGGCGCTCTCGCATGGCGGCCCGGGCCTCCTCCATGTCGGTCGCCGGGGTGCACGAGAGCACGCGCGGGCTCATCGCGTCGGCCACCGACGTCGTGGCGGGAGGTTTCTCGCCCGCGACAACCTTGGTCAGGATGTCGCGCTCGGTGACGATGCCGACGATGCGGTCGGGCATGTGGTCGTCCACCACGACCAGGGCGCCCACGCGCTTCTCGTTCATCCGACGCGCGGCGTCGAGAATCGTTGCGCCGGGCGAGATCGTCAGCACGGCGGACCCCTTGACCTTGAGCAGATCGGCGATGGTCGGCATGGGCGTTCTCCTTGACGGCTGTGGAGTTGGGACCGAGGTCGCCGACTCCGAAGACCTCCGCGTGCGAAACCGCTCCGCCTAGTGTGCCAGAACTCGACTCAAAAAGAAAGCCAATGCACCACGAGTCCCGGTTTTCCACCATTTCGCGCCCTCCCGACCCCCACTATCCTCGCCCAACCGCGCCAGAGCACTTGGAAACCCCCCGTATCCATCCACGATCGACCACCCATTCTACGGAGCGAGGCCGCGCACGGTTTGCGGTGGCCGTGTGGGTTGTGTTTGCACTGGCGATCGGCGCGGCGACGCTGCTGAAGTCCGACCTGTTCGTCAGAACCGATGGATCGCGCTTCACCGCGGCCGTCGCCGGCGAGACCGCGACGGAGTGGATGCTCTTTGCGCGCAGCGACACGCCGCCCGACGCGCCGGACGCCTCGCGGCCGTGGGTCGATCATCTGCCCAAGTCCGAGATCGCCGAGCACCACGCGTACGGAGCGCGCAGCGTCACGCCCGAGTACGACCGCGCGGCCCGCCGGTGGTGGAGATCGCGGACGCTCTACACGGGCGGAGAACACGGCTTCCTGTACATGCCCCAGAGCGCGATGGTGTACTCGCCGTTCACCCCGTTGCCGCCGGCGCTCGAAGAGACGACCTGGCGCGTGTTGGGGATCGCGGCATATGCGCTGGGCATCTGGGGTCTGTGCCGCAGGCTCTTCGGCGAAACGCGCGGGACGGCGTTCCTGCTCGCCACTGCGCTGGCAGTCCCCGCCGCGCTGGGAAGCGCCACCAACGGACAGACCAACGTGCACATGGCGGGGCTGTTCGCCCTCACGGCCTGCGCGACGATGGACCGGCGGTGGTGGACGGCGACGCTGTGGCTCATGCTCGCGCTGGCGTGCAAGCCCACCTCGATGGTGATGGTCCTGCTCTTCGGGGCGATCTGGTGGCGGCCGATGTCGTGGCGGCTGGCGATCGGGATCGCGGCGTTTCTGGCTGCGCCGTTCCTACACCCCGATCCGGCGTTCGTCCTCGGGCAGTACCGGGAGTTCGTGGACAAGGCTGTCCGCGCGGCCGCGCCCCCGGACCTGTTCCAGGACATCCGGGGGCTGCTGGTGTCGTTCGGTCTGCCCGCGCCCGAGCGCGTGCTGACGGCGGTGCGAGGCATCGCGGCGCTCGGCACGCTGGGGCTGTGCTGGCTCGCGGTGCGCCGGTTTCCGGCGGTTGGGCCGGTGTTCGTGCTGGCGCTGGGGGCGATCTACCTGATGCTCTTCAACCCGCGGACGGAGGGGCTGAGTTACGTGATCCTCGGCCCGGCCGCCGCGCTCTGGGCGACGCGCGAGGCCATGGCCCGGCGGTGGCCCACCTTCGCCGGACTGCTGCTGCTCTGCCTGGCGTTCCAGTTCAGCACGCAGATGGCGCTGAACCACAAGAACTACTGGGTGCGGCCGCTGGGAACGATCCTGTTCGCGGGGCTCGTCGTTGCGGAGATCGCCCGACGCCGAACCGGGTGGCCGCGTCCGGAGTACGATGCCGACGTCCCACGATCCACTTCCTCCTCCGCACACTCGGAGCCCACAGCATGAGCAAGGCACCCTCGGATCAACCCCAGCCCAACCGCCCCAAGGGCCGCCTCTACGACGACGAGGCCGAACTGCTCATGGGCGTGGAGACCTTCCCGGATCGCGTCTCGCTGCTCCCCTCGGGCGCGATCGGCGCGGGGATCGGCCCGGGCCTCGAACGCATCCGCATCCTGTGGGGGCAGGACATGCTCCGCGACATGCTCGATGAGCGGTATCGCGCGGTCATCTGCGGCGTGAACGACGCGGACAACTCGCACGGCATCGTGGCCCAGCTCGTGGACCTGATCCCGGCGAGCCAGTGGACGGCCAAGGGCGTCACCTCCTTCGCCAAGATGTTCCAGGATTCGGTGAGCATCCACGCCGCGCGGGACCGCGAGCCGTACGTGCTCAAGTACGACCTCGACAGCCTGCTCATCCTCGGCCTGCTGCGTCCGCACGGGCGCGACCACTTCACGCTCGACGATCTGTCGCGAGGGTTCGCGACGGTGGTCAAGATGCTGCGCGGCCGCAAGGAGCGCCTGCCCGTGGCCAGCGTCTCGTTCCTCAACGCCCGGGCCAACCGGCTCATCGGGCCCGACGGCAAGGAGCCGTCGTTCGAGGCCGTGCTGCGGACGATGTACCAGGCGGGCTTCCGGGGCGATGTGTACCCCGCGCCGGCCCACTGGCGGTTCGGGAACGTCGGCGTGTTCCCGAGTTACCCGTTCCCCGAGGGGCTGGATCGGATGCGGCGGGGGAGCAGTTAAGCCTGTGATTGTGTCCTGGTGACAGTCCTGTCGGCGCAGGGCCGCGCGAGTTGCGTTAACATTGCCGGATGGACGGTGCGGATCCACCCCCAAGTTTTCTCCACTCACTCGAATGTGACGCGGTGGCGATCCCGCCGCCCGAGTGGGCCATCGGCCGATTGCGCTGGTGGATGGTCGGAGTGTTGATCGGAGTTGCCGTCGGATTTGGGGTTGCAGCCTGGAACGACGATACTCCTTGGGGCTGGTACACCTTCTGGCCGATCGCGGTGGGTGCCGTCGCGTGCTTGGTAGTCGGCGCGTGGTCGACGGTGAAGACCAACCGCGTGCGGCAACGACTGGCGGACCTTGAGCGAGAGCCCGCTACGACGTACGGCGACTTGGCTTGGCGGCTGTGGCATCGTGCGCTGGTCGAGCGACGAGCACGATTTCGCTTCGACACAACGGCTTGGATGCAGCAAACCGGACCAGACGGACCTCGGATTATCACTATGAACGTCCCGCTGCCCGCGCGATCCACTTCCGACAATCTCTCGGAGGAGGTTCCAATCGGCGCCGATCGGCAACTGGGTGACCGTGAACGACACCGACGCATTCTTCAACTCACTGCGTTCGGGGCCATGTTGCTTTTCTTTGCCGCGGGCCTCGCGCTCGCTCCCGGCCCAAGGCCGTGGGGCATGTTTGGAGCCATCGCAACGCCGCTGGTGTTTGTGATCTTCGCCGCCTATCGGCTGGGTCTCAGACCCATCACGTTCAATCTGTCCAGCGCCTCGCCGGGCTTGATCCGAGCGACACGGGGACTCCGCACGGAAGAGTTCACCCGCAATGACAGCGTGCTCGTCGTTCAGAGACTCCGGTGGGGCATTGTGGTGCGGGTGTTCCGAACCGATGGTGAGTGGCGGGAGTTTGCGTTCCAAGGAGGCACCAGCGACCCGGCGTATGCACAGTTGATTGCCCGTTGGTGCTGGAGGCCGGAAACGCGATCTCAGAGTGTGACGGTTTGGCCTGCCGTATCGGGAACAACTCCCCAAGAACCGGTTACGCTTGGCCATGATGAAGCCTGACTTGGTCCTGTCACTCGTCGCGGCACGTCTGGAACCAACTCCGTCGGCGATCGCCGCGCTACTGGACGGTGTGTCCCCGCAGGCGATTCGCGAACGTTCTCCGAGCGGCGCCTGGTCCATCCTCGAAATCGTCAACCACCTCGCCGACGAGGACGCCGACGACTTCCGCTTCCGCCTCAAGAGCATGCTCGACGACCCCACACGCCCGTGGCCGCTGAGCAACCCGGAAGCATGGGCGACGGAACGAGAATATCAGCAGCGCGATCTGGCCGAGTCGCTCGATCGATTCGCCAAAGAGCGGGCCGAGTCCATCCGTTGGCTGCGGTCGCTCAGGGGTCCGGACTGGAAAACCGCGTACATGCACCCGAGCCGCGGCCCCGTCTACGCGGGGGAACTGCTCGCCGCATGGCCGGCGCACGATGCCCTGCACATCCGGCAGATCGCCAAGCGGCTGTACGAACTGGCCGCGCGTGAGGGGGCGGCGGCGGGGTTCAATGTGGAGTACGCCGGACCGTGGGGCGCGTGATTCGCGCACCACGGGCGGACAAGCCGCCCGTGCCACCCGGAACGTTTAGGCCGTGTGCGTGCGCATCGCGGCCTCGAGGAAGTCGTCGAGGTAGCGGTTCACGAACGCCTCGACGGCGTCGGCCGTCGCGGGGCCGTCCACGCCCCAGCAGCAGGCGATGAGCTCGGCCAGATCGAGGTCCATCTGCACCATGAGGCGATCGTCCACGACGAACGCGCTGGGGAGTTTGTCGCCCAGGTACGCGCTGAAGGCGTTCACGCCCGGGCCGCCGACGCTGATGCTCGGACAGCGGCGCAGGGCGTTGTCGTTGAGATACCACAGGTCGGTCACGACCATGGGCGTGAGCGGCGGGTCGTCCTCGGGAAACTTGGAGATGAGCCAAGCCGTGATGCGGTCGCGCAGGCGATACGCCACCGGCCGGTCGGTCATCTCGGCCCGGGGGTGGGCCCCGACGACGATGAGGAGCAGCGCCTCGGAGTCGATCTGGGCGGGGTCATGGTCGTGGGGCTTGGGCATAGAGGTTTCACCGCAGAGGCACACAGGTCGCGGAGGGGCTGGTGGGGGAATTGATCGGAGCGATGGCCGGCGTCGGACCAAAGTTGGTCGGTGCGGGGCGCGCTTTTTCTCTCTTCTCTGCGACCTCCGCGCCTCTCCGGTGCATCACCCGAGCAGTTCGGCCAGCAGGCCCATCTGGGCGTCCATGCGGTTCTTCGCCTGCGGGAAGACCCGAGATCGGGGGCCGTCCATCATCTCGTCGGTGATCTCCACGCCGCGGCTGGCCGGGAGGCAGTGCAGCACGATCGCGTGCTTGGGGGCCTGGCCCATGAGTTCGGCGTTGACCTGGTAGCGCTTGAACGCGCCGAGCCGCTCGGTGCGCTCGGCCTCCTGGCCCATGGAGACGAACGTGTCGCAGTACACCGCGTCGGCGTGGAGCACGGCCTCCACGGGGTCGTCGGTGAGCATGATCTTCGCCCCCCCGGAGGCGAGGGCCTGCGTCCGGGCCACCCACTCGGCCTCAAGGGCGTACCCCGAGGGGGAGCAGATGGCGAAGTTCACCCCGAGCATCATGCAGGCCTCGCCGAGCGAGCGGGCCACGTTGTTCCCGTCGCCGACAAACGCGAGCGTGCGCCCACGGATGCCGTCGATCTTGCCGGGGCTGAACTCGTCGATCACCGTGAGGACGTCGGCCAGAGCCTGGGCGGGATGGGCGAAATCCGACAGGCCGTTGATGATGGGAGCGCTGGACACGGCCGCGAACTCGCGGAGCGTGTCGTGCATCATCACGCGGGCCATGACGCCGTCCACCATCGACGAGACGACGCGGGCGATATCGCGGGGCGACTCGCGCCCGCCGATACCCACCTCCGGCCCGGACATGCTCATCACGTCCCCGCCGAGTTTCCGCATGCCCTGCTCGAAGGAGATCCGCGTCCGCAGGCTCGACTTCTCGAACAGGCAGAGGAGCGTCCTGCCCGCCAGCAGCGTCCGCTCGGGGCGCGTGCGGAGCGAGATCGCCCGCTCGAGCATCCGCCGCAGCGACGGCGCGGGGGTTTCGGCGATGGTGAGAAAGTGGCGCACGCTCGCCATGGGTTGGCTCCCGGTCCCTTCCCCCTTGCCTGTGGAAGGGGAGAGCGTACGCGCAGAACCTCGGCCGTTGCTCACCGGCCCTCGCCCACCTCGCGGGCGACGTCGGCCGCGACGCGGGTGTGCGCGGCCTGGAACTTCAGGAGCGCCGGACCGATCCGGACCTCCAGCCCGTCCTTGATGTCCGCCTGGGCGATCTTGACGCCCTCCATCTCCACGCCGTGGGTGGAGCCGAGGTCGCGGATGATCCACTCCTCGTCGCCGTCGGTATCCGGCTCGATGGCGCAGTGGTGGCGCGAGATCGCGGGGCTGGAGATGCGAACGTCGCAGTCCTCGGCCCGCCCGATGACGATGCGCCTGCGGGCGGACTCGGCGCGGGACAGATCGAATCGCTTGAGTGGTTTGCCGTCGGTCGAGCAGATCACCAGTTCGTACATGCCGCGCCCTTTCGTATGCCATCCTGCCCGGTGCTTCGGGCGTGTTCGCAGGGCTGTCGCTTGCCGTCTTTCGACCGGCGGGCGGGTCGGACCCTCAAAGTATGCCGGTTTCTTGGGCAAAGAGCAAGGCCCCCGCCGATCTTCTGAGCGGGATTCGTCCGGCCACGCCGGTGGATTCTCGGGCCCGGACACGGGAAACCGGCCCGCAATCGGTCCCCCGGAACGCCGGCCGGCAATCAGAGAGAAGGTGAGAAGTGAGCGCAAACCCGCAGCACCCCCGAAAGCAGCGCCCCCCCCCCCCCCCCCCCCCCCCCCCCCCCGCGGCCCCCCCCCCCCCCCCCCCCCCCCCCCCCCCCCCCCCCCCCGCCCCCCCCCCGCCCCCCCCCCCCCCCCCCCCCCCCCCCCCCCCCCCCCCGCCCCCCCCCCCCCCCTCCCCCACCCCCC
>CALMPG010000144.1 GCA_937871915.1 uncultured Phycisphaerales bacterium
TCATCGAGAGTCTCCTGGGTACCTTGTACCCGAAAAACTCTCATCCGGACTGGCTCGGGATTCTCAGGCCAGGTCAGCGCGACAAGGTTCTCAGCTGTGAACCGAGCACTGTCGATGAAAAGCGGCCCGTGCGACCTGGCACGAGCCGCCCAAAGATACACCTCGCCCGTGCGAGGTGGTCAGCGGCCGTGGCCGCCATGATCGCCGCGATCGCCGCGATCGCCGTGATCGCCGTGATCGCCGTGATCGCCGTGATCGCCGTGGTCGCCGTGGTCGCCGTGGTCGCCGTGGTCGCCTCCGCCGCCGGAACGAACGCAGCCGACGGGCGGATTGTTGTAGCAACTCAGGAAATCGGTGACATCCTGGTTGTTGGTGACGCCGTCGCCGTTGAAGTCTCCCTGGCCCGCGAGGAAATCGTTCATGAAGACGAAGAAGTCGATGTGGCTCACGGCTCCGCTGTGGTCCCAATCGCAGGGACAGGCGGTCGGACAGTTGGCGCTGCGACAGGTAGAGGCGTCGCCGCCGTAGGTGCCCGTGGCCGTCGCGCAGTTCGCGACCGTGCCGATGGTGCAGCGAGGCGCGGCGGTAGCGGTCGCAGCGATGCAGCACGCGCCGACGATCGGCTGCGGGCAGGTCGTCGCGGCGCACACCGAGTTGTCGCCCTGGTACGCGCCTTGCTCGGCGGTGCAGTTGGCCGCGGTGGTGATCTCGCAGGAGGCGAGATTGTTCTCGGTGGTGCAGCAGGCGCCCAGCACGGGCGCCGGGCAGGTGGTCACGGCGCACGTGGAGTTGTCACCCTGGTAGGTGCCCTGCTCGCCGGCGCAGTGGGCCGCGGTGTCGATCGCGCAGGAGGCGGCGTTGTGCTCGGTGGTGCAGCACGCACCGCGGGCGGGCTGCGGGCAGACATTGGGCGTGCACGTGGAGCCGTCGGTCTGGTACGTTCCCGCTTTCGCCGTGCAGCGGGCCTGGGTGGTCACGTTGCAGCGTCCGGAGGCGGCGCAGCACGCGCCCTTCGGGGGTGGCGGGGGACAGGCGTTGCCAGCGGCGCAGGCCACGGCGTTGCCCTGATAGCGGCCGTGGGCGGAGCGGCAAGCGCCCTTCGTCACGACCGAGCAGCTCGCCACGCCCGCCGCGCCGGTCACGCAGCACGCGCCGGTCGGTGGCGGAGGACAGGCGTTGCCGGCGGCGCACGCCACGTTGTTGCCCTTGTAGCGACCGTGGGCCGCGTCGCAGGCATCGTCGGTCAGTACCGAGCAAGTCACGACGCCCGCAGCATCGGTCACGCAGCACGCCCCGGTGGGCACCGGCGGGGGTGTGGTCTGTCCGAGCGCCAGGCCGCTTGTGAGCAGACAACACAACGCTCCGGCGATGGTGCCCAGCCGCGCTTGGAAGGATTCGAACGATCTCATGGGTGATCTCCTGAAAGAGTTGAGGGCACGGGGCTCATCCACTCCACGGCGGAGCGGGCGCCACGCAAGGAACGATCCGCCGCCCGAGCGCTGGTAGGTTTCTCCATTCGTGTTACGAGCACCGAGATGGCGTGGATGGCCACACGTGAGGCCACTCCAACACCACGAGACCTCATTTGATCATGCCGATGCAACGTCTTCATCTGGCCGTCATGTTTGCTCGTGTGTTCGCGGGAATGATCCTCGAATCACCGCAGCGTGCGCCACGGGATGTCGCCAAGCCTCTCGCCCCGAGCGAGCATTCAACGGAAGGATTCGCCATGAAGCATCGAGTTGTCGGCACCGGCGTGGTCGCGTTCGCACTCCTGAGCGGCGGCGGCTTGTTCGCGCTGGCCCAGCAGCCAACGAGCGACGCACAAGCCCCCACGAAGTCGCCCGCAGAAGAGGCCGACGAGACCCCGATCAAGCTCGCCGATGTCCCCGAGGCCGTCCGTGCGGCCATCGCAAAGCTCGCCCCCGCCGGGCGGGTCAAGCAGGTCGTCAAGGAAGAGCAGGACGGCGCGATCGCCTACGAAGTGGAATACACCACCAAGCGCGGCGAGCACACCGCGACGATCTCTCCCGGCGGCCACGTCATGCAGGTCGAGGGCCTCGTGGAAGAGTCCGCCATCCCAGCCGAGGCACTCGCGGCCCTGAAGAAGGCCCATCCCGCCGCCGTGTTCAAGAACCACACGACCGTGAAGGAGTTCTATTACGAGGTCGACGTGGTGGAGAACGGCACAAGCAGCGAGGTCAAGTTCGATGCGATGGGCCGCGAGAAGGACGCCGAGCCCGCCGAGGAAGCCCAGAAGCACACGAATCCCGCCCCCGCCAGGTAGCCGTCGGCGAAGAGGACCGGGCACCACCATGAAGAAACTGCCGGCGCGATCGTGTGGACCGCGTCGGCGGCGTGGTGCTTCCGGCTTGCGAGTTCTGGTCAGGCCTGGGTGTCGAGGTGATTGGTGCTCGTGGTGGCGGACCTTGACGCGGCCGAATTGGTCGCGGCGTCGGCTTCCTTCGCGCCGCCGTCGTGGTCGCCATCGTTGTCGGTCTTCGCCGCCGACTTCGAGGCGCTCCCCGCCTGCGCGGTCTGGCGGGCCTGCTCGGCCCGCTGCAACGAGGCGAGCTTGCGAATGGCGGTCTGGTCGCCCTTGGCGGCCTCGGCGCGGGTGACGGCGATGGTCTCGTTCGCCTCGGATTGCGAGGCGGCGATGGGATTCTGCGCGGTTTTCTGGTTTGCGGGTGGGTTCCTGATGAACGATGAGGCGGCGGATGATGTGACGGCGCTGACGAGTGCGATGCCTGCCATGGGATAATCCTTCTTCGCGGGAGGACTGTGGGCGAGAAGGCCCGGACCCATCCGGCGGCGTGCTTGCCCGTTTCCTGTGCATCGGCGTTCGCGAACGATCGGGTGAGAGTTCCGCGACTTTGGCCTCCGCACGCCACCGCAGGCACGCCCCACGCGCAGAACTGGCCGCGCGGACGCCGGCCGTGACCAGCACCCGCCGCGCCGACTCCCAAAACGGGGTCTTGCCGATTGGGTCCGCGGCATTCACAGGCGCATGTCTCCCTCGCAACCCACCGCTCACCATCGAATACCGGGGCGGAGCGGGTGGACTTGCTTTTCGTGGCGCCGCCTTGGGATTTCTCGGAACGCCAAGCGGGTGTCGCCAGGGACGGACCATCGACGCCGAAGTCCATCCCGCATCGGTTGAGCTCTGCTGCGTTCCTCGACCGCTGTGCTGCACGCTGGGACAGGTCCGACGCAATTCTCGAGGGGTGGGCCTCGCCCCTCGCCCGTCTCGTTCTGTACTTCAACAAGGATGCTCCATCCCTCGACCGGAAGTGAGCATCCCCAGGCGTGATCTCGCCTCCGCGCGGGCGGTTCGCGATGTCCATCGGCCTCGGTGCAACGCGTGAGCGGGCCTTATTGGGACTGGAACAGCAGCGTGCTCAAGTACCGCTCTCCAAACGAGCACGCGATCGTCACGATCCGCTTGCCCTTCCACTCGGGCTTGGCGGCCAGCCGGGCCGCCACGCACACGTTCGCCCCCGTCGATATTCCGCCGAGAATCCCTTCCTCCTTGGCCAGCCGCCGCCCCCACTCGAAGGCCTCGTCGTTGCTCACCGTCTCCACGCCGCTGAGCAGCGTCGTGTCGAGGTTCTTCGGGATGAAGCCCGCGCCGATGCCCTGGATCTTGTGCAGCCCCGGCTGACCGCCGGAGATCACCGGGCTGGTGACCGGCTCGACCGCGATGGCCTTGAAGTTCGGATTGCGACCGCCGCCCCGGATGTAGCGCGTCACTCCGGTGATCGTCCCCCCCGTGCCGACCCCCGACACGATCGCGTCGATCTTCCCGCCCGAGTCGGCCCAGATTTCCGCGCCCGTCGTGACCTCGTGGATCGCCGGGTTGGCCGGGTTGTCGAACTGCTGGGGCATCCACGAATCGGCCGTCTCGGCCACCAGCTCCTGGGCCCGGACCATCGCCCCCTTCATCCCCTTCTCCCCGGGCGTGAGCACCAGGTTCGCCCCCATGTGCTTGAGCAGGGCCCGGCGCTCGATGCTCATCGTCTCGGGCATCGCCAGCGTCAGCCGGTACCCCTTCGCCGCGGCCACGAATGCCAGCGCGATGCCGGTGTTCCCGCTCGTGGGCTCGATGATGTGCGTGCCCGGGTCGCTCGGACCCTTGCCCCCCTTGGGCCGGATCAGGCCCCTGTGCTCGGCGTCCTCGATCATCGCCTTCCCGATGCGGTCCTTCACGCTCGCCGCGGGGTTGTCGAACTCGAGCTTGAGCAGCACCTCCGCCCCGCCGGCCGGAACCACGCGGTTGAGCCGCACCAGGTGCGTCTGCCCGATGCACTCCATGATGCTCGGGTAGGTGCGTTTGTGAATCACTTCGGCGTTGGTGGACATGGATCGGTTCTCCCGGTCTGTTGTGCGCCCGTGCGATGTCGGCTCGTCGCCGACGGGCCCGACGGGCCCGACGCGCCCGCGCGTGCCCTAGCGGGCCGCCGGGGGCCCGCCCGTCTCGGGCCTGAGCCCCGACCCCACCCACTCCGCGTACCCGCCCGCGAAGAACTTCACGCCCTTGTGACCCGCCGTCATGAGTCGTTTGGCCATCGCGCGTGCCGATCCGCTCCCCGGGTCCGAGCCGTAGACGATCAAGAACTTGTAGGCGGCCAGAGCCGGGTCGATGCTGTCCTTGGTGGCCGACACATCGGCCAGTTCCAGGCTCACGGCGCCCGGCAGGTGTCCGGCGGCGAACTCGGCCCCGGGGCGAACGTCCACCGCCCGAGCCACCCCGGGCTTGTCCTGGAGCAGGGATCTGGTCTCCGCAAGGGTCGCGAACTCGATGTTCTTGTCGCTGATGTCCTCGCACCCCGCGAGGGTCCCCCCCAACAAGCACAGGGCCATGACCGCCAGCCACCTACCCACGCGTGAGTCGTACCGGATCTTCATCCCGACAGCGTACCAACTCAACCGCCTGTCGTCACGCCGGTATCACTCACGGGGGGTTCGCTCGCTTATCTCCTCATTCGCACACCCGGGACCGCCCCTACCATCCAAAACCCTTCCCCGCGGAAAATGGGTGGTGCCCGAGGACCCCTCCGAACCGATCATCCGGCTCCCGAATGGGGCGTGCATGGGAAACGTCTGCAAACCGATGAGCAAGCCATCTTCCAACAATCGCACGCTCCATGCGGGCCGCACGGCCGCGTTGCTGTGCGTCTGGCTGGGCCTGGGTGGCGCGGGCGCGCCGCCGGAATCCTCCGTTCCCATCGAGAAGCCGATCAAACCCGACAAAGCGCTGCACGTGAAGACCTCGCTGATCTGCGACCAGACCGGGGCCGTCCCCGGCACGACCGTGACGCTGGGCGTGTCGTTCAAGATACAGCCCAAGTGGCACATGTACTGGCACGGGCGCAACGACAGCGGCCTCCCCCCCACCATCGAGTTCGACCTCCCCACGGGATACACCGTGGACGCCCTGCGGTGGCCCACGCCCGTCCGCAACATAGAGCCGGGCGAGCTGCTCAACCACGTCTACTTCGATTCGCTGACCCTCCTCACCACCCTGCACATCCCGGCAAGCGCCAAGCCCGAGTCAACCGACGCCATCAAGGCCAGACTCTCGTGGATGGTCTGCAACGAGTCCTGCTTCGGCGAGCAGGCCCAGGTCTCGCTCAAGCTGCCGATTATTTCCTCGATGGATCGCCCGCACAGGTCCGACGACGCCAAGGCGATCGACGAGGCCCGGGCCCGCGTCCCGCGCGAACTCCCCAAGGACACCCGCGACGTGCAGATCCAGTGGCTCCCGTCGGGGGTCAGCATCTCCTCCCTGGCGGCCACCCGCATGACGTTCTTCCCCTATGAGGACTGCGTCCCGCTGGCCGACGCCATCAAGGACGCCGACGCCGCCCGATCCTCGCTGATCCTCCGCCTGGGCGATCCCGACGGCGAGAGGACGGCCCTCGCGGGCGTCCTCGAGGTTCGTCGCGGTTCCGACACCCCCGATTTCTACATCATCCAATCCTCCCCCGGCGCGGCCCCGGCCACTCCCGGCCCCGCCCTCCGTCCCACCGACCTTCCCCAGACACCCCGGCGTCCCCCGGTCGATCCCAAGCCCTATCCCTGACCAATCGCGGCGGCCCGCGGCGTGTTGCCGGCGGACCTCCGACTCGCGAATACACAGACTGAATCAGCAGGTTCAATCAAAGGAGTGTTTCGAATGAAGACCCGTTTTGTGACCGCTCTCATGCTCGCCGGCGGCCTCGCCCTGAGCGTCTCCGTGGCCTCCCGCACGTTCGCCGAGCCCCCCGCGACCGAGCCGGGCCACAAGCACGACGGCGACGCCGGCCACAAGCACGAAAAGAAGGCCGAGAAGAAGGCCGAGAAGAAGGGCGTGAAGATCGGCGACGAGGCCCCCGCCTTCGCGCTCACCGACACCGACGGCAAGACCGTCAAGCTCGAGGACTACAAGGGCAAGGCCGTCGTGCTCTTCTGGTTCAATCCCGAGTGCCCCGGCGTCTCGATGCACTTCACCAAGGAGACGATGACCTTCAACAAGCTCTACGAGGAGTACCACACCAAGGGCGTGCAGATCCTCGCGATCAACTCCGGCGCGGCCGGCAAGCAGGGCTCGGGCAAGGAGTTCAACGCCAAGATGAAGACCGACTGGAAGATGGAGTATCCCATCCTCCTCGACGAGTCCGGCGCCACCGGCCACGCCTACGGCGCGACCAACACCCCGCACGTGTTCGTCATCGGCACCGACGGCAAGATCGCCTACAAGGGCGCGATCGACAACGGCGACTTCCGCTCCGGAACCGTCGGTGACAAGAACTACGCCAAGATGGCCCTCGACAAAGTCCTGGCCTCCAAGGCCGCCGACCCCGCCGAGACCGTGCCCTACGGCTGCGCCGTGAAGTACGGCAAGTGATCCACGCCGGGGATACGCGGGGCTCTGCCCTCGAACCCCCGGATTCCGGTTGCCCGAGAACCCCGCGGCCCGGTCGCCCAGCGATCGGGCCGCGCTCTTTCCCGGCCCCGCGATTCGCACGTATTCATCCCACACCCCGCCCCAAACGTCCGATCATTCCCCGGCGGGCGCGGCGGGCCGGAAAACCCCCCGTTCCCGTCTAGGATCACGCAATGGAACGACTGCTCGAAGCCCTCATGTCCGTCCCCGACCTGCTGCTGGTCATCCTCGGCTTCAGCGCGATCATCATCATCCACGAGGCCGGCCACTTCTTCGCCGCCCGCTGGGCCGGGATCCGCGTCCTCGCCTTCGCCGTCGGCTTCGGCCCGGCGCTGGTGAGCTACCGCAAGGGCCTCGGCCTTCGCAAGGGTTCCAGCGAGCCCGAGTACAAGCAACTCCAGCAGGACGCAAGCGCCGACGCCGGCGAGAAACGAGACCTCGCCCGTGCCCGGCTCGCCGAGGGAATCAGCCCCACGGAGTATCGCCTCAACTACCTCCCCTTCGGCGGCTATGTCAAAATGCTCGGCCAGGAAGACGCCGACCCCTCCGCCAAGTCCGACGAGCCCGATTCCTACCAGAACTGCGTCCCCTGGAAGCGGATGATCGTGATCTCCGCCGGCGTGGTCTTCAACATCATCACCGCCGCGATCCTGTTCATTATCGTCTTCAATCCCGCCGTGGGCCTCAGGCAGGAGCCGCCCCGCATCGGTCTGGTCGTCGATCCCGAGAAGCCCGCGTACGCCGCGGAGGCGACCAACGCCAGGGAACTCGGCGTCACCGAGAAGGGCCTCCGCCCCGGCGACACCGTGCTTTCCATCAACGGCGAGGCCCCCAGCCACTTCAACGACATCTCCCTGGCCGTGGCCATGGCCCCCAGGGGCGAGCCGCTCAAGATCGATGTCCAGCGACCCGGTGTGAGCGGGGTGCTCCACTTCCAGATCACTCCCGAGGAAGACGCAGGCTCGCACATGCTTTCCATCGGCGTGGCCCCGCTGGCCTCCGACCGCCTGCTCGTCGCCCACACCAAACGCCAGAAGGCCGCCTTCGCGGCCAGCCTTGCAGAGCACGGCTTTCCGGGCCTTGAGGCCGGCATGCGCCTTGTCGAGATCAACGGCGTCCCCGCCCACTCTCCCTACACCCTCGACCAGGCCGTGGAACGCTCCGGGGGCAAGCCCGTCTCCGCCACCTTCGCCGATCCCGCCAACGGCGCTTCGCGCGTCACCGTCCGGATCACCCCCGACGCCAAGCTCGTCCCCGCCCGCGTGCTCATCGGCGATGGCAAAGACCCCTACCGCTTCTACCACCTCCTCGGCCTCACCCCCGTGCTCGCGGTGGACACCGTCGAGAAGGGCACCCCCGCCGCCATCGCCGGCCTGCAGCGCGGCGACATCTTCGAGCGCATCGGCTCCGTGGTGTGGCCCAGCGTCGCCGCCGGCGTGACCGAGATCCGCAAGCACAAGGACTCGCCCATCCCCATCGTGGTCATCCGCCAGACCTCCCCGGGCACCTGGGAGCGCAAGTCGCTCGGCGACGTCCGCCCCACCGACAAAGGCCAGATCGGCTTTGCACCCACCGACAGCGCGAGCATGACCTCCCTGGTCTCCGTCTGGCCGCTCGCCGAAAAGAACTCCGGACTCCCCACACCCAGCGGCGGTCTGCTCCCCTCGATCAGCCCCGGCTCGCGGATCACCGCCATCAATGGCATGCCCGTCGCCACCCTCGCGGCCCTCCGCGACGAGCTCAAGGCCATCACCGGCGCCGCCCCCGATGCCCCGGTCACGCTCGACGTGCAACTCCCCTCCCCGAGCGACGACGCCGCCAAGCCCGCCGTCGAGAAGGTCACCTGGAAGCTCACCCGCGACGAGGTCGCCGCGCTCTCCCGCCTCGGCTGGAACAACCCGCTCGATTCCACCGTGTTCGAGCCCGAGTCGTTCGTCTGGAAGGCCGATTCCATCCTCGACACCATCCCGATGGGCCTCCACGAGACCCACCGCGTGATGATGAACACCTACCTCACCTTCGCCCGCCTCTTCCAGGGCACCGTCAAGCCCGAGCATCTCAAGGGCCCCGTCGGCATCGCCCACCTCGGCGTGAGCGTCGCCGAGAGGGGCCCGGTCTGGCTCCTCTTCTTCCTCGCACTCATCAGCGTCAACCTCGCCGTCATCAACTTCCTCCCCATGCCCATCGCCGACGGCGGCCACATGGTCTTCCTCATCTACGAGCAGCTCACCGGTCGGCCGCCCTCCGTGCGCTTCCAGAACGCCGCGGCCATCCTCGGCCTCGTGCTCATCGGCACCCTCCTCATCGTCGTCACGTTCAACGACGTCTCCAGTGTCTTCGCCCACATCAAACGCTTCCTCAGCAGTTGACCCCATCCTTGCACGGGCGTCGCGCCCGGGTGCCTATTCCTCGCCTCCATGGGACTCCTCATCCTTCTCGCCCTCGGCCTCCTCCTCGCCTGGGCGTCCATGGTGCTCTACACCGCGTGGGTGCTCATCCACCCCGCGCGCCGCACCTATGGCTTTGCCGTCGCGAGGAACCTCCCCGGCGACCCGTCCGAACTCCTCGTCGGCGACCCGCCCACGCGCGGCCTCGCGTTCGCCAGCTGGACTTTCCGCTCCCGGTCCCGCGATCTTCCCGTCTGGGACGTCCAGGGCCTGAGCCCGAGCGGCCCCACCATCATCCTCACCCACGGCTGGGGCGACTCGCGCGTGATGATGCTCTCCCGCCTGGCGGGCCTCGCCCCGCTCGCCGCACGCCTGATCCTCTGGGACCTCCCCGCCCACGGCGACAGCCCGCCCGGCGGCTTCACCCTTCGCGCCCGCGAGCACGAGGACCTCATCGCCCTCATCGACACGCTGACCACCGACGGTGCCACCGACCGCGCCGCCGAGCGGTCGGTGCCGGGCGCATCGCGTCTCATTCTCTACGGCGCCTCCCTGGGCGCCGGCGTCTCCATCGTCGCCGCCGCCGCCCGCGCCGCACGCCCGCGACCCGCCCTCGCGAGCCCCATCGCCGCCGTCATCGCCGAAGCCCCCTACCGCATCCCGCGAGTGCCCGCCCGCAACGTCCTGCGCGTGCGAGGCCTCCCCTATCGCGCCACGCTCCGCCCCGCGATGGCCCTGCTCGGCCTCCGATTCGGCTATGGCCTCTCCTGGGCCCTCTCCCCCACGGCGGGCGGCTTCGACACCGCCCTCCACGCCGCCCGCCTCCCCGCGAGCGTTCCGCTGCTGGTCCTCCACGGTTCGCTCGATCCCATCAGCCCGCCCGAAGACGCCCAGGCCATCGTCGCCGCGGCCCCAAAGTCCACGCTCGCCATGATCGACGGCGCAGGCCACAACAACCTCTGGACCGATCCGGCGTTCGCCGCGCAGTGTTCTGCGGCGGTGCGGTCTCTGCTCACACGCGCAACCAACGTTGCCGCACCTCCCTCGTAGAATCTGTGTTCCCCTGTTCCCCTGTTCCCCTGTTCCCCTGTTCCCCTGCTCCCCTGCTCCCCTGCTCCCCTGCTCCCCTGCTCCCCTGCT
>CALMPG010000145.1 GCA_937871915.1 uncultured Phycisphaerales bacterium
TTCGCGTTCGCTCCCCGCCTGGCCCCCCGGCGCCGCCATCCAACCACGCCGCAGCGGGGCGCAGGCCCGCCGGGCCTTTCCACCCCCCCCACCCCCCCAAGGCCCCGGACCCGCGTTCGGGGCCTTTTCGTTCCCCCCCCATGCCCCCCTCCCCGCCATGACAAGCGGCCCCGGACAAGTGTCCGGGGCCGCTTCGCTTGACGCCGTGTTGCCTGGTTGCCTCGATGCCTTTCGGCCCTACGCCTGCTCGCCGCCCGAATCACCGCCGCCGTCGTGGTGCTCCTCGTGCCCACCGCCATGCTCCCCGCCGCCGTGGCCCTCGCCGTGGGGCTGCTGTGGCTGGGCGAACTTGTTCGGATTCAGCACCCGAACCAGCCCGTCCTTGAGCCGACGCTCCGAGAAGTTGATGATGAGCCCGAGCTCCATGTCCGCCGCGATCAACGCGGCACGCATGCCCGTCCGCTCGCTCGCGCCGATCTCCCGGTGCTGAGCGTAGAAATCCGCGATGAACTTGTTCTCGATGAGAATGTCCGCCACGCGCGTCCCCACCTGCTTGCCGCGATAGATCACCGGGATCTCGTGGTTGGTCGCGTACGTCACGCCCAGCGCATCGAGCTCCGTCTCGATCGCCTTCTGGTACGTCGCCTTGTCGTAGCCGGGCCCGAGCGCCTTGTGCACCTCGATCGAGGCCCCGATCAACTTCCGGCTCGTCTCCGTCAGCGCCGGGTCGAGTTCCGAGAGCGGCACGCCGCGCCCATCCATGTCCGGCCGGCGCGGCCCGCGCCCCCCCCCCCCCCCCCCCCCCCCCCCGCGACCGCCGCGGTCTGCGCCCCGATCGCCCCCGCGATCACGGTCCCCGTACCCGCCCCGGTCTCCGCCCCGATCTCCGTACCCGCCGCCGCCGTAGTTCTGATCGCTCATGATCGCGCTCCCTTGTGAAGAAAAACCCGAACGTAGAAAACCGGCTCCGAAGCCCACGAGCGTCGCCCGCCCGTGTCCCATCCACATGGACTCTTCAGCCCACGCGCCGAATCACCCCTCGACCGCCTTCAACACCACCGCCGCGTTCTGCCCCCCAAGCGATCCGCCGCACAGCAAAGCGTATCGCAGCCGCTTCCCCGGCGTCGTTTCCGCTTTCACCCGCCCCACCGGCATCCCCATTCCGGGCGTTCCCGCGTGGATCCGCCGCGGCAACTGCTGGTTCTTGAGCGCCAGCGCCCCCGCGACCATCTGCAGGCCCCCGGCCCCGGCCACGCAGTTCCCGGCGTTGGGCATGATCGTGATGCACGCCACGTCCTTGAGCCGCTCCCCGAACACCGCCCACAGAGCCCCCCCCTCGGGACGGTCCATCTCCGGCACCCCCATCCCCAGCGGCACGATCACATCCACATCCCCCGCCGCGATCCCCGCATCCTCCAGCGCGTTCTCGATGGCGTATCGATACCCCTCATCGTTCTCCCCCGCCTTGTACCGCGCATCCGAGTGCCCGCCCCCGAACCCGACGACCTCCGCGTACACCTTCGCCCCGCGCTTCGTGGCCGTCTCCAGGTTCTCGAGCATCACGATCGCCCCGCCCTCCCCCACCACCCCACCCTTCGCCGCCGCATCGAACGGCCGCACAAAGCCCGATCCATCCTCGGCATCCCCCGTCTCCGCCAGCCGCCCCGCGTAGTCCAATCTCAACAACCCCATCGGGTTCAACTTGCTCTCGGCCGACCCCGCGAAGCACACATCCGCCGCCCCACGCTCGATCACCCGCATCGACTCGCCGACGCTCAAGAGCCCGCTCGCCTCCGCGCACGTGATCGTGTTGCTCGGCCCCTCCGCCCCGTGGATGATCGTCACGTGGCACGCCAGCATGTTCGGCAGATACTTCAGCAGCCAGAGCGGCGTGAGCGCCTCCATCCCCTTGCCACCCTCACCGCCCCAGGCCCGGATGGAGAACGTCCCCTCCGGCCGCGCCGTGATCATCGCCTCCGACATCTCATCGAGTTCCGCCGCGATCAGCCCGGCCCCGATGTTGCACCCCATCCGCTCCGGCGCATAGGTCAACGCCGCCTCCGCCCCCCCCTCTTCCGCGTTCCCCCGCGTCACGATCCCCGCGTCCTCCACCGCCAGCTTCGCCGCGGCCACCGCGATCTCCGTGTCCCGCGCCATCACCTTGGTCGCCTTCCGATACGACTTGGGCACGTACTGCCGCACATCCAGATCAGCGATCTCCCCCGCCACCCGCGACGGAAAGCCCGAGGGGTCAAACCGCGTGATCCGCTTGAGCCCGCTCCGCCCCTCCATCAGCGCAGACCACAACGCCGCGTGCCCCGCCCCGAAGCACGACACGCACCCAAGGCCGGTAATCACAACCCGCGCAGGCATCCGGGATCGTATGGCCCGCCCTGCCCCGTCACCCTCCGGCCCTCGCTCCCCGGCTTCCGCCGCTCCCACGCTCTACCTGCCCCCTCCGCCTTCCGCCCTCCCCATTCGTCAAGCGGAGCGGGGGGGATTCGAACCCCCGAGACCCTTTCGGGTCTGCTCGATTTCAAGTCGAGTACTTTCAACCGCTCAGTCACCGCTCCATCCCATCGTATTCACGCATGATCATCCCGGCAGGTCGAACGTCACCATCACGCTCGTCGGCGAGAACGGGTACTCGATCCTCACCCGGTGCACCTCGAACTCCTCCCCGCGCTCTCCCAATCTCCGCAGCACATGCTCGAGCATCCGCACATAGCGCGGCACATCCGGGCTGTGCGCCGCCGAAAGCCCCTCCCCCAGCCGCTCCATCCGGTGCACCGACGCGAGTTTGTATCGCTCCCGGCCATCCCCTCGGAGCAGCGCGTGCCCGAACAGATCGCTGTACACCCCCACCCGCCCCTCGTCCCCCGGCAGCATCCCCTTCTTCACCAGCACGTCGCACACGAGCAGCGCGGCCGGCGTCCGCACCCGCGCCACCACGTCCATCGTCGTCTGATCCCCCGTCCGCCTCGCCACCCCCACGCCGCGCACCACCGTCGCCGCCATGAACGGGATCGCCCCCATCCTCCCCACCGGCCCCTCCGCCAGCTCGTTCTCCACGAACCCGCGCTCCCCCGGGTTCCGCCGAAACCGCGGGAGCGGCGTCGAGCAGAACTCCTTGAGCAGCGGCACGCACTCCCCCTCCGCCAGCGGCCCGTCCACCGGCTCCTCCCGCAGCGACCCCACCACCCTTCCGTCGTGGTCCGTCGCCATGGCCTTCCCGATCACCACCGGCGCATCGGGGCGCACCCGTGTCAGGTCCACGAACCCGTTCACCGACACTCCGTCAATCGCCTTTCCGTCCGTGCTCGGCGCGAGGATGAACGTCTGCACCTGCGCCATCGCCTGGACCCCCGCCAGGAAGCTCATCGATCGGAACGCGCTCCGCCGCAACGCCACCTCTCCCCCCTCGCCCGCCTTGGCCCCCAGCATGATGTCCGCCGACGCGCGATCCCCGGCGTGCGTCCGCACCACGCGCTCGTAGGTCTCCGCGGCCTCACGCACCCGATCGAGGGCACTCTCCGGCACGCCCGCTCCCGCCGCCCCGCTCACAAACGTCGCCATCGACGCCGCCCCGGGCACGAACCGCGCCGCCGCGAAGATGTCCCGCTCGTGGATCAGCCGGTACAGCTTCCACGCCACATTCCGCTCCAGCCCCAGCGCCCGTGCCAGCTCCGTCGACTTGCGCGGATACTCCCCCAGCAGCTCCACCGCCCCATGAAGCGCGGCCTGCAACTCTGTGAGCGCACGCTCCACGTCGCTCTCAAACCCCGTCGCCCCGTCCTCGGATTCCCGCGTCCGCGACTTCAAGATGCTTGCCTTTCTGACTCCTACCCAACCCCGCACCCCTCGATTCTACCTCGAGAACGGCAGTACTACCTCAAGTCTTCTCAAAAATCCTCTAAAAAGATGGCTTTGGTGAAACTTCGAGGCATACTACCCGAATAACAGACAGCCCATCGGCCACCCGCACTCCGAACCAAGGGAGCACCTCGATGACCCGTTCTCGCCTCCTTTTCGTCTTCGTGGCCCTCCTCCCCGCCGCGATCGCCTCTGCCCAGCCCTTCAACAACTTCTGCCAATCCGCCCAGCCCGTCGTCGAGCGCCTCTACGACTTCGACATGACCGACGGCGTCAACACCTCCACCAGCACGTGCGACGCCCCCGGCGTCTCACCCCCGGAGATCTGGTTCGACTACACCCCCGCCGCCACCGGCACGGCGACCGTCTCCACCTGCGGGCTGGGCCCATACGTCCCCCACCTCCCCGTCACGCTCACCGCCTTTGCCGATTGCGCCGGCCCGCAGATCACCTGCGCCTCGGGCAACTGCGCCGACGGCCAGTCCGAGATCTCCTTCCCAGTGCTCGCCGCGCAGCACTACTACATCCGCGTCGCCAGCGCGACGTCCGCCTTCGCCACCGGCGGCATCGTCTTCCGCGTCATCGCCGATTGCCCGGCCGCCCCCCCGGGCGCACCCGCCAACGACTGCTGCTCCGACGCCACCCCCATCACCCTCGGCTCCTGGCCCTTCACCACCGTCAACGCCACCCGCGACTTCTGGAGCGACTACGACCTCGAGTACGTCGACAATCCCGATGTCTGGTTCGACTTCACCGCCCCCGCCTCCGGCTTCGTCAAGGTCCGCCCGGGCGCCGACTCCCCGGCCGATCTGGCCGTCGCCGTCCTCGACGGCTCCTGCGCCGGCAGGGAGATCGCCTGCGACTGCGACAACCTCGTCGGTGACAACAGCGTCCGCCAGCTCGTCTTCGCGACCCTCGCCGGCCACCACTACCTCATCCGCTTCCGAGGCATCGCCTTCGATCCCGCCGACGCCTTCGTCTCGGGCCATTTCTCCGTCACCACCGCCACGCCGCCCCCGAACGACGAGTGCATCAACGCCACGCCCATCTCCGGCGTGGGCACCTTCGTCTATGACAACACCCTCGCCAACAACTCCGGCCCCGACGACCAGATCATCTGCGACTCCTACTTCGGCGGCCCCGGACTCTTCCAGGACGTCTGGTTCCGCTGGACCAGCGACCTTCCCGCCGGCCAGGACGCGGTGATCTCCACCGTTGAAAGCCCGCAGATCGAGACGAAGATCGCCGTTTACACCGACAACTGCAACGTCGGCGAGGCGCTCGACTGCAACGACCGCGTCTCCTCGTTCTTCTCCCAGAGCCGAGTCTCCTTCACGCCCACCCCCGGCGCTTCGTATCTCATCCGTGTCGGCTCGCGTCCCAACATCGAGAACGAGCTCCCGCCCCAGGGCCGCCCCGGCTTCTTCACCATCTCCACCCAGCGCACCTGCACCATCACCGCCCCCCCCGGCGCGTTCGTCGAGCCCGAGGCCTGCGGCCAGGACATCAACGGCGGGTGCGCCACCAACCAGTTCACCGACATCCCCTGCGGAACCACCACCATCTTCGGCACCGCGCCCGTGATCAACGGCGTGCCGGACCTCGACTTCTACCGCGTCGTCCTCCCCGTCGCCACGCACGTCTCGTTCAACGGATATGGCGAGGTGCCCATCCGTCTGGTCGTCCTCGACGACCAGTGCGACTTCATCGCCGGACGCGCCTTCCCCTTCTCCCCGTGCGACGATCAGAGCGAGCCCCTCGAGGCCGACGTTCCCGCCGGCACCGTCTACTTCGCCGTCGAGAGCGCCCGCCCCGATTCCCCCTGCGACCGCAAGAACAACTACCTCGTCACCATCGCCATCTCCGCCTGCGAGCCCAGCGGCCGCTGCTGCGCCGGCGCGGCGTGCACCGTCATGCCCCACAGCGTCTGCCTCGCCTCCGGCGGCGCCTACGCCGGCGACGACACAACCTGCCCTCCCGCCGGCGGCAACTACGTCCCCTCCTCCTGCTCCGACGCTTTCGAGGACATCTCCGCCACCGGCGCGCCCGGCCCGGCCTGCGACGATTGCGGCCTCGTCGTCCCCCTCGGCTTCCCCTTCGCCTTCTACGGCCAGACCTTCTCGAGCGTCCACGTCTCGTCCAACGGCTTCCTCTGCTTCGACGACAACACCTACGACGGCTCGTGGCCGCCCTTCTCCCTCCCCGATCCCTATGTCACCTCCGTCATCGCCCCCTGGTGGGCCAACCTCGATCCCACCGCCGGCGGCCAGATCTTCACCGCCACCCTCGGCGCCGCCCCGAACCGCCGCTTCATCGCCGAATGGAGCGCGGTCCAGAACTCCGGCCTCCCCGGCGCGGGCGTCACCTTCGAGGCCGTTCTCTTCGAGGGCACCAACCGCATCGCCTTCCGCTACGGCAGCGTCAACCTCGACGTTGTGCCCACCATCATCACGGTCGGCTCCGACTCGACCGTCATCGCCACGCTCGACCAGTCCACGCTCGGCACCTGCACCACGCTCACGCTGACCCCATCGACCAACCCCTGCTGCCGCGCCGACTTCAACGGCGACGGCTCCATCGCCGTGCAGGACATCTTCGACTTCCTCAACGCCTGGTTCGCCGGCGACCTGCGTGCCGACTTCAACGGCGGCGGCCTCGCCGTGCAGGACATCTTCGACTATCTCAACGCCTGGTTCGCGGGCTGCTGACTCAGCGGACCCCCCGCGCCCGCGAGCGACGGCCCCACCGGCCAACGCGCCGGCGCTCCCGAAGCCCATTTTCACGTCTCGGGAGGCGGCGCCCCAACGGGTGCCGCCTGCCTCTTTGGCCCCCTTCGCCCGCCCGCAACCTCACCACACCCCGCACGCCCCGGTATCGCACCCGTCCGTCTTCCCCATGATCCGATACCGCCGCCGCGCCCCCCCCCCATACATCCAATCCCACACCCGCCGAAGCCCCGGCACCCAATACACCCACACCACCACCCTCCACACCCACCGCGTCCCCAGCGCCCGCGCCACCTCCTCCGCACCCGACGCCACCTCCCCATCCGGCGAGACCCGTTGCGGCGCTCCCCCGAGCCCCCCC
>CALMPG010000146.1 GCA_937871915.1 uncultured Phycisphaerales bacterium
TCCACCTCCACGCCCACGCCCACGCCCACGCCCGCGCCCTCGAGTCCCACCCTCACCAACCTCCCTCTCCCGGCCCGCGAGTCCGCCTCCAAGCGGGCCCGCTTCGTCTACCGCCTCCCCGACAACTCCGTCTGGGATTCCTTCTACTACGTCGAGTTCCGAAGAGTCCTCGCCGACTACGACATGCTCGCCAAGGGCGTGCCGCTCCCCGCCAGTTGTGAATCTTGGGGCTTCACGTCCAACCGCCGCGGCCCGACCGACAAGTCCGAACGCCCCGCGCCCCTCTGGCACACGCTCCAACCCCCTCGGGCCACCACCCCCTATACGCCCTTCATCTACGTGAACGAATCGCTCCTGAGCGCCAAGGACCGCAAGCGCGGCCCCATGCTCAAGTGCGGGAAAGAAACCGCCCCGCACGTCTACGAGTTCAGATTCTCAGAGTACCCCGGCTCCGACCACGCCGTCGGACGCCTCCCCCTCGCCATTAACCTCGGCTACGCCAGCGGGCTTCTCCGCCTCCCCACCTCCATCCGCCCCGCCGCCGACGGTTCCCTGACCGGTGAGTTCTTCCTTGTTTCTGATCCCACCGCGGCCACCGACGCCAAGTCCAAAAACGGCCATCCCGGCCTCAAGCTCATCCACGCCCAGGACCTCCGCCTCACCCCCGACCAATACGCCGCCGAGCTCCTCACTCGCCGCGCCGAACTCATCCAGTGGTCCTTCACCCGAACCCCCTCGCGCTTCGGCGACACGTTCACTTGGAAGAAAACCGTCGTCGATGTCGGACCCCGCACAACTCAACCCGCTGCACCGCCGAGCAAGTAGGTTCCGCATGTGCCAGCAACACCTCCGCCTGACTTTCCCGGGGAGAGAGTTGCAGAGAGAGGGCTTTCCTCTCTCTGCATCCGCGACCCTCCCACCATTCCCACACGGGTAGCATCCCGTCACCATGAAGGTCGCCCTCACCCTCCTTCTCATCGCCTCTCCCGCCTTCTTCGCCTGCGAGCGCAAGCCGCCAATCGTGATGAAAGTCGCAACGCAGAACCCCGACGGTCCCGCGCTCTCCGCCCCGCCCGAAATCACATCCGAATCCGAGAAGGATTGGTTCGATTTGGTGTTCTTCGTCTCCGAAGCCACCTCCGGTCCCGACGGCACGCGCGTCATTCGTGCCAAGGGTCTGTACAAAGGACAGAGCGTCGGATTTGAAGTCGTCCTTCCCGCAGAATGGCGCGAGTCCAACAAAGGCGGCATCGTGCTCCGTCCCGGCAAGGCCGCCTACCGATCCGTCGGCGCCGAGAGCGACACGTTTCTTACCGCGCTCGACACCATCTATTCAACAAATCTCCATCCCAAGGCCATGGCACACGAAGTGAAACTCACCGCCATCGGCCTCAGCGGCGACCCGAGCTCGCTCGACAAAGGGCCCGCCCGCATCAAGATGTTCTACGAATCGAACGACCCAAGCGCCGGCGCGGAGTTCTATACGAACATCGACCTCGCCCGCCATCGCCTCGAAGTCCGCGAAAAGGACGATGGATACCGCAGGTCGCTGGTTCAGGCGTTTACCGCAAAGTAGTGTGCGATGCGCAAGGTAGACGGCTCCAACCCCGAGAAGGTCGTGCAGGTCCTCAAGACCCCGCCCCTCCGCTGGCTCTGCGACGATTGCGTCGCCCACATGGCCGACATCACCAACCGCGTCGCCGTGAATCCCATCACCACCACCCTCGGCCTCACCACCGACTTTGCCCGCGAGAAGTCCCGCTGCGACCACTGCCACGACACGAAGCTCGTCACCAAGTGCCTCCGCCCCTGACCGCGCCCGCATCCGCAAACCCAGCCCACGAAGCGGGTGCCCGCCCCTAGACCGGGGCGCAAGCCCCGATACCCCGCACACCCCGCGCGCCCCAAGCCCGCGAAGCGGGCGACACCCCGCGCCCCCACACGCCTCCAACTCCCAAAACCCGCGCCGCGAGTATGTAGTTTACGCACGGGCAAAACTCCCCCTAAAAAGGCGGGGTTGTGCGTAAGGGGGTAGTGGACTGTGGGGGAGTTGAACCCCCTACGCTCGGTTTCCAGAGGCCGAGGTCCGCACCGGCGGAACAGCCCGAAACCCGGCGCGGCGCGCTAACGCCGCACCGGGCGCGGTCAACGGACCGCAGTCAGAACACGTTGGCCCGTGCGCCAGACTCGGCGCACGTGGCCTTTCCCGCCCGTCCACGCTCGACATGGAGACATGGTGAGTTCTCCGGGATGGTGCGAATGCCCAGCGTCAATCCGTGACGCACGCGGGCACGCTGAACAAGCCGTACAAAGCAACTGAACGCGCGCGATCGCGCGAGCCAACCGGATACGCATAGGCTCCGGTGGGCTTGCATTTGGTGGGGGTCGCGGATACTGTTCAAAAGACAACCGGGCACGCATGGGCGTGTTCACTCCTGTTGGGAAACGGGAAAATGTCAGAGGCCGATGGGTTGCACCCCGTCGGCCTCATGCGTTTTGTGCTACACTGTGTTGGTCATGGCATCATCCGTGAACAAGACCAAAGGCGGAAAGGCCGCGCCTCGCAAGCGGGGGCCGGAACCCAGATACCTCAAACTTGAGGGCAACTGGGAGGACCGCGTGCGAGACTCGCTCCGAGCGAAACCCGCGAAAAACAACGGGAAAAAGCGCGGTTAGTGGACACTAGCCACTGGCACGAGACAATTCAAATTCTGGTTCGCGGCGGTTGGCGCGTGACAATCTGGTTACGCTGCGGGTGCTTCTGGCTCGACGTAGAACAGCCGCTTGCCATTGGCCGCGCGAATGGCGATGCGCACGCGCTCGCCGTCATCGACCCCGCGATGCGAATACACAAACGCGGCCTCTGACACGTACCGATGCAAGTGCGCTTTGCTCACCGCATGGTGGGTTCCGTCGATCCGTCGGCGCAGCAGAGAGAAAAACCCCTCGACAGAGTTGGTGTGAACCGGACCGCGCACGTACTCGCCCGCGCTGTGGTTCACCGAGCGATGCGCCCCAACGCCGATGGTGGCCGTGCGGTACTGCCTGCGGTCATCGGTGAAGATGTACGTGCCCTTCTCCACGTTCTCGACAATGGCTTGGCGCAGGTTCGCGGCCGTCACGCCGTCGATGGGATTGGCGCGGACTTCACCGCCGCGCTCCACGCACGCCACCACCGGCACGCGCTCGGACCATTTCTTGCGGTACTCGACATTGCGCCGGATGGTCTTTGTGTCCCCTTCGCGGATGAAGGGCTTGCGGGGTACACCACCGATGTAGACCTCATCGACCTCCACCACGCCCCCGAGTTTGGGGCCATTGGGAGCCGGGGCCATCGCGTGCCGGATGCGATTCAGGAGGAACAGCGCGGAGCGATAGTTGAGGCCGGTTTGCCGCTTGATCTGGAGCGCGGACACACCCTTCTTCGACGCGCAGGATGCCCAGAACGCAAAGCACCAATGGCGAAGGGGGATGCGCGATTCCTCATAGACCGTACCGATTCGCACGGTGTATTGCTTGCGGCATCCCAGGCATCGCCAGAGGTACCGGCGGTTCCGGGTCTTTCCATCCTTGCCCAGCATCTTGCGCACGTCGGTGTCGCCACAGTGCGGGCAGCATGGCGCATCGCCCCACCGTTGCCGCTCTAGAAACTCGACAGCCGCCGTCTCATCCATGCACGCGATTGGCAACTGCGCCACGATCGCGGACTTGTCGCCCCCGATCTTGCCCTTCCGGCGCGGCCTGCGGACCTTCGGGGGCTTGGGCGCAGCAGCAACCATCCGCGCGCCCGGCTTGCGGCTGCGGTCAAACTCGGGAGCCTTGATCGGCTCGCCCGGTTGCTGCGGATCGTGCGGTTTCAGGTCGTCTATGCCAGCCATGAAACCATGCTACATTACGCACAGTCATCTGTCAAGGGCTTTCGTCAACGATCAACCACGTTCCCCCGAGTCTCCGTCCAGACGAAGGTTCGACGAGTTCCATTCGATAGGCTCCCGATCCCGGTAACGACACACGCTCCAAGTGATGCGAGAGCGGGCACGCCGCTAACGGACTCGGTGCGGCGCGAATCGCTACCGCCTCGCGGTACACCTCCACTGGAGGGTCGGCAACGTGCGTCACTACAAAGTGCAGCACCGTTGTACGTGATCCGCCATACAGCAGTCCGAACACCCAGAGGCCCGGGCCCACCATCGCCGGGAACGCCGACACTGTTATGCCCGTCGTGATCCCGCCCACGCCGCTCGGCATTCCCGCTTCTTCGTCGATGCGATCCACGATCATCAGTCCGGCCAACTCGGTTTCCATGCCCAAGCCTACCAGAATCCGTCTTTCCCTTCCGCTTCTTCCCCATTTCCAGACTCCTTTCAAGGGCGTGCGTCAAGTGCATACTCGCGACCCGCGCCCCCAACCCCTTATCCCACAACATTTTACAAAATACCAAACAAAACCCGCCCATTTTACTTGCCAACCCCCAATCAAAACACTAATCTACCCCATCGCACCCATGGTCGCCCTCAACCCCACAAACCCCCCCCAGGCCCTCCCCCCCCAAAACAACGACCAACCCCTCCAAGCCACCATCACCCCCCCTCTCCCCACCCTCT
>CALMPG010000147.1 GCA_937871915.1 uncultured Phycisphaerales bacterium
CGTAGTTACCGGCCCCGCCCCCGCGCCGCCCGCAGGTAATACTCCACCGCGCTCCCCGGCCCAACCGCCCCCACACCCATCTTCCCCATCACCCCCTCGTGCTCCCGCTCCGGCTTGATCCGGTCCGTCAGCAGCATCCCCCGCCCGTCCCGGTCGTACCCGATCCGCCTCGGAATGAACGCCAGGCGCGTCACCAGCGCCGTCGAGAACGAGTTGGCCAGCAAGAGCGCGGCGTCATACCGCCGCGGCCGGATCTTCGCCGCCACCAACTTCGGCCCCATCACCCCCCGGGCCCGATCCACGTGCACCTCGTCGAGCAGATCGGTCCCCGCGATCAACTCATCCAGCCCCGGACGCACCAGCCCCCCGATGAACGACCCCGGCAGCCCATCCCGCAACAGCCGCAGCGCGGGCGTCGCCATCACCACATCCCCAAGCCACGACGGCATCACCACCAGCAGCCGCAAAGGCCGGCGCGGCGGCTGCGCCCGCGAAACAGACTCGGAAGATGAAGGAGGCGCGGCATCGGGCACGGGGGATTGTTGGGGGTGTCAACACGAGGGACGAAGTGCGTCACGGGCGGTGCCGAAGGTCCAACCCGTGCCCGCGCTTCGCGGCAACCGCGGCCGAAGCCCTTGCACTTCCGCACATTCCCCGCGTCCGGCACCGGTTGCCCGGCGGAGCGCCGGGCGAACCGGTGGCACACGTTCAGACCAACCGCGGCCACCCGCCATCCATGCTACCAGATTCCCGCGCCCCTCACCTCCCCCCCCCCCCCACCCCCCCCGGCGCCCCAAGCCTCCCCTCCCTCGCCGCCACCGCCACCGCCGTCGAAGCATCCCCCGTCACATTCACCACCGTCCGGCACATGTCCAGCACCCGGTCCACCGCCAGGATCATCGCAATTCCTTCAGGGTTCACGCCGTACGTCTGCAAGACGATCACCAGCATCACCATCCCCCCCGACGGGATCCCCGGCGAGCCGATCGCCGCGACCACCGCCGTGAGCACGATCGTTGCCTGCTGCGTCAGCGTCAGTTCCATCCCGTAGAACTGCGCCAGGAACACCGTCGCCACGGCCTGCATCATCGCCGTGCCGTCCATGTTCGCCTTCGCCCCCAGCGCGCACACGAACCCCGCCACATCCATCGGCACGCCCAGCCGGTCCCGCACGTTCTGGATCGTCACCGGAAGCGTCGCGGCCGAACTCGACGAACTGAACGCCACCATCTGCACCTGCGCGATGCCCCGGAAGAACGTGCGGATCGGCAGCCGCCCGCGCGTGAACACCCTCACCACCGCCGGGTACATCACAAACTGGATGATCGCCAGCCCGATGATCACCGTCACGCAATACGCCCCCAGCGCCGTGAGCACGCTGAACCCCAGCGTCGCCACGATCGGCGTGATCAGACAGAACACCCCGATCGGCGCCACCACCATGATCCCCCGCACGATCGCCGTGAACGCCTCCGCCAAGCCCTTGCACACCCCCACCACCGGCGCGCCCACCTCCCTCGGCAACAGCGTCAGCGCAATCCCCAGCAAGAGCGCCAGCACCACGATCTGGAGCATGTCCCCGCGGGCCATCGAGTCGAACGGGTTGGTCGGCATCACATCGCGAACCAGGTCCCAAGGGTTCACCGACTTCGCGGCCGTTGCCAGCTTCTTCGAGTCGTCGGCCGCCTTCTTCGTCGCCCCCGTGAACGCGTCCGCCGCGCCCGCGTCCATCGAGCCCAGCAGCCGCTCGCGGGCCTCCGGGTTGATGAACCGCTCGCTCCCCGGCTTGATGACGTTCACCAGCGTCAGCCCGATCGCCACGCCGATAAACGCCGTCACGAAGAAGATCCCCAGCGTCTTTCCCCCGATCCGCCCCAGGCTCCGCAGATCCCCCAGCGACGTGATCGCCACGATCACGGCGAAGAGAATGATCGGCACCGCGATGAACTGCAATGACCGCTTGAAGATCTCCCCCAGCACCCGATTCAGGTTCACCACAAAGTCCAGCACCGCAACGCCCGCCCCGCCCATGTTCGACTCGACCGCCGCGCGAACGCCCTCCCCCCACGCGTTCACCGCCAGCCCCACCGCCAAGCCCGCCCCAAGCCCGATGAGAATCTGCCAGTGCAAGGCGAGTTTCACGGCCGTCTCCTCCAAAGGTGCCATCGCGCGCCCGCGCCCACGCCCGGCCGCGGCCGCGGCCGAGACGATACCACACTTTGCGAATCTCGGGGCGGAGGCCGCTATCCCTGAGCGGCCGACTCCCAGTCCTCAATGGCCAGCCCGGACACGCGCCCGAACTCGGCGACGTTGGGCGTGACGAGCGTGACCCCGTTCGCCAGGGCGATCCCCGCCATGAGCAGATCGTTGGGCCCGATCGGATTGCCCGCGATCCGCAGCAATCTCCCGACCTCGGCCGCGTGATCGGCCGCGGAATCGTCGAACGGGAGCGATCGGAATGCGCCCAGCAGCCTCATGGCCCTGGCATGATTCTCGTCCGGACGTGCGCTCCGAAGCGCGCCGGCGAGCAACTCATACCGGACAACCGCGCACACAAAGCACTCCCGCCCTCCCGCATCGTGCGTCTCGATCCGTCGCCGGACCTCGACGGCGATCGGGCTTGCCCGTCCCGCCCCCCCCGCTCCGTCTCCCGATCGCAAGAGTCGGATGCACACGTTTGAGTCGAGCAGGAAACTCAATCCAGAGACTCCCGCGGCGTGAAGTCTCCCTGCGGGGGGCGAACAAACGTCGGATCGACAATCGAGCCGATCGCTTCGTCGAGCGCCAGACGCCGATCGTGCTCGCTGGGTCTCGGCCCAAGCGCCCGCACCCCCGTCGAATCCGGGCTCGCGCTCCCGTTTCGCTTCGAGGCCCGAACCTCCAGCGTGTATTCCACTTCCGTGTGGGGAGGCAACGCCGGCAGCGGAATCCGCAGCAACCCATCCGGCCCAATCTGCGAACGGCCCCGAAGCGTGCTCATGCGATGGCTCCGATCCCGCGATTGTATCGCCCAAACGCCCCTCGCAGGGCCAGACCCATCCGCTCCGCGCCCGCCTTTGCCGCCAGCCACACCCCCGCCGCCAATACCGAAGGTGGCCCCGCCCCGCCCCCCCCCCCGCCCCCAGCCCGCACCGCAACGCCCATCCTCCGCAGCCCCCGCGCCAGAAGCCCCAGCATCACCGGCCATGCCACCAGCCACGCGAGCGCGCCGAGGTATACCACACTCGATATCACCTGCACCGCGATCAACAGCGCCGCCACGACGCTCCGCGACCGCCCCGGCCGGTAGTCGAACAACTCCTCCCGAAACACGTACGCCACGATCGCGCCCACGCCATAGCACACCACCAGCACCCCCCCGACCCCGCTGATCCACGCCATCGCCACAAACAGCCGGCGCATCACCGGCCGATTGCTCACCCCCGCGATCTCGGCGCACCGCATCGACACGAAGAGATTCCGCATCGTCCACCCCAGCCCGGTTCCGACGAGCAGCGTCCCGACGACCCACGCCCACCCCTCGTCCGGTCCGCGGCCCATTGTGTCGCTCGTCAGCACCACGATCACGATCGAGGCCAGCATCGAACACGCGAGGTACGCCCACCCCGCAAAGACGCCTCCCGCGCTCTCGCCAAGCGTCGCCGTTGGGCGCAGGAGCGCAACACCGCTCGCCGACCGCACGGCCCGCGAGACCATCGCCACCCCCGCCAGCGCGATCGCCGGCCCCACGATACCGATCCCGAACAGCCCGAGCACCGAAAACTCCGGCCCCGCGGTGCTCCGCCGAATGTCGATCACGAGCAACCCCGCCCCGATCAGCGGAAACACCACCGCCGCCCACACCATCAGCCGCAGCCCGCGCACCACCCGCTCCCGATCCCCCGCATCCGCCGCCCACATCGACCCCAGCGACGCCTCGCACCCCCCGCCGCACTCCGGGCACCGCCCGGCCACCGGCATCGACCGCAGGTCATACCCGCACCGCACGCACGGCATCCGCGTCGCGAACACCTCCGCATCCGGTCCGACCACCGGCGGCGCATACGGCTTCGTGGGCGGGGGGGGCGGCTCGTCGGTCACGCCGGAAGTCTACCGAACTCCCCGGACCTCGGTTCCGACGATCCCCCGCGCCGCCCCCCCCAGCCCCTCCACCCGCCTCCCCACCCGCGCCACCTTCGCATCCCCAACCACGATCGTCCGCTCCAGCGCGATCCCCGCCGCCAGCGCGGCCTCAACATCCCGCTCCGCGTCCCCCACCATCCACGACTTCCCAAGGTCCAGCCCGAGGTCCTTCTCCGCCGCGAGGATCATCCCCGGCCCCGGCTTCCGCCACGGGTGCTCCATGTTCCACGGCGCAACACTCCCCTCCGGGTGGTACGCGCAGAAGTACATCCCGTCGAGTTCCACCCCCGCCTCCTCCTTCACCACCTCGCGCACCCGCTCGTTGGTCGCCTTGACCTGCTCGATCCGGCACTCCCCGCGCGCCACGCACCCCTGGTTCGTCACCACCACCAGCGCAAAGCCGGCCCTCTTCAGCGCCGCGCACGCCGCCGCCGCGCCCGGCAGCAGTTCCACCAGCGCGGGATCGAACAGCGACCCGGGGTGCGTCGTGCCCTCGGTGATCGCGCGATTGGCGATCAGCGTGTCGTCACGATCCAGAAAGACGGCGGGTCGGGCGGGTTCGGGCATCCGCTGATCGTTGGCGCTCCGCGCTCGCCGCGCGCGGGTTGTCCCTCCCCGCCGCTCCCGGCGGATTCTCCAGCATCACACGCGAGCACCGAGAACCCCCGCGCATCCCACGATTCCCTCAGGGATACCAACCAATTCTGCGCGCTGTCCTTGCAATGCCCCCACCAGTGAATAGGTTATGTTTCGGCCCGGCTCGCGCCGGCGCCCGGTGCAGGAGAGAGAGTGCCCCTGCACAACCCACGTCCGTCCGGCGCACGCGCCGCAAGCGTCGCGTGCGCCTTCGGCAACCCTGCCGTCCGACCCCCGTCGGCCGCGTTGTGTCCGCGTTCCCACGACGAGCCCCGCTCGTCGAGTGTGTCGTTCCTTTCTGTTCCGCCTCGACAGAGGCCCTTTCGGGAGAAGTGAGATGAGAGTTTCCAGCATGGTCGTCGCGTCCGGTCTCGCCATCGCCGCCGTCACCGCCGACGCGGGCGCCTTCACGTCCTTCATCATCCGCAACGGCGCGGGCAACGTGCCCCCGCAGATCCTGCCCAACAACGCCTATGTCCCCGGCGCCACCGAGTTCGTCATCAGCGCCGGCTCCATGAAGGCCGGCTGGGGCTCCAGCGCCGCCGACGGCTCCACCCTCGGCAGCATCTCCGAGCTCTGCATCACCCGCCACGACGACTCCGGCCGCTTCACCGCCGGCTCCGGCCCCGCCGTCGCCCCCTACTTCAACATCTGGATCACCGACGGCGCCAACTTCGCCGTCGTCGCCAACGAGCCCTCCAA
This sequence comes from uncultured Phycisphaerales bacterium, assembly GCA_937871915.1. GTDB lineage: Bacteria > Planctomycetota > Phycisphaerae > Phycisphaerales > UBA1924 > UBA4658. Next base: position 5,461 of record CALMPG010000147.1, read on the forward strand.
CCCCTCCTTCGCCGCCTTCCGCACCCCCACCGTCAACGGCGGGTTCACCTACGACTTCTCCATGAACGACATCGCCACCGAGCCCGCCAAGATCTACGAGACCATCAACGGCGGCACCAACAACACCTGGGTCCACGCCGCCCTCGGCAAGACCGGCCTGCCCCTCACCTTCGCCGACGTCCTCGGCTTCACCGTCCAGGCCCCCAGCGCCGCCTACATCACCGCCGGCGGAAACGGCGTCGGCTCCGGCGCCCCCCGCGAGCTCGGCACCAACACCGCCTACGGCGTCAACTGGGTCTTCGGCGACACCCTCTCCAACTACGTCTCCGGCGCCGAGGGCTACGTCGTCTCGAACCCCAGCCTCGTCCCCACCCCCGGCGCCATCGCCCTCCTCGGCCTCGGCGGCCTCGCCGCCGTCCGTCGCCGCCGCCACTAACGCCTCTTCGACCCGCTCCCAGACCGATTCCAACCAGCAACGTCCGAGCGGTCTCGCTCGGACGTTGCTGGTTTTCTTTGCGACCGGTCCGCCCCCCCCCCCCCGGGGGCGAACGCACGAACTTCGCTCGAACACCTCCTATTCCCGCCGTGTTCTGCTTGCATCCGCCTCCGTTTCTGGTATTCTCAACGTGGTCGGACCCCCGTCCGGCCTCACAGGTGGGAGAGAGAGTGCCCCCTGCCAGCATCCGTGGTTTTCATTTGCATGCACGCGGCGATCCCGCGGGCAGGGAGAGTTTGTACAATGCACCGTTCCTGCCTCTTCTGCGTCGCCGGGCTCATCGCCGCCGCGAGTTCCAGCGCGGCCATCGCCCAGCAGGTCTCGTACGTCTCGGGGACCTACACCCAGGACTTCGACACCCTCGCCACCAGCGGCACCACCAACGCCTGGACCAACGGCACCACCGTCGGCGCCGAGGGGTGGTACTCCGTCTTCGGCTCTTCCAGTTCCAACACCACCCGCGACACGGGAACCACCGCCGCGACGGTCTATCGCGGCGAGACGGGCTCGGGAACCGCGGGCGCCCTCTACTCCTTCGGCGTCGCCGGCGCCAACGCCCTGACCGATCGCGCCCTCGGCGCCCTCGCCTCCGGCTCCTTCGAGAACACCCTCGCCCTGGTCATCCGCAACGACGGCTCCGCCGCGTTCGATTCCTTCACGCTCACCTTCGATGGCGAGCAGTGGCGCAACGGCAACAACCTCACCCAACAAACCCTCGTGTTCGACTACTCCGTCCTCTCCTCCGCGCCGGTCCTCGCCGACCTCGAGGCCGCCAACATCACCGGCTACACCGCCCACTCCGCCCTCGACTTCACCGGGCCCATCGCCACGGCCACCGCCGGCGCGCTCGACGGCAACCTCGCCGCCAATCGCGTCGCGGGCATCACCAGCACCGTCTCCGCGAGCGTCCCCGTCGGTTCCTACCTCGTCCTCCGCTGGTGGGACAACAACGACCCCGGAAACGACCACGCCCTCGCCCTCGACAACATCGCCTTCTCCGCCACCTACGTGCCCACCCCCGGCGCGCCCGCCCTCCTCGGCCTCGGCGGCCTCGCCGCCCTCCGTCGCCGCCGCCGCTGATCCGCTCCGCGTACCCCGCTCCGATCCAACAAGGGACGCCCGGGAACCCCATCCCGGGCGTCCCTGTTCGTTGCGCCGCCTCGCCGAACCCGCCCCCGGCCCTCCCTACCATCACCCCCCATGCCCGAGCCGACCGTCAAACCCTCCTTCGCCGCCCCCCAACCACCGGTCCCGCGCTCCCACATCCGCAACTTCTCCATCATCGCCCACATCGACCACGGCAAGTCCACCCTCGCCGACCGCCTCCTCCAGGCCACCAACGCCGTCTCCCCTCGCGAGGCCCGCGAGCAGATGCTCGACTCCATGGACCTCGAACGCGAGCGCGGCATCACCATCAAGGCCTCCGCCGTCACCGTCTGGCACCGCCACAAACTCGGCGCCACGGCCGACGAGCTCGAGACCGAGTACGAGGAGTCCATCAACGACGCCGGCGAGCACAAGAGCGCCAAGGGCGAGGCCGCCTCCCATGGCGACCTCTTCATGCTCAACTTCATCGACACCCCCGGCCACGTCGACTTCAACTACGAGGTCTCGCGCGCCCTCAAGGCCTGCGAGGGCGCCATCCTCGTCGTCGACGCCACCCAGGGCGTCCAGGCCCAGACCGTCGTCAACGCCTACCTCGCCATCAACGAAGACCTCACCATCGTCCCCGTCATCAACAAGATCGACCTCCCCTCCGCCCAGCCCGACGAAAAAGCCATGGAGGTCGAGCAGATCGTCGGCCTCCCCGCCGAGGACTGCATCTACGTCTCCGCCAAAACCGGCGTCGGCATCCCCGAACTCCTCGCCGCCATCTGCGAGAAGTTCCCCCCCCCGCGCGAGCCGGTCATGTCCAACCTCCGCGCCCTCATCTTCGACGCCAAATACGACGACTACCGCGGCGTGATCGTCTACATCCGCGTCATGGACGGCGTCCTCAAGGTCGGCGACAAGATCCGCATGATGGGCATCGGCCGCACCTTCCAGGTCTCCGAGATCGGCAAGAACACCCCCAAGCCCCAGCGGGTGCAGTCCCTCACCGCCGGCGAGTCCGGCTTCGTCGTCGCCGCCATCCGCTCCCTCAAGGACGTCCGCGTCGGCGACACCGTCACCCTCGAGATCGACCCCGCCCCCGAGGCCCTCGTCGGCTACAAGCCCCCCGTCCAGATGGTCTTCTGCGACTTCTACCCCGCCACCGCCGACCCGGACGACGACGGCGACGGCGGCGCCAGCAAGAACGACTTCGAGTCCCTGCGCGAGGGCATGGAGAAACTCTCCCTCAACGACTCCTCCTTCACCTTCATGCCCGTCCACTCCGAGGCCCTCGGCTTCGGCTTCCGCTGCGGCTTCCTCGGCCTGCTCCACATGGACATCATCCAGGAGCGCCTCGAGCGAGAAGGCGGCGTCGAGGTCGTCCAGACCGCCCCCACCGTCTCCTATCGCGTCCTCGTGCGCGGCACGCTCGACCAACTCATGCGCAACAAGGCCGAGAAAACCGGCGTCGCCGGCGTCCCCCCCACCGTCGTCGCCACCGGCGGACAGGTCCCCGTCGATTCCCTCGGCGACAACACGCCCATCAAGGACGGCATGACCCTCATCGAGGTCCACAACCCCGCCGACCTCCCCGACGGCTCCTACATCGAAGACGTCCGCGAGCCCATCGCCAAGATCGACATCATCCTCCCACGCGAGTACATCGGCCCCGTCATGAAACTCTGCCTCGACCGGCGCGGCCTCTACAAGCAGCAGCAGTCCGTCGGCGAGACCCGCGACATGGTCACCTTCGAGATCCCCCTCGCCGAGATCATCTACGACTTCTTCGACAAGCTCAAGGGCATGACCTCCGGCTACGGCACCATGGACTACGAGATCATCGGCTACCGCGCCGACGACCTGGTCAAGATGGACATCCTCGTCAACGGCGACCCCGTCGAGGCCCTCTCCATCATCGTCCACCGCGACCGCGCCGAATACCGCGGCCGCCTGCTCGTCTCCAAACTCCGCGAGCAGATCCCCAGACACCAGTTCGAGATCCCCGTCCAGGCCGCCATCGGCGGCAAGATCATCGCCCGCGAAACCATCAAGGCCTTCCGCAAGAACGTCACCGCCAAGTGCTACGGCGGCGACGTCTCCCGCAAGCGCAAACTGCTGGAAAAGCAGAAGAAGGGCAAGAAGCGCATGAAGTCCATCGGCTCGGTGGAAATCCCGCAGGAAGCCTTCATGGCCGTGCTCGATCAGGGTGAATGAGCCTCTCGCGTAAGCGAGAGGTGGCGTCTTCGGACTTCGGCCACCACCGTGCTCTGGTTTCCCAGCTCGGACATCCCGGCCCGCGCTTCTGGGTTGGCTGTTTGCCTTTCGCCCGCTTCGGGCGAGCGATGGTTGCCAGGGGCGCCGCGAGGCTCTGCGAGCAAGCCCCTGGTGGACTTTCCCCAAAACCTCCGCCCGGAGGGCGGACGACCCCGCAACCCCGCGCATCCACTTGCCCTCCCCCCAACGGGACGACCGAACAGAGCCACGGCCGAACTCGGCGCCTCGCCGACGCACCCCGTGGAACGCCGTCGCACTCCCTCCCCGCCCCGAAGGGGCGGACGAATCGGTCCGCGCCCCGCTCTGTGTCGCGGCGCCGTATCGCATCGTCGGAACGCTCAGGGACTACGACGCCTTTGCCCTGACTCTCAATCGCACGAAGTTCGCTGGCGCGGAGATCGAGCACATCTGGTCGGCCGCGATCAAACGCATGCGCAAGGCACGCGTCTGAGAAACGGACGAACCGCCCTGTTACCATGCGGCCAGTTCCATTCGCGGCGGACAAACATGGATACCCATCCTCCATGGCCAAGTTATTGCAAGTCACATCGTTCTGCGACGGCTGCGGCGTAATCAATGGGCCTTGCCGCTGTCGCGAACAAGTCGCTGAGGGCGTGACCTTTGGGAGTGATTTGTACTATGACGTTCTCGTGAACGGCCGTCGTGCAGTTCACAACCAGGAGACTGGTCGCATCGCGCTGCAGGATGCGCAGCGTCGCGACCGGTGGGTCCGAAACACCGCGATTCAGAAGATCTCCGGCTTTCGTTTTCGCCGCATCTGGCCGGCCATGTTCGCCCCGACTATTTGGACGGACGCTCGCCTCTCGTGCATCGCCCACATCGTCGAGAATGACCCGGGAGTCCGCGTGTCCGCCTACTCCGCCGCGGGAAAGAAGTTGTGGACGTACGACGTCAAAGTCCCCCGGCCGCTCCCTTGGGCCGCCAAGCCGACCGCCAGACTCCGCTCATGGCAAATCGAAACCGAGAACATGACAGCGTTCTTTCCCGCCACCGACAAAGCTCTAGTTCTCGCCCTCCAGCGCACGACTTCAAGACATCTGCATAGACCAGATCGAGAATGGCACGCCCGCCTGGAGCTTCGCCGCTTTGATCCACGCACTGGATCTCAAATGTGGGCACGCAACTTCGACGAGATCACCATCTCCCAAATTACGACCTCTCGCTTCGACGGCCTCTTCGCAAGCCACTCTCACGGATTCGCCCAACTGGACCTCACCGAAGGCTCGCTCCGTGTCCTCCTCGATGCCAAAGGCATCCTCGCATGGCCGATGTCGATCCGGGACCGCGTGATCTGCGTCTGGCAGGATCGCGGCCAGCTGCACACCGCATGGCTCGACCAGAAGTCGGGACGCCTGCTCGCCAGACACTCTCAACCTTGCCTCAAGCCCAACTGGCTCCAAGTCCATCCCCTTCGCGACACCGCAATCGTGCAACTGAGTCAGCGGAACTACATGATGCTCGACGATCACGCTCGCCCCATCTGGCAGGTCCAACTCCCGCACTGGTTCCGAAGCCTGCACGAGTACCCCAAGAACCTCCTGCGGTTCGGACTCTCCTCCAACATCGTTGACGTCGCCCGATCCACGGGGCGCATCCGGCGCAGTCTCGTGCGTCCTCTTGAAGTAACCAGAAAGGCACTGCTCGGCCACACCTGAAACCACCTCACTCGCTCCACCTCCACCCTCCTACACCACCTGCCTCCCCCCCACCCCCGGCGCCACCCCATCCAACCTGTCCGCCAGCCGCGGCGGATGACACGTCGGCACCGCCGGCCACAGATGATGCTCCAGAAGGTAGGACATCGAGTAACTCACGAAACGCTTCGGCCACGCCGCATCGACTCGTACCACGGCCGACTCGTACCCATTTGAACAGCCTGGCATTCGCACCTTGTGGCCACCCAACACGAGGGCACTTCCTCGCGTTAGACTCGCCCCATGCCCTGCCTCGCCCTCTACCTCGTCGCCGCCCTCCCGTGCCTCCACGAACCCTTGCCCGCCCCCGCCGCCCCCCC
>CALMPG010000148.1 GCA_937871915.1 uncultured Phycisphaerales bacterium
CGGGGGTGGGGGTGTAGAGCGGGTTGAGGATGTTGGGATTGGAGAAGCCGCCGCCGCCGGACCAGTGCACGGAGGAGTAGTCGGTGGCGACGCCGTTGAGCTGGGCCACGCCGTTGGCGCACACCACCTGCGGGGGACCGGCGGAGGCGGTGGGCCTTTGCACCACGGTGACGGTGATGGAGGCGCACGCGGAGGGGCCGCAGGCGTTGACCCACTGGGCGAAGAAGGTGGTCGTGGTGGGGGGCGCGCCGATGGTGAGCGGGGAGCCGGGGCCGATGACGGGGCCGGTGCAGGAGCCCACCCTCCAGACGAGGATGGTGCCGCTCCCGCCGGCGGCGGAGAGCGTGATGCTGGGGACGGTGCCGGTGCAGAAGTTGTTGGTGTTGACGCCGGCCGAGGTCGGGGCGATGGGGGCGGAGTTGACGGTGATGGTGACGGTGGCGGTGGCGGGCGGGACACAGGAGTAGGGCGAGTAGGCGGTGAGCGTCAGGACCACCGAGCCGGCGAGGGCATCGCCCGGGCCGGGGGTGTAGATCGGGTTGAGGATGTTGGGGTTGTTGAACGAGCCGGAGCCGCCGGACCATTGGACGCTGGCGTAGTTGGTGGCGGTGCCGGTGAGCTGGACGACGCCGGTGGAGCAGATGACGCTGGAGCCGCCGGTGGCGGCGGCGGTGGCCGTCGGGGGGGCGACGGGGTCGATGGTGAAGGTGCGCTGGCAGGTGGAGGGGTTGTTGGCGGCGTCGCGGACGGTGATGGTGACCGTCGTGGGGGCGGGGCCGACGAGCGTTCCGGCGGGCGGGGACTGGGTGACGACGAGCGAGCCGGTCGCGGTGCAGTTGTCGGTCGCCATGACGGCGGCGGTGAAGTCGGGGAGCGGGGCCTGGCAACTCAAGTTGCCGGGGGCGTTGAGGTTCACGCCGCAATCCCCGATCACGGGGGGCGTGTTGTCGGCGACGGTGACGACCTGCATGGAGGAGTTGGTGTTTCCGGCGCAGTCGGTGGCCGTCCAGGTGATGGTGGTCGGGCCGAGCGGGAACGGGCTCGCCAGGGGCTGGCTGTCGTCGCGGACGCCGGCGACGGTGGTGGGGCCGCAGTTGTCGGTGGCGGCGGGGGGCGTGAGGGAGACGGTGGCGAAGCAGTCGAACGCGTTGGTGGAGGCGTTGATGGGCGGGAGGGTGGCGATGCCGGGGATGACCGAATCGACGGTGAACGGGGCGAGATCGACGGCCGTGGTGGGGATGGGGGCCCCGGCGGTGTCGGTCAGGCGCGTCGGCGGGAGGGGGGACGGTCGGGGCCGGAAGGAGACGAGCGTGAGGGTGGCGCCGGCGCAGATCTGCGTGAGGGCGGTGAAGTGGAGCGTGGCGAAGCGGGCCGGGGCGGGCACCATGGGCGCGCCGAGGGCGGTGGAGACGGCGTAGTCGATGGTGCCGCCGAGGCCGTCGGAGGCGCTGTACACGACCGTGGGGAACGACGGGCCGGGGGTGGCGCCGAGGTATTGCAGGCGTGCGGTATCGAAGGAAAGGAAGAACTGGCCGCCGGCGACGGGCGCGGCGGAGGTAGTGAGGTCGATGGTGACGTCAACGGCCGCGCTTTGCGAGCAGAGCGGCGTGACGCGCAGTTCCGTCACGTACTGGGCCCGGGCGAGGGCGGGCGTGCCGAGAGCTACGGCGAGGATCGCGACGGCCTTGAGAAACGAAGGGATTCGCACGGGAGGCTCCTTCAATCCGCCGGGGGTGGGATCGGCGGGGATACGCGAGAGAGACGGGAGGGGCTGGGGGCGGAGGGCGGGGGCGGGGGGGCGGGGGGGCGGGGGGGGCGATGGTCAGGGGCAGCCCGCGAACCAGGCGTTGAGAAAATCGAAGATGTCCTGGACGGCGAGGCCGCCGACGCCGTTGAAGTCGGCGCGGCAATCGCCGGCGAACCAGAGGTTGAGGAAGTCGAAGATGTCCTGAACTTCGAGCGAGCCGGAGCGGTTGGCGTCGGGGAGGCAGGTGACCCAGGGGCTGGAGATGGAGAGGGGGCCGATGGCGTCGCCCTGAATGTCGGTGAGGCGCGTGGGGGGATTGCTGGCGCGGGCGCGGATCTGGGGAAGACAGCCGGTGCCCGTGGGAACAAACTGGAGCAGGGCGAGGTCCTGATCGTCGGCGGTGGGAGACTGGCCGGTGAAGGCGTTGATGCCGGCGGCGAGATCGATGTGCCCGGCCTGGGCCGCGATCGGGCTCAGGAGGGGGAGGCCGAAGCGGGTGGTGATGTAGGAGCCGGAGACGAGCGTCAGGCGGGAGGGATCGAACTCGAGGAACGCCTGCCAGCCCGCGGCGGGGACGGGGCCGATGTCGCGGACGCGCACGGCGATGGTGAGGCCGGGGCCGGGAACGGGCGCGAGTTCGAGCACCGGGCCGGCCGCGGCGGAGGTTGCGAGCGCGAGGAGGGCGCCGGCAACGGGGGCGAGTGCGAGGTTGGAGGGGCGTGGGTTCATCGGGTCCTTGGGGAGCGGATCAGGGGCAACCGGCGAACCAGGCGGTGAGGTATTGGAAGATGTCGGGGACGGCGACGAGGTGGTCGCGGTCGATGTCGGCGGCGGGGTGGCCGGACATCCAGGCGTTGATGAAGTCGAAGATGTCCTGGACGTCGAGGCCGCCGGTGTGGTTGAAGTCGGCGGCGCAGGCGGGGAGGCCGTGGGCGGCGAGGAAGGTGGCGTCGAGGGTGTTGAGGCGGCCGTCGAGGTTGAGATCGGCGCGGGCGATGTCCCAGTCGCCGCGTGCGATGAGATCGGCGACGGAGATGTCGGTTATCGGAGCGCCGTCGCCGGCAAGGGGGCTGCAGGGGGTTGGGTCCCGGGGGACGGCGAAGTTGTTCTGGATGAAGGTGAAGTCCTCGGTGAAGACGGTGCCGTCGCCGCTGAAGTCCGGGTGGAGGGGGGAAGTGGAGCAGGTCGTGTCGGCGCCGGGGGATTGGCTCAGGCGGCCGATGTATCCGCCGAAGTCGAGGATGTCGATGTAGGCGTCGTCGTTGACGTTGCCGCCGATGAGCGGCTTGGAGTTGGTCGCCGTGAACGCGGTGGAAAGGGCGTAGGGGTTGGTGGCGTCGAAGGCGGGCGCGCCGGAGGCGACGCGCCGGAGGGTGTGCAGGCGGTCGCGGGCGCCGACGCCGGTGTAGGTTCCGCAGGGGATCGTGGCGAAGGAAGTGGAGGCGGAACCGCCCGAGAAGGTGAGGACGCGCTCGACGGAGTAGGCGGGATTGGGGCACGACGCGGCGGTGTAGAAGTCGAAGGTGATGCAGCGGTCGAAGGGCCCGGCATCGACGCCGGCGAGCTCGACGGTGATGGAGGCGGTGGTGCAGAGGGTGTTCGCGCCGAGCCAGAGCCCGGTGCAGGCGGCCTCGGTGGTGATGCTGCAGGAGGTGCCGACGCAGCAGGCGCCGAGCGGATCGCAGGATTGGGTGTTGCATGGCTCGGTCTCTTCGAGCGTTGGGCAGACGGCGCCGCCGTTGGAAGCGGGGGTGATGATGGTGCGGGTGCGGGTGCGCGTGCCGCCGCCGCAGGCGACGGAGCATGCGGACCACTCGGACCAGCCGCTGACGACGCAATCGACGGGGCAGGGCTGGGTGTTGCAGGGCTGGGTCTCTTCAAGAACCGGGCAGGGCATTCCGCCGTTGGAAGCCGGGGTGATGATGGTGCGGGTGCGAATCTGCGTGCCGCCGCCGCAGGGGAGCGAGCAGGCGCCCCAGGGGGACCAGGCGCTGACGACGCAGTCAACGGGACAGGCGTTGACGGTGAGCGCGGCGGGGTTGGATGTCGCGGAGCCGCAGGCGCCGGTGACGGTGCAGCGGAAGAGCGTGCCGTCGGCGGCGGCCCCGGAGGTGGTCAAGGTGTCGGTGTCGGCATTCGTTCCCGACGCGGGCCCCCATGGACCGCCGGCGCCGGAGGTGCTCTCCTCCCACTGATAGGTCAGGGTGCCGGTGCCGCCGCCGGTGACGGAGAACATGGTGGTGGAGCCGGAGCACTGGGAGGAGGGGGAGGGGTCGGTGGTGGTGGTGGCGGCGTTGATGGAGACGGTGACCGCGGCCGCGCAGCCGCCGATGCAGCCGGAGTTAGAGTTTCGCGTCACGGCGTAGTAGTCGGTCGTGGTCCCGGGCGAGACGGGCAGGGATGTGCCGGTGCCTTCGAGCGGGCCGGTGCACGAGCCGCTGTGCCAATCGATGACGTTGTCCGGGCCGACGCCGGAGGCCGTGAGGGTGCTGGAGCCGGCGGCGCAGATGGACGAGGGCGTTGCGGCGGGCGTCGTCGGGGTGATCGTGAAAGTGTTCGGCGCGCCGGGCGTCGGCAACGACGCGGCGTAGGTGTTCGTGTTGCGGGCGCCGCCGGAGCCGTTGGGGCAGCGCTGGATGGAGTGGTTGCCGCCGGAATCGCCGCTGCCGTTCTGGTTGATCTGGGGTTGGCCCGCGTTCACGAGGACCGCCAGGCCGGGATCATCGGGATCGCTGGTGTCGTACACGACCGCGTCGAGCAGATTCGTTGTCGTCGGAGCGGAGCCGTCGGGGATGCTCGACGCGGAGCCGGTGTAGAGTGCGATGGCGTCCTGCCCATTCTGCAGACCATCGGGGGTGATGGTCAGCGTGTTGTTCGCGGCGAACGATCCGGGAAGGGTGGTGAGCAGTCCCGGATCGCCGATCACGAAATAGCCATCCGCGTTGGTGCTCTTGCCCAGCAGGTCGATCGTCTTGTAGGACAGGTCGTTTGATCCGTTGTAGAACACGACGAAGTGGTTGTTGAGCGGGGTGTTGCCGAGGCCGCCGTCGTACAACTCGATGAACTCCATCGTGTCCGTGCCGGGGGTGTCGGCCTGGACCTCGTTGATGATTATGGGCGATGTGGCCGACACCGTGATTGTCAGGCAACCGGTGCTCTTGCAGCCGGTGGTGGAATCGCGTGCCTGAACGTGGTACGTCGCGGGCGAGCCATACGGCGGTATGGTCACCGAGAGCGACACGGTGTCCGTGCCTCCGGGCACGGGGGCGCCTCCGCAGGAGGTGGTGGACCAATCGGCGGACTGGCCGCCGCCGACGCTCACGGTCATCAGAACGGTGGACCCCGCCGGGCCGGAATACGTCGCGGATCCCGTCGGGGTGGCGGGAAGGGCGTTGACGGTCACGGTTGCGGTCTGGGCGAGTTGTGCGGCGGTGCATCCGCTGGCGGTGGCGAGGACGTTGAAGGTGACCGAGGGGGTGGTGGTCAGGTTGCCGGTTGGAAGCGAGATGGTTCCGCCGGTGCCGGGGACGGCGGCGCCGACGTTCACGTTGCCGGCGGAGTTGCGGAGCTGGTAGCTGATGCCGCTCTCGCTGGCGGCGACGAGGATGTCGGTTCCGGAGCCGCCGCACACTTCCGCGGCCTGCGCCGTGACGGAGAGGCCCGCGCTGGGCGGGGAGACGACGGTGAGCGTGCGCGAGGCGGAGGGCACGGTGGCGCAGGAGGCGCTCATGACGTCCACGGAGTAGGAGTCGGCATCGCCGGAGACCACGCCGGTGATGGTCAGCGTGTCGGTGGTCGCGCCGGAGATGGAGCCGCCGTTGCTCAGGGGCGAGGCGCCTCTGTACCACTGGTAGGAGAGGCCCGTGCCGGTGGCGGCGACGGTGAACGAGGCGTTGCCGCCGATGCAGGCGCTCTGGTTGCCGGGCTGGGTGCCGATGACGGTGGAGGGGAAGACCGTGACCGTCACCTCGGCGCAGGAGGCGGAGGAGCAGGTGCCGTCGGTGGCGCGGGCGTAGTAGGTGGTGGTGGAGCCGGGCGGGGCGATGATGGCGGTGGTGGCGGTGGAGAAGCTTGGAACCACGGGGGTGCCGCCGCACGAGCCGGTGAACCAGTCGATGCTGGTGCCGCCGTCGAGGGTGGCGCTGAGGGTGATGCTCCCGGGGGGGCTGGCCGAGCAGAACGAGGAGGTGGTGGCGGCGGGGCTGGTGGGCGTGCCGGGGACGGCGTTGACGGTGAGGGTGACGGTGTTTGAGGTGGCGCTCGACGGGCTGCCGCAGGTGGAGGAGACCTCGCAGCGATAGTACATGGTTCCGGCGGAGGCGGTGGGCGGGGAGTAGGAGTCGCTCGTGTTGGCGCCCGACGCGTCGTCGTCGTTGGAGGCGAAGTTGTCGGTGGATTGCTTCCACAGATAGGAGACGGTGCCGCTCCCGCCGCTGGCGGCGACGGTGTAGGACACGCCGGCGCCGGTGCAGACGGGGTTTGTGTTCTGGGTGGGCTGGGTGTCGATGGTGACGGCGGGGCAGGCGTAGGTGGTGAACTGGCCGGCGGCGTCGTACACACCAGAGTTGTTGTTGTCGGGATTGGCGCCCGAGTTCAGCGAGGCGCTCGCCGGGATGGACTCGTTGGAGAGATAGGCCGTGGCGCTGGCCAGGCCCGCGACGAACTTGACGGTTGCGCCCGGAGCGATGTCGAGGGTGGCCCAGGAGAGGCGGACTTCCCGGAAGTCGTTGGCGCCGTTGCCCGTGCCGCCCTCGGCGTCGAGCGCGACGCCGTTGGCCGCGTTGCCGGTGAGGCTGTAGGCGGCCTGCCCGTTGGGGCGGAAGGCGATGGCGAACTCGGGCGAGATCGGGAGGGTGGTGTTGGTGAGGACGCGCCCGATGGCCTGGGTGTCGCCCAGGCCGGTGGGGGAGGCGGTGAAGCCGCCCGCGGCGGTGTCGAGCAGGACGACGACAACGTCGTTGAGCGTGGCGCCGAGGCGGTAGCCGACGGTGAGACCGGTGGAATCGCTCTCGAGGTAGATCGAGCCGTTGCCGAGCACGCCGCCGTAGCCCGCGCCGCCGCCGACCCAGCGATAGGAGTTGGCCGGGCCATACTCGGCCGCGCCAAGCCCGCCGTCGATCGTGGGGCCCGAGGCGCTGGCGTCGGTGATGCCGGCCGTGGTGGTCAGGGTGATGGTGAGGCAGGAGGCGCCGACATCCGTGCAGGAACCGGTGTTGCGGGCGCGGGCGAAGTAGGTGGTTGCGCCGGTGGCGGTGGGGGCGACGGTGAGGGAGGTGGTGCCCGAGCCGCCGGGGGCCGCGCCGACGCCGCAGGAGGTGGTGAACCAGTCGGCGGTCTGGTTCGCGCCGACGGAGACGGACATGGTGACGGGGACGCCGACGGCGGTGGTGTAGGCGGTGGTGCCGGTGGGGGCGGGGGGGGCGGTGCAGAGCGTGCTGGCGTTGAACTGGACGTTGTCGATGCGGTTGTTGCCAGAGGAACCCGTCGCACCATCGAAAGTGATTCGAACATAGACGCTGGCTGCATCATTGAGTGCAGTAATCGACGACAGATCAATGGTTCGTGTCGCATAGGTCGTCGAAGTCATACTGTAGGTCGAGCCGAAGTTGGTGAAACTGACGTTGTTGGTGGAGTACGACACCTGGTTTGAAGCAAACCCGGTGCTCGTCCCGCGAGTTGCAAACGTCAAGATCAGGTTGCTGCGTCCGGTCATGCTGACTTGGAACTGAATGAACTTGCCGTTGTTCGCGTTTCCAACCAATGCCCACGCGTTGCTGTTCGTGTCCGTTGGGGCGATTTCATTAGCGGTTGTTCCCCCGAGAACCGTGCGTCCAGCGCCGCCTGCAGTTCCGGCGACGGCTGCGTCGCTTGTGAGTGTTCCGCTTCCGGAGGAGACTGTTTCCAGCGTCGTCTGGCTGGTCGCGTTGCTGAAGTTCCAATAGGCCACAAGGTCAGCAAAGGCCTTGCTGGGCAGACCCACCGTAACAACTATTGCGGTCAGCGCCATAGCTCTGGCGATCGCCTGTTTCTGGAATACTTGCGATGACATCGTGCGAGTCGCCGACGCGCCCATTCGTTGGAGATTGGCGAAACCGCTGGCGAGCATTGAAGCACAGGCGCGGGTTCCGTGTGTCCAGAGTGTCGAGAGCATGGCGGTCGGTCCTTTCGAGTCGCGGCCCGCGGGAGGGTGGCGGGCCGGGGTGGTCGTCGTGTCAAAGCCCCCGCACGCGGCGCGGCGTGCAGGGGTGGGTCCATCCGGGCAAGCCGTCCCCGCCCGTGTGGACGGGCGGGGGCAGAGGTGGCTCGGGCTCGATCCCGGAAGGGGACCGAGCGCGAGGAAGACGGCGGCGTTAGCAGCCTCGGAACCAGGCGTTGATGAAGTCGAAGATGTCCTGGACCTCGTTGAGGTTGTTGGCGTTGGTGTCGGCGCGCGGGTGGCCCATGAACCACGCGTTGAGGTAGGCGAAGATGTCGCTGGTGTCGATGGTCTGATCGGCGTTGAAGTCGGCGATGCAGCGGGGGAGGCCGTGGACGGCGATGTAGGCGATGTCGGCGGCGTTGACGCGCCCGTCGAGGTTGTAGTCCATCATGGCCACGTCGCGCAGGCCGCGGGCCATGGCGTCGTCCACCGAGATGTCGGTGACGGGGCCGTTGCCGGCCAGGGTTGCGCCGCAGGGATCCAGGTCGCGGAAGTGGAGGAAGGCGAGCTGGATGAAGGTAAAGTCGCCGGCATCGACGGGGCCGCCGTCGCCGTTGAAGTCGGCGTGGGCGCCGGAGAAGCCGCAGGGGGAGGAGCCGCCGGGGGTGGAGTTGTACTGGCCGAGGAAGGTGCCGGCGTCGAGGATGTCGACGTACTCATCGTCGTTGAGGTTGCCCTGCTCGAGGGCCTTGGAGGTTGCGGCGGTGAAGTCGGCGTAGTAGGCGGGGCCGGAGATGCCGAAGTTGGCCGCGCCGGCGCTGGTGCGACGGAGGGAGTGCTTGGCGTCGCGGACGGTGATGGCCGTGTAGGGGCCGAAGGCGCAGGGGACGTTGAGGGTGATGGAGCCGATGCCGGAGGCGGTGAAGGCGACGTCGCCGGTGAGGGTGGCGGCGGGGGTGCAGGCGCCGTTCCAGAACTCGAAGGTGATGCAGCGGGTGGAGGCGTTGTTGAGGCCGGTCTCCTCGACGGTCGCGTTGAAGGTGTTGACGGGGTTGACGACGATGACCTGGTTGCAGGAGGAGGCGTTGCCGGCGCAGTCGGTGGCGGTCCAGGTGACGGTGGTGGTGCCGGAGGGGTAGGGGGCGTTCAGGGCGGCGAGGTCGTCGCGGGCGCCGGTGATGACGGGGATGGCCGTGCAGTTGTCGGTGGCGAGGGGGTTGGTCTGGTGGGAGAAGTTGTCCCAGTAGATGTCGTAGGTGACGCCGGCGGTGGTGTTGTGGCCCTGGAGGATGACGTTGCCGAGGGTGACGCTGAAGGGGTACGTCGGGTCTTCGGCGATGGACCACGTCTTGTCGCCGACCTCGTAGATCCAGGTGTGGCCGGCGAGGCGGATTGAGAGGGTGTACCAGGCGTCGTAGACGAAGCCGGTGGGCAGACCGAGATCATTCCAGAGGCCGGTGTTCACGTCGTAGGCGCGGAAGCGGGGGGTGCCGCCGTCGCTGGTGAACTCGATGATCGGGTAGGAACTCACGGCGTTGGAAGAGTCGAAGGCGGTTCCCCAGAAGCCGGCCATGCGCTTGTTGGTCGTGGCCCAGGCGGAGGGGACGTAGAGGTCGATGGACATCTCGTTGGCGGAGATGTCGAGCTTGCGGCCCTGGGTGTCGTAGAAGGCGCCGCCAAACCCGCCGCCGCGGCAGGGGGAGCAGGCGGACGCGTCGATGGAGTGCTTGAGACGGTTGCCGCCGGCGAAGAGGGCGGATTGGAATCCGGCGGGGGCGTAGCGGTCGGTGTACCAGACGCCGGGGGCCTGGGTGGCCGAGAGCGTGGGGTTGGTGTCGAAGGCCTCGGTGGTTGCGGAGAAGAGATCGACGGCCGCGCCGCAGGAGCCGGCGTCGGCGTTGACGGTGATGGGGGGCGGGCAGGTGATGACGGGGTTGGTGGTGTCACGCTGGGTGATGACCTGGACGCAGGACGCGGAGTTGCCGCAGTGGTCGGTGGCCGTCCAGGTGCGGGAGATGACGTTGTCGATGCAGGGGAAGGCGGTGGTGTCGAAGTTGTAGACGGCGGCGGAGGAGGCGGTGGAGATGCGGAAGTTGTCTACGTAGGCGTTGAAGACATCGCCGGGGCTGGCGAAGCCGGAGGCGAAGCGGACGCCGCCGAGTGCGCCCGAACCGCTCACGATGGTGGCGTTTGGGTGCAGGGCGAGGTAGTCACCCAGGGTTCCCGCGCCGGCACCCGGGCTCAACTCGCCGTTGTCGGTCCACCACATGCCGTGGAGCGCATCCCAAGTCTGCCAGACGTTGAGGGCGGTTCCCGGCTGGAACGGGAATGGGTTGGCGTTGCCCGCTCCTGCCGCGCTGAAGTCGGGCTCAAAGTACAGGGCGTCTTCAACGCCGGAACCGCCGCTGTTGTTGACGTAGAGCTTGAGGTAGGGCACCTGCTGCCCGTTCCATTGCGTGGCATAGGTGCTATAGCCGAGCTGGGTGATGGCATCGAGGCGTGTCCCATCCCAGCCGGCGTGCCACATCTGCGCGGACTGGCCGCCATCGGTGCCGGTGTTGAGATGGGCGCTGCCGGTCCCCAAGGGGGGCGTCGCAGGGCCGACCACGAAGTCGGCCGTGCCGTCGCCGCCGGGCGTGCCGGTGTCGTCGGTGACGCGAAGCGTCCAGCCGTTGAGGTTGCCGGGGAAGACGGGGGTGACGACGACGTCGGCATGAGTGACAACGGGCGTGCTGCACGTGTCGGTGGCGGTGGCGGGTCCGCCGGTGTTGGCGACGGTGGGGTTGACATCGCACTCGATGAGCACGTTGGGCGGGCAGTAGGTGAAGGTGGGGGCGGTGGTGTCGTTGAGGGTGATGGCGCCCAGGGCGGAGGTGGTGACGGCGATGGAGGCGCCGTTGTTGTCGGTCAGGCGGGTGGGCGGGTTGTTGGTTCGGTAGTCGACGAGGTTGGCGGCGTTGCAGTATGTGCCCGGCGCGGCGAAGGTGATGGTGGCGAGGGTCTGGCCGGCGGTCAGGATGGTGCCCGGAAAGTTGAGGAAGTCGATGCCGACGGCGACGTTGGCGGTGAACGCGCCGTTGTTGTAGGTGTTGCCGACGTTGATCAGGCCGGAGCCGGGGACGATCGACGTCACCGCCAGGCCGCTATCGAAGGTGAGGAAGAACTGGCCGCCCGTGGCGACGGGGCTCGCGTCAACGCTCGTGAGCACGAGCTTGACCTCGAGGGTGCCGTTGGCGAGACAGTCGTTCGTGGACTGGAGCTCGACGGTGTACGCGGCGAGGGCGGATTGCGCCAGGGCCGCGGCGCCGACGAGGGCGCAGGTCTGGAAAAGACGTCGGAACTGCATGGGAACTCCTTGGCTGAGCGCGTTATCCCCACGGCTCTGCGTAAGAAACGGGCCCCGGGGTGGGCCACCACCGAACGGAAACGTCCCCGCCCGCGGGTGCGGGCGGGGACCGAGGAAGCAAGAGCGGCCGCGGCACGCCCGCGGCCGAGATGAAACGGATCAGCAGCCCTGGAACCAGAGGTTAATGAAGTCGAAGATGTCCTGGACCTCGGTGCGCTCGTTGGCGTTCATGTCGGCCTTGGGGTGGGCCATGAACCAGGCGTTGAGGTAGGAGAAGATGTCCTGCACGTCGATGGACTGGTCGTCGTTGAAGTCGGCGGAGCAGCGCGGCAGGCCGTGCTGGGCGACCCAGTTGACGTCGCCGACGTTGAGGCGACCGTCGAGGTTGTAGTCGGCCATGGCGTAGGCGCGCAGGCCGCCGGCGACGAGGTCGTCCACGGAGATGTCGGTGACGGGAGAATCGCCGGTGAGCGCGCCGCCGCAGGGATCGGCGTCGCGGAAGTCGAGGAACCCGGACTGGATGAACGTGAAGTCCTCCGTGCTGACGATTCCGTTGCCGCTGAAGTCGGCGTGGAGGCCGGGGTTGCAGGTGGTGCTTGCGCCAGGGCTGGTCCCAGACTGGCCGATGAACCCGCCGAAGTCGAGGATGTCGATGTAGGAGTCGTTGTTGATGTTGCCGCCCTGGAGTGCGAGCGCCGAGGTGAAGCTGGACTGGTAGTTCACGCCGGAGGTGCCGATGGTTCCCGTGCGCCGCAGCGTGTGGTGAGGGTCGGTGGCGGTGATCCCGGTGTACAGGGCGCCGCACGGAACATCGATCGTGGCTGTGCCGATCGCGTTGCTGATGGTGGAGTTGGTAAAGGTGACGTCCGCGGTCACGTTCGTGGCGAACGCGCACGGGCCGGATCGGTAGAGATCCAACGAGATGCAGCGGGTGAACGGCGCGTTGGCGGGGTTGGAGGCCGTGCCCGCGAGTTCAACGGTGAGGTTGAGCGTGTTGAAAGGGTTGACGGTGACATTGAAGTTGCAGGAGCCGACGTTTCCGCAGGCATCGGTTGCTGAGCACACGACGGGGGTGGTTCCGGAGGCGAACGAGGATCCGCTGGGGGGGGCGCACGAGACCGTGAGCGGCCGGCCGACGGAGGTATTGTCGATGGCCAGGTTGGTCAGGTCGATGAACGTGAACCACATGTAGCGATTGCCGCCGACAATCGTGGCGATGATGTCCGCCGGGGTTGAGCGCGTCTCGGTGAAGAGCAGCGATCCGCCGGAGGTCAGCGCTTGCATGTCGCAGGCCAAGGCACCTGAACCATTGTCGCGGAAAGTCCATCGCAGCGTGTACCAGCCGCTAGCGGTGATGCTGGCGTAGTTGGTGTACGCGGTGTTGAAATCGTTGCGGCGGGCGCCGTAGGCGTTGTTGTCGCCGGCGATGCGTATTTCGGTTCCACTCGCGTTCTGGATGTGGAAAACGAAGTCGCGGAGGTGGTTGCCGTCCTGTCGGCTGGCGGCGCTGGTCAGTTCGATGGTGTACCGGTTCTGGGCGATGGCCGGGTCGGCCATGTCGATGTAGATGTCGGTCGAGACCACGAAGCCTTCGCCGAAGGCGCTGCCGTATCCACCCAAGCGGGTGAAGGGAGCATTGTTGCTGGGACGCGCGGTGGTCAAGAGATTACCGTGGAAGCCGCCGCTCGCGGAGGCGATGCCGTTTGTCCCGGAGGCGACCCGTGCGATTGTGGTAAGGCCGCCGCTGTTCCAGTCGGTGGATTGCTGAAGGGCGGAGCCGCCCGCGACATATCCCGCGTCCTCGAAACCCTGGAAGTGCTGCTGGTCGAATGCTGTCGGGCTGGCATAGGTGACGACGGCGGAGCAGGAGTTCGCGTCGGCGTTGGTATGGATGTCCGCCGGGCAGCCAGTAACCGCGGGTGGCGTGTTGTCATCCACCGTGATCGTCTGCACGCATGTGGAAAAGTTGTTGCAGTGGTCGGTGGCCTTCCAGGTTCGAAGCAGCGTGCCTCGCCCGCCGATGTTTCCGCATGCCGTGAGGCCGCTCCGATCGTCGGTGTAGGATATCACCGGGCTGGCGTCGCAGGCATCCACGGCAGTGGCGGAGCCGGTCGCCCAAGGGTCCTTGCCGTCGCTCCACGAAACGGTCAGGTCGCTCGGGCAGGTGATGACCGGCGCGGTAGTGTCGCCGATCGTGACAGCCGCGAGGTCAGAGGACGTGAACGGGAGCGACTGGGCCGCGTTGTCGGTGAGCGCGGAGACGGGCATGTGCGCCGTGTCCACGGTGACGAGGCTGAGGGTGGGGCAGGAGGTTCCGGTGTAGGTGAAGTCAATGGTGGCGAGCGTGTCGCCGTTGCCGATTGTCTGGCCGGAGGACATGACACCGACGGCGATGGTGGCGGACCCGGTGCCGGCGGTGGTCTGGATCGGTTGCAGACTCGGGTCGACAGTGATGGAGGTGTTGTCCGCCGTGAGGAATCCGTCATAGTTCAGAAAGATCATCGCGCCGGCGGCGGTGGACGTGCCGCCAGTGACGCCCAGTTTCACCGACACGATCAGGTGTCCCGTGCTGGTGCAGTCTCCGGTGGTGACAAGGCTCACGGTATAGACGGGCGCGGCCATCGCCGTTCCGGCGAACAGCGAGCCAGCGACGGCGATGAAACATCGAAGACTGCGAAGCACGCTCATGAGATTCTCCTTGGATAGGGGTGGGGCGGGTGGCAAGAAACGCCGTGGACGACTCGCGGACTTGGGGTGTGCGTATCAAGGCGCACAACCACCATTGACCGACTCTGTCGGGGCAAACCGAACTAAAAAGATGGACCAGGCAGCCTTGGCCCGGCGCGAGCTACGGACGAGCCCGCACGGCCGGCGCTTCTCGGCGTCGACGTTTCAAGACAAATCCGACTGCCAGAAGCCCAGCGGCCGATGGCGCGGGGATGATGGTGACGGACGTTCCAGTGAGCACCCCGGTGTTGTTGACGTTCGGCCCGGTGTCTCCATAGACCACGCTGATGCCGACCGGGTTGCCCGCGGAAGGAAGGATGGTGAGCGGCGTGGCCTGGGAGGGGGCCAGGGCCGTGAAGAGCATGGTGGTCAGGAGCGCGCCGTTGGGTGTGGTGGGCGCCATGATCGACGACCCCAGCGGACCCAGACCGATGAGCATCGCGGTGCCGTCGGTCGGGGGCGAGCTCTCGTTGATTCCGTAGGCATCGTGGAAGAACCCGATGCCGGTGAAGGACGGGGCCCCCGCGGTGGACACGCCCAGAAGCTGCAGCCGGGAGGGGTCCCAGGTGAAGATCATCTGGAACGAGAGCATTCCCTCCGGCTCGCCGGAGGCTGCGCGGGCGCGGACCTGCACCGCGACCTGCGCGCCGACCGGGTACGCGGCCTGATCGGGCAGCAGCGACAGATCGATACTGCCGGCCGACACGGCGGTCAGCGGGAAAAATGCCAGGCCAAGGGCCGCGTACCGAATCGTCATGGGGACTTTCTGCAGAGGGGCATGGGGAGCAACCCCGTTGAATCGATAGTGGTTTACCTCATGGGGGCCTGTCCGTCAAGAGTTTTCTGGGCAAATAACAAAAACCGAGTACTAACAATGGGTTACGCGCCGTGGCCCGGGCTGGATTCTCATCGACGCCTGGCGTGTTAGATTGGGCTGGGTTGGGCATCCAAACATGGGCGATCCGGACATTCGACAGGGTGTCGGTTGCGCGGGCGTGGGGCGATTCGGGCTGCCCGGGTGCGGGGGCTTGAGCGGGTCGGATCGAACAACCCGGACGCGAATTCGGACCTGGGTGGAGGGAAGGGGGGCGTTGGACGCTCGCTCGGGCACCGGCCCGGGGTGGCCTCATGGGACACGCGCCCGGTATTTGGACGGGCTGGGGTTGCGTGCGGCTGCCCGTTCGCGCACGATGGGTTGACCCGCTCGCGGCGGGGGGCACAGTACACCGATGGGAACCGAGGTTCGCGGCCGGAGCGGGTGGTGCAGGAGGCCGACCATGGGAAGCGCGAAGACGACGGCGAAGGGTGTGCTGGCGGCGGTGTGTCTGTTGGCCGGGTCCGCGGCGGCCGGAGCGGCGCCCGCGGGCGTGACGTACTTCCTACGGGCCGGGAGCACGGCCCAGGAGGGGTGCCACGGGCTGTGCGCGTGCTTGCTGCTTTTTCCCGAGCCGCTGCGGGGGACGTTTGTGCTCACGCCGGGCCTGCCGGACCCGGTGTTCCAGAACTACACGATCGACGATGTGCGTCTGCGGGCGCCGGCGCTGGGGCAGGTGTTTGTCGGATCCGGGACGTATCAGACGGTGAGCGCGCCGCCGGGGCAGCAGCAGATCTTCCTGAACATGTCGATCAACGGCGAGCCGCCGCTGGACTGGTTCGGCGGGCGGCGGACGTTTGCGATGCCCACGCCGGTGGTGGAGGCGTCGGCGAGCCTGCCGGGGAACTGCTTCGACATCGCGCTGATCATCAAGGCGACGCCGTTCCGGGCCGACTGGAACGCGGACGGGGCGATCTCGACGGATGACGTATTCGACTTCCTGACCGGGTGGCTGGCGGGGGATGGGGACGCGAACGAGGATGGGCGGATCGCGGTAGACGACATCTTCGAGTTTGTGAACGCGTGGCTGGCCAGAAGGTGAGCCAGGGCGGGGTTGCCCCGCGAGAGTCGAGCGAGAACAGGTCGCAGGCGTCGCCATTCTCCGACGGCGCGCGGTGGCGTGCTTCGCCGCCGTATCGTGGTGCGTGTGCGGCCGGTACACGCATCTCTTCACGTGGCGGCAGCTCCATCGGTTGATGGGGCTGGTGACACCGTCCGGGGGGCAGGGGGCGATCGAGGTCGAGCCCTTGCCGCTGCGCTACAACGTGGCGCCGAGCCAGTCGGCGCCGGCGGTGATTCTCGATCGGGACGGGGGCGGGGGGGGGGTTGACACGCTCGGGTGGGGGCTGGTGCCCTCGTGGGCGAAGGACCCGGAGGGATCCGGTCTGCGTCGGCCGATCAACGCGCGGAGCGAGACGGCCGCGTCTTCGCCGATGTTCCGGGGGCCGATGCGGAAGCGCCGGTGCGTGGTGCCGGCGAGCGGGTTCTACGAGTGGCAGGCGCGCGGGGGGGGCGGGGAGAGGCAGACCAAGCAGCCGTGGTACATCACCCCCGCCGATGGGGAGGTGTTTGCGATGGCCGGGGTGTGGGACGAGTGGCGCGGGCGGGGCGATGGCGGCGGCGCGGGCGCGGGCGCGGCGCTTCGGACGTTCGCGATTCTGACCACCGGCGCGAACGACGCCATGAAGCCGATCCACGACCGGATGCCGGTGATGCTCACGCGCGAGGGGGTGGCGGCGTGGCTGGACGGCGGGGTCGAGGACGCGGCGGCGCTGCGGCCGCTGCTGCGGCCGTGCGGGGATGAGGCGCTCCGGCTCCGGCGGGTGGGAACGTGGGTGAACTCACCGGCGCACGACGATGCGAGGTGCATCGAGGAGGCGCAGGCGCGGGCGGATGCTGCGCCCCCAGCGCGGGGGCGCCGGGCGGGGCCGGAGGGGCCGGGGCTGTTCGGAGCCGCGTAGACGGGAGGGCTACCTCGGCCGGTGGCCGTTGTTGAGCACGCGGATGTGGCCGTCTTCCTGCACGACGGTGACGCCGAGGACGCCCAGGGCGTTGAGGGCGGCCTGCTGCTCGGCGGCCTTCTTGCTGGCGCCCCAGCAGGAGGGGAAGCGTCGGCCGTCGATCTCGACGGCGATCTCGAAGCACTTGGCGTGGTCGGGCCCTTTCTCGTCGAGGACGTGGTAGGCGGGGGAGCGCCCGAAGCGCTGCTGGGAGAACTGCTGGAGGACGCTCTTGAAGTTTTCCTGGTGGCCGCTGTCGGCGGCGCGCAGGACGAGCGGGCTGAGGAGGGGCACAAGGAAGTTGCGCACGGCCCCGAGGCCGGCGTCGAAATAGATGGCGGCGACGACGCTCTCGAGGGTGGCGGCCGAGAGGCTCTGGGGCAGGGCGCGAAAGCCCTGCATGCCCTTGCCGAGGGTGAGGTGCTTGTCGAGCTCGAGTTCGCGGGCGATGGCGGCGCAGGTCTGGCGCGAGACGACGGTGCTCTTGATCTTGGTCATCTCGCCCTCGAGGAAGTCCGGGTAGAGGGTGTAGATGAGCTCGCAGCAGACCAGGCCGAGGACGGCGTCGCCGAGGAACTCCAGGCGCTCGTTGGAGTCCTTGCGGACGTCGGTGACCGAGGCGTGGGTCAGGGCGCGCCGGAGCAGCGAGACATCGGTGAAGCGATGTCCGAGGCGGGCTTGCAGGGCGTCGAGTTCTTCGGGGGTCATGCGCGATCCGCCGGCCGATCCCGGCTGGTCGAGCGTCGTGCGCACGCGCGCCCGCCGGGGCAGAGGGAAATACCTGCTGCGCCGGGCGCGCCTGCTCAGCCGTCGAGCTGGTCCGGGAGCGTGCCCCGGGCATCTCGGCGGGCGAGCAATCGCACCCGACCCATCCACGAGGAGCCTCGCACGCGGCTCCGGAATCAATATACACAACTTTCACCCATCGGCACGCAAGTCCACCGGGGAGCGGGAGTAATCGCGTGGCGGGGGCGATTTGTTTGGTCTCTGATTGGAAACTGGCGGCGGTATTGGCCGCGGGGGGAAGAGATACCTACTATCCCGACCCGTCCGGGAGACCGTAGGAGTCCGGGCGCATTTCTCCGATCGCACACCCTTGTTTCCTCGCCGGAGCCTCCCATGGGCATGCACTACCCCAAGCGTTTCAGCCGCAAGACCCGCAAGCGCCGCCACGGGTTCCGCAATCGCATGAAGACCAAGAACGGGCGGAAGATGATCAACCGCAAGCGTGCCGCGGGCCGGTCGCTCAATGTCGCGGACAAGTGATCGCGACGATCGGGACTCCCAATTCAGCCAAAGTGAAGGGGCCCGCGCCGAGCGCGGGCCCCTTCTGTTTGGAACAGGGGTGCGCGCTATGGGCAGCCGGAGAACCACCGGTTCAGGAACGAGAAGACGTCACCGACAGTGAGAGTTCCGCTCAGATCGTCATCGGCGCGACACGCGGTGCC
This sequence comes from uncultured Phycisphaerales bacterium, assembly GCA_937871915.1. Taxonomy (GTDB): domain Bacteria; phylum Planctomycetota; class Phycisphaerae; order Phycisphaerales; family UBA1924; genus UBA4658. The sequence continues at coordinate 18,282 of CALMPG010000148.1, forward strand.
GGGGGTGAAGCCGATGGAGTCGAAGTAGGCGACGGATTGGCCGCTGTCGATGCATCCGACATGGAGTTCGATGCGGTTGGAGCGATCGGCACCGAGGGCGCCCGGGATCAAGGTCTGGCAGGCGATCACCCGAACGTCGTCGACGTACCAGGTGGCGGTGCCCTTGTTGTAGTCAGCGACGCCTCGAAAGCGGTACCAGCGGTCGGGCTGGACAGCGATGTTCGTGCCCTGGATCACCAGGCCGCTCGCGCCGGATCCGACGAAGCCGCACTGGAGCGAGCCGTGGTCTCCCTGATAGTCAACGGTGATGTCGTTGCACCCGCCACCGGGATTGGTGGACTCGCTGCTCCAGCGGAGGCAGAACTCGAGGGTGGCGGAGTCGGCGGTGGACTTCCAGGTCTGGCTGCTGTGGATCTCGCAGGCGTTCGCCGCGCCGGCGACGAGCTTCATCGCTCTGTTGCCGGAGAAGGTCGGCGAGGCGACGACGGCCTGCGAGACGCCGGCGAAGCGGGAGGGCCAACCGGCCGGAGCGGACGCGACGGAGTCACCCTCGAAGCCGTCGCCGAAGGTGGTGGGGGGTGTGCAGCACGTGCCGATGTTCATCAACTCGGCAACATCCCCGGCAGAGAGTTCGCGGGAGTAGAACCGGACTTCGTCGATCGACCCGACGAAGCCCTCGCGGAATCCCGACGGAGTGTCCCATGCGCCGATGTGGATCGGTGCGGAGTTGGCGACACTGTTGGTCGCGCCGACCTGGTCCGGGAGCGCGATGCCATCCACATACACGCGAGCATGCCCGGTTGTCCGGTTGCGGACGAACACCAGGTGGTGCCAGCTGTCGTTCGCGACGTTGGCGTTGAACACGAGGATCGAACTACTCCCCAGGCCGAACGTCGGCTTTCCGCCACCGGTGAGAGAGATCCACCAGTCGTTGTTCACAGTACCGATGATGTCCTTGTCGATGATGATCCCATCGGTCGCGGTCTTGATCCAGAACGCCACCGAGAAGGCCTGGTCCATGGCGTTGAGCGCCGCGTTGGTTCCGACGTTCACGTACGCGCCCGAGTACGGAGTGGGGGGGACATTGGCCGGCAGGTACACGGCGGAGTCGGAGCGACCACACCGGTCGGTTGTCATGACCGCACCGTTCTGCAGAGTGCCGTTCGGCCCGGCGCCGGTTGTCTCGCCCGCGGATCCATCGAGCGAATAACCGGCGATCAGGCCGGTCGAGGTGTCCGCCAGGGTTGCGGAGCATGCGGCGGTTGATAGGACTCCGGCGATGATGAAGTTCCGAGCGATCATGTTCGAGCCTCCGATGTGTTTCGTGGTGTCGGCCTCGCCCGCGGCGGGGCTGCACCAGAGAAACGCACCGGCGCCCGATGCGCAGGCCCTGCTAGCGAGATTCGCGCGGCGGGTGGGCCGGTAGTCCCGGCGCGGGCTCGTCGCCGTCTTCGATTCCCGGCGACCACGAGAGCCTCTCCCACGAGACGGCGCCGGTGAGTTGCGTGTATCGGTTCGAGGGAGTGCCTCGCTCAACCTCGCCGGTGCTCGAAAGATCCCACTGGACGTGGACGAGCCCCAGCGGGTCGCTACCCATGGCGTGGAGTATGGCGAGGTCGCCGCGCTGTGCGGGATCAAAGGAAGGCCCAACCGTCGCATCGTTCAGAACTACGCAGGCGGAGAGCGGCCGAAGGTACCTGTACCAAATCAAGGAACTGGGCTCGCCGGGCTTTGTGCCGACCCAGTGCTTGGGCATGCCCGGTCGCGGGGCCAATGCGAAAACAATCGGCACGCATCTGGACTCGCCGGTGGCGAGCCTGGTCGCCGCCAGAGCGTCCGGGTGATTTGTCACGCCCGCGACGACGAGCACCTTGTCCCCGGAGAGCCATTGTGCGGAATGTACTCTTCCAAAGTGCCACGCCTCGAAAAGAACCTCTCCTTCGGTGGTATACACGCGCACGCACGACTCGCACGAGGATTGCTCCGTGAAAATGGCCAACACCTCTTGACCGGGAACTTGGGGGAACACGTCGGCGACATCCGCCCACGCGACGCGATACCGACCACCCGGCTTGGCGTCTTGGGGCGCCACAAGATCGGGGTCGCCCGGCTGGCTTATCAGGAATGGGCTTTCCGCCCGGTCGAACCTGAACATGACAAGGCGCTCGCCCAGCGGGCCCGAAGCACAACCCCGCAATGCCAAGACGCCGATGCGCTCGTCACCGCGCCCAGTGCGGGCCTCGCCGCCGAACACCACATCGTGGGGAGATGTCCCCCCCCAGGACATCAATGGGAGGGCAGCGCGGGAGACAAGCTTGACGGTCGTTCCTGCGTCGTCGACAACCACCCGATCGGGTTGAAGCAGGTACCACCACCGATACCCCGCGATGCTTGCGACACTCGCGCAAAGCATGAGCATGCACAACGCGCCGGTGGTGGCGGCGGGATGGCCGGTGATCCATTCGATTCCACGGGCCCATCGCCGGGCCTGGGCCCGCACGGGCGTTCCATCCAACCACCTCCGCAGGTCGTCTCCCAACTCCCGTGCACTGGCGTACCGCCCCTCGGGGTCCCGCTCGCACGCCCTGCGCAACACCGCCGCCAGCGGCCTGGGCATGTCCGGCCGGAGCGATCGGGGATCGCGAGTCTGGCCCTCGGCGGCCTCCTTCAATCGGGCCAGGGTCGTGGTCTTCTCCTGGCGTGGAGGACGGCCCGTGAGGACGACATAGGCCGTTGCGCCCAGGCTGTACACGTCGGCTCGGACCGAGCGCAGCGATGCCTTGTCGCCGAGGGCGACCTCCGGAGCCATGAACGGCGTGGTGCCGATGACCTCGCCCGTGAGCGTCAACGTCGCGCCGGACTCGTTGTCGTCGAGCCTGGCAACACCAAAGTCAACGATGAACACCCGGCCGCGCTTGTCCACCAGGATGTTGGAGGGCTTGAGATCGCGATGCACCACCAGGGCATCGTGGATGGCCGAGACCGCGTCGCAAACCTCGGCGAGTAGTTCGACCCGCTGGCGCATGTGGAGTTGGGCTCGGGTGCAATGCTCCTCGAGGTCGGCGCCCGGGACAAGCTCGGTGGCGATAAACATTCGACCGTCGGAGGTGCCCCAGTCCAGCACGCGCGGGACGCACTCCAGGCGAAGTTCGGAGAGGATGTCCAGCTCTCGCCAGACGCGGGCCAGGCCCGGGACGTGTCCGGCGCTCCCGAGCGGCTGGCGGATGACCTTGAGGGCGACGGGCATCTGCGACCCGCCGACGCGAAAGGCCTCGTACACCTGCCCGCCGCTGCCCTCTCCGAGGAGCCTGGCGAGGCGATAGGCCGGGATGCGGGGCCATGTCGCGTCCACGTCGCTTGGGGAGGCCTCACCGTCCGCGTGCCCCGGGAGCAGCGCTCCGGCCAAGACGGCCACCGGAACCACGGTTGGGCGAGAGTTCGGTGTTGCGGCCGACGCCATGTTTGGTAGTCTACCAGAACGGGCCACGATTCGAGCAATGGATTCTTCATTCCCGACTCTCCAACGCACGGACCGGCCTGGCGCAGGGAGAGTTGCGCCTTTGAGGAGATACTTTGTCTACACGCACCGCACAGGCCGATGCCACGCACACGCACTGGACTCTCGTCGATCGTGTGCGGGAAGGGGGGGCCGGTGCGGCATCGGCTCTCGACCACCTTTCAAGGTTTCTCTACCCGCCCGTGCTCGGGCTGATCCGGGGCATGGTGCACGACGAGCACACGGCGGAGGACCTGACGCAACAGTTCTTCCTGGATGTGCTTCTCTGGCGCAGCCTCATCGAGCGGGCGGATCGCCGACAGGGCCGGCTCCGCACGGTCGTCTTTCAGGCCGCGCGAAACTCGGTTCGGGACTATTGGCGCCGGGAGCGGGTCCGGGCCCCGGTGCGGGGCGCGGCGTCGCTCGACCGGTTCGAGGCAAGCTCGCTGCGGGGGTCGGAAGAAGCAATCGATCCGGCGTTTGAGGCCGCGTGGCTCGACGGCCTGTGTACCGAGGCGTGCCGGTGCTGCGAAGAGCATTTCATCGCAGGAGGACTCAAAGGCCATTGGACGCTGTTTGAACGGGCGCGGCTGTTTCCGCTGCTGCGAGGCACCGAGCGGCCCGCGCGCCTGGACGAGATCTTCGCGGAGCATGGATTCCAATCGGTGAATCAGGCCCGCGGGGCGATCGACACGGTGGTCAAGCGGCTCCGGGCGCTGCTGCTGGAGATCGCGGGGAATGCTTCAATCGGGGACGATGATCGGCAGGAGCAGTTGCGGGCACTACGCTCGCGCGGCCTGGATGTATGACGCAACGGCAGAGATTGCTTTTCTGTGCGCATCCGGAACTCGCCGGGGGCATGCAACGCCTTGCATTGACGTGGTTCGATTCATGAGGGGATTGCGCGGTGAACGGGCCCGAAACACTCGGAAAAACCCCCATGTGGAGATCGGAATCACTCCAAGAGCGGCGAGAATCGCCCGGAATGGGCGAGCGCTGCTCGATACAGGCCCGCAAGGTTGCCGAGCAAAGTTCGGTGAAGTTCGGTGGAATGGGCGAATCTGCTTGGCAGGGGACGCAGACTTTGTTAGACTGAAAAGTGGGAGAAGCGGGGGTCGTACCCGGAGAACCCGCCATGTTCACGCGCACACTCAAGCTCCTCTGCGGGGCGACGATGGCGTTGGTGATGACCGTTCCCGCCCATCGGGCCCGGGCCGACGACCCGGCGGCGAATCCGCCGACGGCGCTGACGGACGCGGAGAAGGCGAAGATCAAGGACCTGGTCAAGCTGATGTGGAAGATGCAGCGAGACGCGGCGCCCAACGAGACGCTCGACGGCGCGCTCAATCCCCCGGGGCAGGGAGGGTTGCAGACGTGCTACGAGACCACGACGCACCCGCCGCCGTTCAACGCGACCAATCCCACGAAGATCACCGACGCGCTGCGTGAGTATCTGAAGATGATGCGCAACGACAAGCTGGTGAAGGACCCGTGCATCTGGGGCGCCGCGACGTGGCCCAAGCCGGGCCTGGGCAACGACAAGGTGGCCATCAGCGGGAAGGTGCTCGCGCTCTGGTGCGACCCGCTGGAGGCTCCGGCGGTGCGGGCCAAGGCGAAGATGCAGATGATGGCCTCGATGGCCAACGAGATCTCGCACGTGTACCAGAAGCCGGCGATGGCCGCGGCGGGGGACCCGCCCTACACCCCGGCGCAGGTGGACCTGGTGGAGTGCGACGACGAGCGCGACTCGGACATCATGTCGATCAAGTTCCTGCAATACGCCAAGAGCCTGCTGACGACCCCGCTGGGCGTGCCCCACACGAGCCTGGCGCAAATCTCGGCGGAGGGCCGGAGCGGCGAGTGCCTGGCGGAGTGCCTGATGAATCTCGGCGCCGACACGCCGGCCGAGCTGGCGGACATCACCGCGTTCGTGTGCGCCCGGCTGGACCACTACACCGACCGCGAGTCCAACCTCTTCTCCAACGCGATCAACAACACCAACTCCTGGAGCGCCCTCTACTACGACGGGCTGTACCACAGCCCGCTGCGGCTGAAGGTGGACCTGTCGATGATCCTGACGCGGATGATCAGGCTCTGCTACGACAACATCTTCTTCAACATCACGGTCCCCAACGACGGCAAGGCGATCGTCAACTACATCGTGACGGTGAACAAGAACGGGCGGGTGATCATCATCGTCATCACGATGGGCGCCGACGGGTCGATCTGCTTCCACACCTGGGAGGACACCAACGACAACGGCGTCCCCGACACGGGGCCCACGACGGTGGCCATCCCCGGGTTCCCGTTCTTCGGCGACGCCGTGCCCGCCCTGCACGACGGCTGGCTGCTGCATCCGCCCTTCGTCGGCCTCGGGTTCAACGACACGCTGGCCTACCACGATCGGCGCAACGGGTCGCTGACCGTCTTCGACATGAACAACGCCGGCGTGCCGACGGGCGCGTACCGCACCCTGCTCCGCGGCACCCTGATCGCCGATCCGCTCGCCGGCAACCCCTCCGCGGGCGGCTACAAGTCGCTGCACGTGATGGACTTCACCGCCGTTCCCGGGTCCATCAAGTGTGTCTTCCGCAACACGGGGCTCGTGAGCGCCACGCCCGAGAGCAGCGCCGTCGTCGGGCTCCACAACATCGCCACGGGCATCGGCGCGTTCCAGGCGCCCACGACGCTCGCCTCGGCCATCGCCCCTATCAGCGACCTGGGCGTGGACCACATCCCGCCCCACGACTCGGGCCTGCTGGTCATGAGCCACCCCGGCGACACCTTCATGCTCAGCTCCATCGGGCACGGGTCCTCGCAGTTGATCACCCTGGGCACGATCGGGCCCAACGGCTCCAACAACGCCGGCTCGCCGCCGATCCAGCCCGGCCCGGATGTGTTCCGCCTGCAATCGCTGATGGACGGGGCGACCACGCTCTACGCCAAGTGCGGCCAGGGAACGACGCTCGAGATGCTCTCGCTCCAGCTCGTCGGCGGCCCGAGCCCCGACCTGCTCGTGCTCTCGGGCTTCCCGGGACGCCTGGCGGTGTTCAACGGCGATGCCGCGCCCAACTACCAGTGGCAGGCCGAGGTGGCGACCCAGGAGGCCGACCCGGGGATGCTCTTTGCGCCCGGCCCGACCGGGCCGGTGTTCGTGACGAACTTCCTGGGCGACGTGCAGGTGCGGCCGATCCCGGGATCGCCGCTGGTGGCGCAGGGACTGGCGGATCTGGATGGGGATGGCCAGGCGGACGACGCGGCGGTGATCGCGCGCCTGCCATCCTCGCCGAACTTTGTCGTGTACATGGTCCTCAACGCGACATCGCCCACGGCGAACGTCATCCAATCCGTCCCCATCCCCTTCGAGCCGGGCGGATACTCGTACGTGAACGTCAACGGCGACAACCGGGCGGACCTGCGCATCGAGGATGCGCTGGGCGGACCGGCGCTCTGCCTGATCAGCAACGGTCCGGCCGGCTTCGCGCCCGGCCCGTGCCCCGAGCCGTGCGTGGCCGACTTCAACCACTCCGGCACCCTGGAGGTGCAGGACATCTTCGACTTCCTCAACGCGTGGTTCGCGGGCAACCCGGCGGCGGACGTCAACGGCGGCGGGCTGGCCGTCTCGGACATCTTCGCGTTCCTGAATCTGTGGTTCGCGGGCTGCTGAGCCCGAGAGCCCGGGCGCCTCGCTCAGGCGGGGCGCTCGGCGCGCCGGGCGCTCCTTGCCGAGCCCTCGCCGACGAAGGGAGGCAGAACGCAGCGATCGTTGTAGTGCTCGCCGATCCATGAGATCTCGCCGCGCTCGTGGAGCCTGGCGAAGGCCTCGACGCACTCGGCGCAGTAGCGAGAGCCCACCCCGTCGCGGAGCTCGCGGATGGCGTTTCGTTCGGCCTCGGGGCCGATGCTCCGGCGGTAGGGGCGGAGGCTGGTGAGGGCGTCGAAAGAGTCCACCACGGAGAAGTAGCGGGCGGGCGCCGGGATGGCGTCGCCCGCGAGACCGTCGGGATAGCCGAGGCCGTCGAGACGCTCGTGGTGGTGGCGGACCAGGTCGAGCACGAGCGGGTCGGTCTCGCCCAGGGCGAGCAGGCGGGCGTGCCCGGCGCCCGGGTGGGCCTTGATGATCTCGAACTCGTCGGGCGTGAGGGGACCGGCCTTGCGGAGGATGGCGTCGGGGGTCTCGACCTTGCCGATGTCGTGGAGGGCGGCGGCGATGCTCAGGCGGGCGATCGCGTCGCGGTCGAGGCCGAAGAACTCGGCGAGGGCGCGGGTGTAGAGCACGACGCGCCAGGTGTGCGCGGCGGTGACGTAGTCCTTGGATTCGATCTCGCGGAGGAGGAGTTGGACGGTCTCCGGCGGCGGCATGGATGGAGCCTGCGGATCGGGCGGGGACGGGATCAGGCCGACTTGCGGAGGGCCGTCTCGCGAACGAAGTCCGAGAGACTGCGGAAGCCCTCGCGCTTGGAGAGGGCTTCGAGACGCAGTTTCTCCTCCGCGCTCAACCGGATGTTCACCTGTTGATCGCGGCGAAGGCCGGAATCCGCCGCGGGGGGGCGCTGACCTTGCTCGATCATGGCGGCGATGGCGGCAACGGTTGAGTCGAGAACGCTCCTGGCGCAGGCCGCGATGGACCGGCCCTCGCCCATGGCGAGGGGCATTTCGAGGGTGTATCCGAAGAAGCCGACGTCGGGATCGGGCGTGATGACGAGGCGGTATCCCTCGGCGATGCGGCGAGCCTTGGCGAGGGCCGCGGCGGAGAAGGGGCGGGAGAGAGCGCGAGCGGCGGTGTCACTTGAACGAGACACCGAGCGTTCTTTCGATCTGGCGGATGTAGATCGGTTTAGCGCGCCCTTTGTGGACGGGGATACTGATCGTCGGGGAGTTGGGCCTCCCGAAGATGTGGTGCGAGCCGGAGATGCGTTGGAGCGTGTAGCCATGGTGCTCGAGGAATCTTCGGATATCGGCGAAGCGGAGTTCACCGGGCATGGGCGCACGCGACCTCGTCGCGGCACCCGTCCCCGGTGCCGATGTGCGCCCTGTCTCACACCGCCGATACTCAATCGACGCGCACAGCTCTTGGACTTTCGCCGCACAGGACAAGGACAGTATAGCGCACGCTATACGCCCGAGCAACCCAAGTTTCTCAGGCTCCCCGCGCCCCGTCAATCAGGTTCGCCATCGTCGTCTGCGTCTGCCGGTCGATGTCCGTGAGCATGTCCGCCTGATCGTCCGCGTGATACGACGACCGCACCAGCGGCCCGCTCTGCACCACCTTGAACCCGCGCCCAAGCCCCTCGGCCCGGAACTCATCGAACCGCTCCGGCGTGACCCAGCGGGCGATCGGGAGGTGGTTGCGGGTGGGCTGGAGGTACTGGCCGATGGTCAGGATGTCGCAGGAGTCGGCCGTCCTCGCCCTGGTCGCCGCCTGCACGTCGTCCATGAGCGACAACACTTCCTCGTCCTTCTCGCCGATGCCGACCATGATGCCGGTCTTGGCCACCATGCCCGCCTCCTTCACCCGCCGGAGCAGTTCCAGCGAGCGATCGAACTTGGCGCTCGGGCGCACCGCCGGGTACATGCGCCGGACGGTCTCGAGGTTGTGGTTGATGATGTGGGGCTTGGCGTCGATGACCTGCCCGAGGGCATCCCAGTTGCCCTCGAAGTCCGGGATCAGCACCTCGATGGACATCTGGGGGCAGGCCCGGCGCGAGCGGGAGATGGTCTCGGCCCAGACCGCCGCGCCGCCGTCGGAGAGCTCGTCGCGGTTGACGCTGGTGATGACGATGTGCTTGAGGCCGCCGTCGGCGTTCATGAGGCGGAGCGACTCGGCGACGCGCCTGGGCTCGTCCAGGTCGAGGGTGGGGGGGCGGCCGGTCTTGACGTTGCAGAAGCCGCAGGCCCGGGTGCAGGTGTCGCCGAGGATCATGATGGTGGCGACGCCGCGGGCCCAGCACTCGCCCATGTTCGGGCACCCGGCCTCCTGGCAGACGGTGTGGAGTTTGTGGTCGTCAACGATGCCCTTGAGGCGTTCATAGCCGGCCCCGCCGGGGACTTTGGCGCGAAGCCAGGCGGGTTTCTTCCTGACCGACAGGTGGTGGGCGTCGATCTGGTTGTTGAGGACCATTGCGCCGAGTGAAACCACCGGCTTGTCCACCCTTTTGAGGGGATCGCCGCCGAGCGGGCGGGGGTGTCGAAGGGACGTGCGCGCGACCGCGGAAGAGGGCGTCGGCGGGGTGGGTGTCGGGCCGGGGTCTGGCATGGTGGGGTCTGGTCGGGCCAGCATCGGCGCGCCGGCACAAACTCTAGGCGAGAAGGAGGACGCGACCGACAGGTTGTTCGGGCGCAAGTTCTGCCGTTCTCCAAGGTTATTGGCCGATCAGTATTCTGCCGGAGAGAACAAGCAGCGGCGCCGGCGATGTTGGCGCCGGGAGTTTGGAATGGAGAGTTGTGCGCATCCTGTCGCGAGTCGAGGAAGCGAGCCCGGCGGACAGGATGGATCGGGAGAGCCGGACCTACTCTTGGCACCCGCATCGGAACGGATTCCGTTTGTCGGTGCAAACATCGAGCGGGTCGCGGGTCGTACAAGGCCCCACCTACACGCCGCGATCGCGGCCGGGCCATTGAAGGAGCGTCGTGTGCGAATGAACGGACAACCCCCCTCCCATCCCGCCCGCCCCGGTTTCTTTCGGATTCGCCGCACGGGCGCGGGCGTGCTCGCGATGGCGGGGATGTGCGCCGGGATGGTCGGGTGCGAGGCGAACTCGTTCTTCGATCCGAGCAAGGTGGGCAACTGGAAGAGCACGCCCACGGTGATGCCGATCCTCGATCGGCTCAGCGTGATCGAGGACGAGCCGGCGGAGTACGTGCAGACCTCGCCGGTGATGCCCAGCGATCTGCTCCCCGAGGTCGATCAGGCGAGGTTCTCGCCCGGCGACGTGGTGGAGGTCCGCATCCAGGACTTCTTCCAGATCGGGCGCGAGGAGTCGTTCGACAAGCAGGTGGACCAGCGCGGCAACATCGAGCTGCCGGGCCTGGCCCCCGTGCGGGCCCAGGGGAAGACGACCTCGGAGCTGGTGACGGGGATCGAGAACGCGGTCCGGGCGGCCCAGATCACCGACCGCCCGCGGGTTGCGCTCAACGTGAAGTCGCAGCGGAAGCAAACCTTCTCGATTCTCGGGGGCGTGCAGAACGCGGGGACGTACTTCATCCCCGCGCCCGACTATCGGCTGCTCGAGGGGATCACGGCCGCGGGGGCGATGAACGAGAGCATCCCGTTCGTGTATGTGGTCCGGCAGGTGCCGCTGACCAAGGCCGCGGCGGGAGAGTACATCGAGGCCGAGCCGACCAAGCGACGCTCGCCGGGCCGTCCGCCCACGGGCGGGGCGGGGCTGCCCACCGACGGCGGCGGGGGCGAGGGCGAGGATCTGAATCGGGTCATCGACGACCTGATCAAGAAGCCCGGCGCCGACGAGCCGCGTGCGCCCGGCGCGATGGGGGGCGCGGGCTCGAGCGCTCCGGTGCGTGTGGACCTGGCCGAGCCCCCGCCGATCGACCTGCCGGATCCGAGTCGGGCGCTGGCCCCGACGCAGACGATCTCCCAGGGCGGCGGATGGGTGTTCGCCGACGGCAAGTGGGTCAAGCTGCGCCCGGGCTCGACGGTGGGGGAGGCCGTGACGGAACAGACGCTGGTGACGCAGCGCGTGATCAAGATCCCCGTGGGCCCCCTGCTGGCGGGGGCCGCGGATGTGAACATCGTGCTGCGCCCGGGCGACGTGATCCGGGCCCCGGTGCCGCGCGGCGGGCTGGTGTACGTCGCCGGCGAGGTCGCCCGTCCGGGCCCGTACAGCCTGCCCACCGAGGGCAAGCTGACGCTGCAGCGGGCCGTGGACGCGGCGGGCGGCCTGAACAGCATCGCGATCCCGGAAAAAGTTGACGTCACCCGCATGGTGGGCAACGACCGCCAGGCGACGATCCGGCTGGACCTTCGGGCCATCGCGGCCGGCGCCCAGCCCGATATCTACCTTAAGCCGGACGATCGGATCAACGTGGGCACGAACTTCTGGGCCCAGCCGCTGGCGATCATCCGCAACGGCTTCCGTGCCTCGTACGGGTTTGGATTCATCCTCGACCGCAACTTCCAGGGCGAGGTGTTCGGTCGCGACCAGGCGGTGAGCAGCTTCGGCAACTGATTCGAAGGGCTGCCCTCCCCGAGGGTGGGGGCCGCGTGCGCGGAATCCGGGCGGATTCTTCCGGCCGGTTGTGGCCAGAGAGCGCCGGGGCGACCAAACTTCGACCCGTGGCTGGTCGATGCGGTGTTTGTTCCGGAGTGGCCCGGAGCGGCCCGTTGGCGGGTCCTGTCGAACATTCCCCTCTCTCGGGGCGTACCCCGCCTATCGCCCCTGTTCGGGGGCCGCTCAATGGAGAACTGGTGTCCACCGTGTCGGCCGTCAAGTCGCCCCAGTCGCCCACAGGCATGAGCCCGAACGCATCGGGAGCGGCACGGGCGGCGATCGCGCCCCCGGGGACGCTGCTCCTGGAGAAGCTGGCCGATCGACGGGTGCTGGGGACGATTCTGGTGCTGCTGGCCGGGATCGTGGCGCTGTTCTGGCGCTGGTTCCTGGCGCAGCACGAGCACTCGTGGGGGAATGGGGACTGGTCGCACGCGTACTTCGTGCCGCTCATCGCGGTGTATCTGCTCTGGCAGAACCGGGCGGCCCTTGAGCGCGAGCGGATGAGCGTGTTCTGGCCGGGGGCGATGCCGCTGGTGATGGGGGTGTGGTGCTATGTGTACTTCATCGTGGGGGTGCCGAACCATTTCGGGCAGGGGCTGTCGCTGGTGCTCACGGTGTTCGGCCTGACGCTGCTGTTCCTGGGCCCGCGGGCGATGGAGCACCTGTTCACGGCGATCGGGTTCCTGGTCTTCGGCATCACGGTGCCGGAGATCATCATGAACTATCTGACCTATCCGCTGCAGGACCTCGCGGCGCGGGCGGGGTACTTCATCCTGCGGCTGATGGACGTGAACTGCGACCTGTCGGGGAACATGATCAACGTGATCACCTCCTCGGGCGCCGGCGTTCCCCTCGACGTGGGGACGCAGTGCTCGGGGATGCGCACGGTGATCGCGTTCGTGGCGCTGGGCACGGCGGTGGCGCTGGCGGGGACGCGCACGTGGTGGAAGCGGGTGGTGCTGGTGGTGACGGCGCTGCCGATCGCGATCGTCCTCAACGCGCTGCGGATCGCGACCCTCGGCGTGCTGTCGCTCTACAACCCGAACTTCTCGCAGGGGCAGATGCACATGTTCATCGGCACGCTGCTGCTGGTCCCGGGGTTCCTCGCGTACATGGGCGTGCTGTGGTCGCTCAACACCGCCGTCCCCGAGGACGCCCGCGGGAGCGCCGCATGAGCGGGTCGCGATGGCCATCCTCGCGCCGGGCGGCTCTGCTGCTGAGCCTGGCGGTGCTCTTTGGCAGCGCGGCGGCGCTGGGCGGGGCGATCCGCTTCTTCAAGCTCTACACGAAGAAACTCCCGATCCAGGTGACGGCCAAGTGCGCCTCGGTGCCGGCCACCACGGCCCACTGGGAGCGCGTCGGGGGCGACGAGTACCTGAAGGAGGAGGTGATCGAGACGCTGGGCACGACCAACTACGTGTCGCGGACGTACGTGGAGAGGCAGCCGAAGGACCCGAAGTCGCCGCGGGGCGTGCAGTTCCACCTGGCGTACTACACGGGGATGATCGACACGGTGCCGCACGTGCCCGACAGGTGCTTCGTGGCCGGCGGGGCGGTGATGGCCGGGGGGCCGTGGGTCGTGCCGGTCCCGCTCGATCGCGCCGAGTGGACGATCGACCCGGCGGCCAGCGCCGACGTGCGCGACGCGACGGGCGAGCGGGACGTGGCGATCTACTCGGCGCGCATGGGGCCCGACTCGGCCGCGCCGGGGAACCGGGTGCGCCTCCCGCGGGGGATCGAGCACCTGGACATGCGGGTGTTCGAGTTCAAGTCGCCGGGCTCGGACGAGCCCATGTACTCGGGGTACTTCTTCATCGCCAACGGGGCGCTCACGTCGCTGGCGCAGAACGTTCGCCTGCTGGCGTTCGACCTGCGGAGCGACTACGCGTACTACATGAAGGTGCAGTTCACCGCCACCCGGATCAAGGGTCCGGAGGAGCTGGCGAAGATGGCGGGCTCGCTGCTCGACGACCTGCTGCCGGACGTGATGCTCTGCACCCCGGACTGGACCGAGGTTGTCCGGGGCGAGTATCCCGCCGATAACCCGCGTCGGAAGACCTCGACGAGCGAACATCGCGCCCCGTAGGGGCATACTCACTAAACCGCCCCGCGCCCATCCCCAGCCCAAGGAAGTACCGACATGGCCTCGCGTGTGAATCTCAAGTTCGTGTTCGGACTCGGCAGCGTCCTGGTGCTCATCGCCGTGGTGGTGGCGTACTTCGGCCTGCGGAACTGGATGGCGCCCGGGGTGGAGCAGAATCTGGAGCGCGGCCGGCAGGCGGAGAAGGAGGGGGACCTCAAGAAGGCGATCACCTTCTACGGGCGCGCCGTGAACAAGGACCGGGGCAACCTCGAGGCGATCAAGATCTGGCGCGAAGCGCTGGAGCGATACACGCCGCCGGCGCGCCAGGCCTACGAGGACCTGTACTACGGCGAGTACCTGGGCGCCCTGCGGGCGACGGCGATGGCGGACCGGAAGAACCCCGAGGCGTTCCGCCGGTTCCTCGACGAGCGGTACAAGTGGACCGAGCGGGCCATGTCGACCCTGCGCGGGTGGGAGAGTTTCGCCAAGGAGTACGACGACCTGATGCGGAACTTCCAGGGCGACGAGGCGGGGAAGAACTCGCTGAGGCGGTACCGCGGGCTGGCCCGGGCGGGCATGCTGGCGAGCTACGCGGATCAGAGCGAGACGATGATCAAGGAGGGGATCGAGGACCTGAACACGGCGCTGGCGGCGGACGCGGGCGACTCGGAGGCCGTCATCGCCCTGTCGTCGATGGAGCGCGCCCTCGCCGATCGCGCCGAGCGCATCGGGCGCCAGGGCGAGGCGGACAAGCAGATCGCGGCGATCAAGGCCCGTCTGGAGAAGTTCGTGCAGGACCATCCCGGGGCGCAGCGGGTGCGGTACATGGTGCTCTCGGAGGAGATCCGAACCACGGCCCGCGAGATGGCCAAGAGCGCCGAGCCGGGGACCATGCTCGATGCGCTCAAGGCCAACCGGGCGGGGATCCGGGCCCTGGTGGACTCGATCATGACGACGCCGGCCGAGAAGGCCGACACGGTCATCGTGATGAACATCGCGCCGTGGGTGATGGTCGCGATGGACAACGGCGGCGAGGCGATGGACGCGATGATCGCCCACGTTCGCAAGGGCCACGCCACCGATCCGATGTTCCTGCTGGGCTGCGCGCGGCTGGAGAACGGGCGGGCACGCTTCGGCGACGCGATCGCGCTGTGCAAGGAGGCCGCGGGCCTGCCGGACAAGCCCCTGAGCCTCGACGGGCTGCTGCTGCACTCCTTGCGTGCCAGAGCGCTGCTGATGCAGGCGGACGCGATGTTCGCGTGGTGGGAGCGGGAGAAGGACGCGGCCAAGCGGGAGGAGCTCCTGACGCAGATCCGGGCGATCCGGAAGGACCTGGCGGCGCGGATGGGCGAATCCGACTCGGCGGTGCTGGGCGTGGACGGCCGTCTGGCCCTGGCCTCGGGGGACGTGCCGGGGGCCCGCACGATGATCAGCGCCTACAACGACCAGACGCAGCAGAGCGACGAGTCGATGCTGATGCTCGAGGCGGAGATCCTGTCTCGCATCGGCCAGAAGGGGGCGGCCAAGACCAAGCTCGAGCGCGTGCTGGCCCTCGACGAGAAGAACGTTCGGGCCCTGCGGAGCCTCGCGATGATCGAGGTCGAGGACCGCGACTATCGCTCGGCCGCGACCCGCCTGAAGTTCGCCTCCTCGCTCATGCCCAACGACGCGGGCCTGAAGGACCTGTACGACCACGCCAGAGAGCTCGCGACCGGGAAGTTCGAGAACGACCCGGTCGTGGAGGTGGTTCTCAAGGCCCAGAACGCGGTGATGGGCACGACCGGGGACATCAACGCCGCCATCAAGATCCTTCGCGACGCGCTCGACGAGCCGAGGTACGCGGGCGACCTGCGGATCTCGGTGATGCTGGCCCAGTACCTGGCGATGAACAAGGACCTGCCGGGGGCCAAGGTCGTTCTCCAGCAGGCCGCGGCCAAGAACCCGGACAACGCGGTGCTCAAGACGATGCTCGAGCGGATCGACAAGGACCCGGTCGAGATGTACATGGAGCAGATCGACCAGGCGGCCGTGACGCCGGTCCAGAAGTGGCTGATGCGGTACGGGCTGTACACGCGCCTGGCCAAGCCCGAGGACGCCAAGCGGGCCCTGGCGGAGGCGGCCCGCCTCGAGCCGGACAACCCCGCGGTCATCGACACCCGGTTCGACGACGCGATCATGCGTCGCGACGAGGCGGAGCAGGACCGGATCGTGGCCAAGGCCCGCGAGCTCAACCTCGACCGCAACGGGGGCGAGCTCTACGCCTCCCGGGCGCTCATCGCCCGCGGGAAGGTGGCCGAGGCGATCGGCGGTTTCCGCGAGGTGGTGAGCAAGGACAAGCTCAACATGCTGGCCTGGCGACTGCTGGGCATGGCGCTGCTGGACCAGGGACGCCACGGCGAGGCCATCGACGCGCTCAAGACCGCCGTGGGGATCAAGCCCAACGACATCCCCTCGATCACCTCCTACCTCCAGGCGCTCGTCTCGGCCCACCGCGAGGCGGAGGCCCTCGCGCTGGCGCGAAAGTCCGAGGCCGTGGCGGCGAGCGATCCGACGTTCTTCGAGATGTACCTGCTCCTCGAGTCCAGCGCGCCGGGCGGGGACAAGAAGAAGGCGATCGCGGCCCGGCAGCGCCAGGCGCAGCGAGCCCCCAACGACCGGGGCAACAAGTCGCGCCTGGCCTCGCTGCTGGTCAACGCGGGCGAGCTCAAGGACGCGGCCGACCTGATCAAGGACCTGCGCACGTCGGACCCCAAGGACCCCATCGCCCTGCAGATCGAGGCGGCGTTCCTGGGCCGCCAGGGCAAGGTCGCCGACGCGGTGGCCCTGCTCCAGCGGTTCATCGACGCCCTCAAACCCGAGGAACGCACCGCCGAGCTGTACATCAACAACGCCCGTCTGCTCCGCCAGCTCGGCCAGCCCGACGAGGCCAAGCGGACGCTCGAGGCGGCCCGGCCGGTCCAGGATCCCAAGACCGCGCTGATCGATCGCGAGCTCGGGGACATGATGTACGACCTGGGCAGCAGCGTGCAGGACTCCGACCCCGAGAAGGCCAGGGCCAAGGCCGCCGCGTACCTGGACGAGAGCCTCGCCGCCTACCAGCGGGCCCTCGAGGGCGGCGGGCCCGACGCCGACAACGCCATCCGCAAGCGGATGATGGAGGTCTGCCTGCGGGCGGGCAACTTCGAGCGGATGGGCCGGATCGTCGGCGAGCTTCCCCCATCGGCCCAGGGCGAGGCCACGGTGCTGCTGCTGCAGGCCGAGGCCGCCGCGGCCCAGAACGAGCGCGAGAAGGCCCTGAAGTTCTACGACCAGGCGGTGGCGGCCGACCCGAAGGACCCGATCGTGTTCTTCAAGCGCGGCGACTTCAAGGCCTCGATCGGACGCGTCAAGGACGCGATCGCCGACTACGAGCAGATGATCCGCGTGGACCAGTCGAGCGTGCTGGCCCGGGCCCGGCTGGCCAAGTGGCTCAGGGCCGTCGGACGCGACGCGGAGGCGGTGCAACGCGTGAAGGAGTGCACCACCATCGAGCCCTACAACGAGCAGTTCCGCCAGGCCCTGATGGTGATGCTCTCCGAGCTCGGCAAGCCCCTCGAGGCGGCCCAGGCCGCGGAGGACGCGGCGACCACGTTCGGAACCAAGCAGTGGAAGTTCAACGCGGGCCAGTACTGGGCCCGGGTGCCCAACTGGGAGCGGGCCGTGGGGCACATGCTCTCGGTGTGGATGGACGAGAAATCGGTGAACGTGGCTGTGCCGCTCATCGAGTTCCTGCTCAACAAGGGCGACGTGACCAACGCGTTCAACGTGCTCCAGGCCCCCGAGCTGGCCCCGCTGATGGGCAAGTCGCTCCCGCTGAAGATGCTCCGGGCCCGGGTGCTGGCCCGGAGCAACCGCACGGGCGAGGCGGTGCAGCTGATCTCCGAGGCGCTCAAGAACAACGTGGACATGGATTCCAACGAGGCGACCTCGCTGTTCATGTCCGGCATCACGGGCATCTACCCGACGCCGACCGACCAGATCGAGCTGCTCGACCGGCTCGAGGCCACGCAGCCCTTCGCGGGTTGGCTGGCGCTCAAGGCCAACGGCATCCGCCTGCGCGACGGTGCCTCGAAGGCCCGGGCGCTCCGGGCCCTCGACGCGCTCACCAGCGGCACGACCCCGGACAAGGTCAAGGCGGCAACGTGGTCGCTCCTTGGAACCGAGTCCTTCACGGCCGGGAACTTCGCCGAGGCGCGCCAGCGGTTCGAGCGCGGGCAGGCCCTGGATCCCGACAACATCGAGCTGTGCAACAACCTCGCCTACATCCTCGCCGTCAAGCTCCATGAGTGCGACAAGGCCCTCCCCTTCGCGCTCAAGGCCTCCCGTGGAGCCCCCCAGAACTCGGGATATCTGGACACCCTGGGCGCGGCCCAGGTGTGCGGCAAGAAGTGCGATGAGGCCGTTCGTACCCTCGGGCTTGCGCTCAACGCGGCGGTGAACGACGCGGAGCGAATCCCCGTCTACATCCACCTTGGCCAGGCCCGCCTGTGCCAGGGAGATCGGATCGAGGCACGCCGACTCGCCGACCAGGCCCGCGACCTGATGGCCGGCATGCCCTCGGTTCGGCAGCAGTACGACGCCGACCTCAAGGAGTTGGATACGTCGATTGATGCGAGACAGTCCCAAGGCCGATAGCACAGCAGACCCGGCTCGACCCCGGCCGAGAGAATCGTCCGATAACGCCATGCACACCCCCTGATCGCGGGATGGAATACACGAAATGTCTAGCGCCGCCTCTATTCGACCCCCGTCCGCGACCCTCCAGCCTCGCCCCGTGGGCGGACACGCTCCGTCGGGCCCCGGCATGTCGCTCGACCCGGTGCGCCTGCTGAAGAAGTACTACGGGCTGCTGCTGGGCGCGGCGGTGGTGGGCGCGGTGCTGGGGGTGGCCTCGCACTTTATTCTGGCCAAGACGTACCCGCAGTTCACCTCGGCGACGACGTTCGCGGTGACCCCGCCCCAGCGAGACCCGACGGTGTCGGTGGCCGAGGCCATGACCCAGGACGAGCTGCTGCGATTCATGGGCACGCAGATGGCGATCATGATGTCCACCAGCACGCTCGACAAGGTGCTCGACGACGCGGACGTGCTGGCGACGAGCTGGGCCCAGGACTACTACTACCGGGGCAGCTTCCAGAAGCAGAACGCGGAGCCGGACCTGGAGAAGCTCCTGTCGGTGCGCCAGGTGCCGCAGACCAACCTGATCCGCCTCTCGATGACGTACCGGAATCCCGACGACGCGTACGCGATCGTGCGGACGATCGCGAAGATCTACCTGGACGATATTCGCTCGGCCGGGTCGGAGCGCTCGGTGCGTCAGCGCGAGGTGCTGGGCAAGCAGGTCGCGTTCAACCTGGGCCTGATCAAGGACCTGACCGACACCCGGGACCGCCTCCTGCAGGCCAACGACGTGACCGACATCAACGCCGGCGTGGCCCAGGAGGACGAGAAGACCAGGGAGTTGAGCCAGCGGTACGTGACCACCGTGTCGTCGATCGCGGCGGTGGCCTCGCAGTACGAGCGCTACCGCAAGATGCAGGAGGAGAGCAGCATCGTGCAGTTCCCGGACAACATCCGGGACACGGCCGGAAAGGACCCGGTCGTGCAGACGCTCGACCAGCAGGTGGCCAACTACCGGACCGACTACAGCACCCTCAGGAACCAGGGTTTCGGCGAGGAGCACCCCACCGTGGTCTCGGTGAAGATGCGGATCGCCGCCGTGAACCAGGAGCGTCAGGAGACGTTCGAGCGAACCCTCCGCAAGGTGTTCGACGCGGAGGTGGACATGCTGCGCGGCCAGCTGGACGCGATGCGGGCCACCGAGGCGCAGATCAAGGAAGAGTTCAAGATCGTCGACAAGCGCAAGCAGGACCTGACGCGCCTGCGGATCAGGCTTCAGGACATCGAGAACGAGGTGAAGGCCAAGACGGAAGAAACCTCGCGCCTGCAGGCCTCGCTCAAGCAGCTCGAGCTCCTCGGCGACCCGATCTTCACCCGCGTGCAGGAGGTCGTCCGGGCCCAGAAGCCGCAGATCATGAGTTTCCCGCAGCTCAAGATCCTCATCCCCCTGGGCACGGTCCTGCTGCTGGGCCTCACGGCCGGCCTGGTGGTGCTCCGCGAGGTGCTCGACCAGCGGGTGCGCGGCCCGGCGGACCTGGCCACCATGGCCCGCATCCGCGTGCTGGGCCTCGTGGCCGACGCCCAGGAGGACCCGACGCGCCCGTCCAACCTCGCCACCGCCTTCCGCGACGCCCCCACGGGCGTCACGGCCGAGTCCTTCCGCCTCCTGCGCGCCCCGGTCATCAAGGGCATGGACCAGGCCGGGCACAAGACGCTGCTGGTGCTCGCGGGAATGCCCGAATCGGGCGCGACGACCGTCGCGACCAACCTCGGCCTGGCCTGCGCCGGCGCCGACGAGCGGGTGCTCATCATCGACGCCAACCTGCGCCGGCCCGGCGTGCAGAAGGCCTTCGGGCTGCCCGACGCGATCGGCCTGGGCGACGTGCTCAACGGAGCGGCCAAGCTCGACGAGGCGGTGCGCCCCACCAGCGCCGACAACCTCTTCGTGCTCACCGGCGGCTCGGCGGCCAACCGGGCCATGCCCGAGCGCCTCGCGTCCGAGGCGATGTCGCGCCTGCTGGCCGAGGCCAAGGGGAAGTTCGACCGCGTCATCATCGACTCGGCCCCGGCGATCGTGTCCGGCGACGGTTTCACCCTGGCCAATCGCGTGGACGCCGTGGCGCTCGTCGTCCGGGCGATGGTCGAGAAGCGCGGGCTGGTCGCCCGCCTTCGGGCCCAGTTCGGCGAGTGCCGCGGAGAGTTCCTCGGCGTGGTCGTCAACGCGGTGCAGGCCTCGGCCGGCGGCTACCTCCGCGGCAACATCAAGGCCTCCCACGAGTACCAGCACGGCAGCCAGGCGGCATAGGCCCGGGCCGCGCCCTCCCTTCGACCATCCCTCCCCCGAGCCGTGGAGCCCCACCCTTCCCAACGCCCTCCCGACGCCGGGCCCCCCAGCGGGTCCGGCGTTTCTCCGCGCACGCTCGTCACCGGCGGCAGCGGGTTCATCGGATCCCACCTGGTCGAGCACCTGCTCGCCACCGGCGACCACGTCACGGTGATCGACGACCTGTCCACGGGACGGCGCTCGAACCTGCCCGCGGGCCACGAGCGCCTGCGTTTCATCGAGGCCGACCTGGCCGGCGCGCTGAGCGTGCTCGGGCCGGGGGAGCGCTTCGACCGCATCTTCCATCTCGCGGCGGCCGTGGGGGTGAAACTGGTGGTCGAAAACCCGGCCCGGTGCATCCGGACCAACATCGAGCTCACCGAGCGGCTCATCGAGTTTGCGCTCGGCCACGGGCCGCGCGAGGGCTCGCCGGCGCCCACGCTCATCGCCTCGTCGAGCGAGGTGTACGGCAAGGCGGACAAAACACCGTTCAGCGAGGACGACGACGTGGTCTACGGCCCGACAAGCCGGACACGCTGGTCCTACGGCATGACCAAGGCGATCGACGAGTACCTCGCGCTCGACGCGCACAAGCGGCTGGCCCTGCCCGCGATGGTCGTGCGGTTCTTCAACACCACGGGGCCGCGACAGGTGGGGTCCTACGGCATGGTGCTGCCGAGCTTCGTGGCCGCCGCGCTCAAGGGCGAGGACATCCCGATCTTCGGCGACGGGAAGCAGGTGCGGTGCTTCGTGGACGTTCGTGACGTGGCGGAGGTGCTGCCGCGCCTGCTGGCCGAGCCGAGGGCCCACGGGGTGGTGATGAACCTGGGCTCGGATCGCCCGGTGACGATGGAGGAACTGGCGGACCTGGTGGTTCGGACCCTCGGCTCCCCGTCGCGCAAGCGGTTCATACCCTACGACGAGGCGTACTCCGCGGGGTTCGAGGACCTGCGTCGGCGCGTGCCGGACCTGGGCAGGGTTCGGGCGGCCGTGGGGTTCTCGCCGCGATTCACGCTCGAGCAGACCATCCGCGACGTCGCGGATGCGATGCGGGAAGGAGGCGGTCCAGGATGACCGAGCCGGCCACGACGATTCCCTCGCTCTCGCTCTCGCCGATGCCGACCATCGGCCTGTCCGCGCCCCCTCCGGATCTGGCCTCGCAGATCGCCGACCTGGCCAGGCAGGAGGCGGCGCTGCACGAGAAGATGCAGGCCCTGGCCGTCAAGGCCGAGGGCGTGCGGTCCGCGGCGCAGGAGGCCGGCCACGCGGCGGTGGGGAGCCTGGGTCGGCTGGAGATCTTCCACGGGTACATGTGGGTGTTCGTGGTGTCGTTCCTGGTGGCGCTGCTGGTGACGCCGATCATGCGTCGGCTGGCGATCGCCAACGGCGTGGTGGACCGGCCGAGCGTGGCCCGCAAGGTCCACCGGACCCCTGTGGCGTATCTGGGCGGCGTGGCGGTGTACCTGGGCATTCTGGCGGGGATCTTCTTCGCCTACACCCAGCCCTGGCACGGGGCGCTGACGTTCCACCCGACGGCCCGCGACGTGGCCGGCCTTCCCGGCGGCGTGCCGCTCTCGGTCGTGCTGGGGATGACCGTGATCATGCTCTGCGGCCTCTGGGACGACGTGGTGGGGATCGACCCGCGGGCGAAGATCGCGGGGATGCTCTTCGCCGCGGCCGCGCTGGCCTCGAGCGACGTCGGGGTGAAGGTCGCCTCGGGGGTGCTGCTGCCCATGGCGCGTGCGCTGGGGATTCCGACGACGGCCTCGGCGACGCCGGGGGGGCTGGCCACGATCGCGTTCCACGTCCCGCTGCCGGTCGAGATTCTGGGGTACCACGCGATTCCGATCGACGTGGTGTACTGGGTGGGCACGGCGGTGATCGGGGTGTTCGTGCTGGGGGCCTGCAACGCGTCGAACCTGATCGACGGCCTGGACGGGCTGCTCTCGGGGACGACGGCGATCGCCAACATCGGGCTGCTGATCATCGCGCTGGGTCTGGCGATGCACGACGACGGGCCGCTCGACGGGGCCCGGATCGTGATGGGCCTGGCGGTGCTGGGGGCGTGCCTCGGGTTCCTGCCCCACAACTTCAACCCGGCGACGATCTTCCTCGGCGACGCGGGGTCGCTGCTGCTCGGGTATTGCACCATCGTGATCGTGCTGATGCTCGGCGACACGGGCCAGACGCACCTGGTGCTCGCCGGCGTGATCATCTACGCGATCCCGATCATCGACACGACGCTGGCGATCGTCCGGAGGAAGATGTCCGGCCGGAGCATCTCCGAGGCCGACGACCAGCACCTGCACCACATCCTCAAGCGGGCCCTGGGGGTGAAGGGGGCGGTGTTCGTGCTCTACGGCATCGGCGTCGGCTTCGCCGCGCTGGGCGTGCTGCTCTCGGAGGGACGCCAGCGGGTCGTGTACGGGCTGGTGGCGGTGGTCGCCTCGTACATCGGGGTGATCGCCCTGAAGATCGGCCGGCGCGAGCACATCGAGCGCGAGATGAACGAGGCGGAGGCACGGCGATCCGGCGCGCCAGGGAATCCGCCCGCTCCGAAGGCCAGCCAAGACTCGAACGAGCCACGGACCCCGACCCAGACCGGCGCGGCCCGCTGAAATCGGCGGAAGCCCGATTGGTCCCGGGGGTTCGGCGCGCCCAAGATTGCGGATGCCCAGCGCCAAACGCCGACGCCCCGCGCCCAAACGCACAGCCCGCGGGCCCGGCGCGTCCACGCCCGAGCCCGTGCCCTCGGGGCTCGACGTGCGCCAGACCACCGCGATGCGAGACCTGTTCTGGAACAACGTCGTTCGCGACATGCTCAACGGGCTGGCCATGCTCTCGCAATCCCAGCCGGAGCTCTTCGACGGCCGGTTCGGCGTGCTCACACGCCAGGGCGAGCGCATCCCGATCGCCCATGTGCACCCCGTGTTCGCGTGCTCGGTGCCGGGGACGCAGTCGGATCGCGACGTGAGCGCGGCGGTGCAGTGCACGGTGTTCCGCGTGCAGACGCCCGAGGGCGAGGTCTTCACGCTGCCCGTGCAGGAGATCCGCGCGATCCACACCATGACGCCGGAGCTCATCGAGAAGCTGCAGGCGCTGGCCGAGAGCGAGGCCGAAGGCGGCTCGGGCGCCGGCGAGAGCCATCCGTTCGGGCTGGCGGCCTTCGCCGCCCTGCCCAGGGGTCCGACCATCGCCGCGCCGGAGCATCCGACGGAGTGACGACCATCGGGAGGGATCCCGCGGCGCGCCGGGAGCCGGGAGCGTGTCGATCCCGATGGGGAACAGGACGAAGCGGGCGAGAGAGCCGGTGGACGGGATCGGCCCGGGGCCCCGGAGGTCGGAGGAGATTCCGGGGATGCGCGAGCCGCCGCCCGCCCCGGCGATGTTCATGGCGAGCCTCCCGGTGTGCCGGGGGCAGGAGGGGCCGGCCCGACGGGAGCGGAAAAATCGAACCGGAATCGGGCGTCGCCTGTATTGATAACGGTCTATGTTTGATCGGACCCCCATGCGGACACTCATCGCCATCCCGGTGTACAACGAGGAGCGATACGTCTGCCGCGTGCTGGCCAAGGTGCTCGAGTACGCCCAGGACGTGCTCGTGATCGACGACGGCTCGACGGACTCGACGGTGGCGACGCTGCCGAAACTCCCGGTGGACGTGATCCGCCACGGGACCAACCAGGGGTACGGGCGCTCGCTCCAGGACGCCTTCGCGTGGGCGGACCTGCGCGGGTACGACTGGGTCATCACGATGGACTGCGACGAGCAGCACGAGCCGGCCGCGATCCCGGAGTTCATCGCGACGGCGCGCGAGAACGCGGCGGACATCATCAGCGGGTCGCGGTACGCGTCGGCCGACGGCGTCGGGGACCTGCCCCCGGCCGACCGTCGCGCGATCAACGCGACGATCACGCGCGAGATCAACGAGCGGCTGGGGCTTCGGCTGACCGACGCGTTCTGCGGGTTCAAGGCCCACCGGGTCGAGTCGCTGCGGAAACTGCGGCTGACGGAGAATGGGTACGCGTTCCCCATGCAGCTCTGGGTGCAGGCGGTGGCGCAGCGGCTGCGGATCCGGGAGATTCCCGTTCGCCTGATCTACAACGATCCGAACCGGAGTTTCGGCGGGCCGCTGGACGACCCGGAGATTCGTCTGCGGCACTATCGACGGGTGCTGCACTGCGAGATCGAGCGCTGGGCGGATCGGCTGCCGCGCGAGTCGCTGGTGGGGGTGGAGGGCGGGTGTGGGGGGGAGTAGGTGTCAGTGCCCAGTGCCCAGTGCCCAGTGCCGAGTGCCGAGTGCCGAGTGTGAGTAGCTGCGAGATAATCGTTCGGCCGGATGGGACGAAGTGGGGGGGGATGGTGCGCCCGCGACCTGGGGTGGACGATCGGGCTCGCCGGTTTCGGGCGCAGCTGGGGTTGCCGGTGGACCGGCCCGTGGTGCTGGCCGGGCATCAGGCGCAGATGTGGCATCCGGGGATTCTGGCCAAGGCGCTGGCGCAGGCGGCCGCGGCGCGATCGCTCGGCGCGGGCGGGGCGTGGGTGGTGGTGGATCAGGACGACCACGATCCGTGGACGATCCGGTATCCGGTGCGGACGGCGGAGGGGAGCCTGGAAGTGCGCCAGTGGCGCGTGGGTGGAGAGCACGCGACGGGGCCGGAGCATGTCCCGATCGCCAACGGGCCGGCGGCGCGTCCGAGCGGTATTCCAGCGCTGGAACGCGGCGAGCGTTTCGGGGCGCCGGGCGTGGGCGAGGGCCTGGACGCGATCCGGGCGGCGATCGGGCGCCACGCGGGGGAGCGCTCGGCGGCGCGACAGATCGGCGCGGCGATGCAAGAGCTCTTGCGTCCGATCGCGCCGGACATGGCCACGGTGTTCGCGACCGATCTGGCCCGCACGGAGGTCTTCGCCCAGGTGGTGGAGGCGATCGGGCGGGACCCGGCGGCGGCGGTGGGCGCGTACAACCGGGCGACGAGGGCGCATCCCGGGGCGCGGATCGCCCCGCTGCGAGCCGACGGTGATGCGGAGTTGCCGCTCTGGCACATCCCGGCGAAGGCCGGCGCGGCGCGCCGGCGCGTGCCGGCGTCGATGCTCGGGTCGATCCCGGTCGAGGAACTCGCGCCGCGGGCCCTGCTGATGACCGGGGTGCTGCGCATGGCGGGGTGCGAGATGTTCGTGCACGGCCTCGGGGGCGCTGGTGGGGACGGCTCGTCCGGGTACGACGCGATCACGACCGCGTGGTTCCGCGAGTGGCTCGGGGCCGACCTGGCGCCGACGGCGACGGTCTCGGCCACGCTCCGGCTGAATCTGGAGCCGCCGGGCAGCGGGGCGCGCCCGACCCCCGAGCAGATCGCCCGGGCCCGGTGGACGGCCCACGCGGCGCGCCACCGGCCGCGGATGCTCGGGGACGCGGCGGCGGAGGCCCAGCGAGAGGAAGCGCTGGCGACGCTGCGCCGGCTGCGGGGGAAGCGCGACGCGCCGTCCAAGCGATCGAAACTCGAGGCGTACCGGGGGTTGCACAAGACGCTCGAGGCCGCGCGGGCGCGCCGGCCGGCGGAGCTTGCCCGGTACGAGTCCGAGGCGGCGGCGGCCGCGGCCTATCGCGAGGAGGCGGAGATCATCGCCGATCGGACGTGGGCGTGGCCGCTGTACGAGGCGGGGCAGATCGCCGAACTGAGGCGGGCGATCGATGCGGCGTTCGGGCTGTAGGAACGCGATCAGGCGGGCGGCGGCGTCGGCTCGCGAACGGCGCGATGGAAGAGCCACTTCATCTCGGCCATCCGCAGGAGGTTCGAGAGGGCGAGGTACGCCACGCCCCCGACGCCCGTCCCGAGCGCGACACGCACGACCTGCCACGCCCAGTCCGACGCGAGGGCCCTGGGGATCGTGGGCGAGACGAGCGGCGAGGCGGTGGGGAGGAGGCGCAGGAGCGTCCACACCAGGCCGCCCATGATGGCCGAGGCCACAAGGACCTTGGCGGTGGCGCCGGTGGCGTGGGCGTCGAGCATCGGCTCGTGGGCGCCGACGCGCCGGAGCATCCGCGTGCACAGGATGCCCAGCACGAGGGCCTGGAGCATGGCGCTGATGGCCGTGGACCACGCCAGGCCCGACTCGCGCACGCCGGGGATCCAGATGAGCGAGAGGTTCAGGACGACGTTGATCGCGATCATCGCGAGCGAGACGGTCATGGGCGTGCGGGTGTCGCCCTGGGCGTAGAAGGCGCGGGTGAGCACCTGGTTGAGCGAGTACCCCCAGATGCCGATCGAGAAGCCCGTGAGCACGGCGGAGGCGCGAACGATCGACGCGCCCGTCCATCCGAGGCGCCCGTGGCCGTAGAGCACGCCGATGGCGTCGGGGCCGATGAGGCTCATGCCGACGGTCGCGGGAACGCCGACGAACAGGGCCAGGCGCAGAGCGCGCCGGAGGGTGTCGGTGAAGTGGTCCGGCTCCTTGGCGTGGCGGGCCAGCAGGGGAAAGGCCGCGCTGGCGATGGCGACGCCGAAGACGCCCAGGGGGAACTGGTAGAGGCGGGCGGTGAGGGCAAGCAGAACGTTGCTGGACGCGTCGAGGGGATAGGCCAGGCCGAACATGGTGGCCGGCCCGCGAACGCCGTCGGGGCCGAGCGGGCCGGGGAACCAGATAGGCCACATGGCGATCACGGTGTCGAGGAAGGTGTTGAGTTGGAGCGTGCCGAGGCCGATGGCGACGGGGATGAACCTGCGGAGCATGATCGCCGCCCGTGGCCGGACGGAGGACCACGCGCTATTCCACGCGAACTGGCGCCGGAGCAGGCCGGCGAACCAGCAGCACTGGGTGACGCCGCTGAGGACGGTGGCGATGCCGAGGATGTAGGCGACGGTCTCGCCGCCGGGCCGGCCCGTGAGGATGAAATAGAGGCCGGTGGCCACGATGAAGGTGTTGAGGATGAACGGGCCGCTGGCGGCCGGGCCGTAGCGCCCGTGGACCTGGAGCATGGCCGCCTGGATCGCGACGGCGCAGATCAGGGGCATGAACGGGAGCATGACCATCACGAGCCTGATGGACAGGTCGCGCTCGGGGTCGCGCGGGGCGAGGACGAGCACGCCCCACAGCACCAGCTCGATGACGACCGTCAGCGCCGTGGTGACCAGGCCCAGCGCGGTCATGGTGAGCGACGCGAGGCGGTCGGCCTCCTCGCGCGAGTGCTTCGAGGCGTCCGTGTAGGCCGGGATGAACGCGGCCGAGAGCGCGCCCTCGCCGAAGAGCCGCCGGAACATGTTGGGGATCGCGAACGCGGCCTGGAACGCCGAGCCGACCAGGCCCGTGCCGAACATCCGGCCGACGACGACGTCACGGACGAGGCCGCCGATGCGCGAGCCGAACGTCACCAGGCTTGTGGCCCTGACGGCGCGCGAGAGATGGCCGTGCCGGTCGGCGTGGGCGCTGGGCGGCGGGTTGGGCGGGCGGTCCGGGTCGGTCATCCCGCCCCGATCATCGGATGAACACCAGCCAGTTGACCACGAGAACCGGGAGGAGGATCAGCACCGAGTAGAGCAGGTAGCCCAGGAACGAGGGCATGGCGGTTCCGAGGCGTTTCTGCCCCGGCGCGGCGTCGGGACGCAGCGCCTCGGCGCGGGCCGCGTCAACGATCGACTTGACCATGAAGTTCGGGCCGTTGCCGATGTAGGTCATCGCGCCGAAGAAGACGGCGCCGAGGGCGATGCCCTCGAGGAGGGTCTGGCCCTTGAAGACCACGGCCGCGGCGGAACCGTGCGAGAGCTCGAAGGTCGATGCGATGAACTGGTGCAGGCCCTCGGGGGACATGGGGAGGTGGAGCGTGGCGGTGGCGGCCTGGAGGAAGGAGAGGTACGTGGGGGCGTTGTCCAGGCCCGCGGAGAGTCCGCCGGTGAGGAAGTAGTACTGCGTGGGGGTCTCCAGGCCGAGCGAGCCGGCGTTGGCCTGGAGATAGCCCAGCGCGGGAGCCATGGTGAGGAAGATGCCGGCGAAGAGGAAGGCGACTTCCTTGACGGGCTCGAAGGTGAACTGGTTGGAGTTATGGATGGACGGCCGGGCGAGGAGGTAGGCGAGCACGGCCATGGCGATCTGGAACGTGGCCCCGATGGGGAGCCCCTCCACGGCCTTGACGCCCGCCCGCTTGAGCAGAGGATCGACGAACACGCCGGCGACCAGAAGGATCAGGCAGAACACGGGGGCGCCCCCGGTGACGACCTTCGGGGAACGCCCGCTGGGGTCGAAGATGCGCTGCGCGGGGAGGTCGGCGCCCGCGGCGGGGATGCGCGTGTCCATGACGAAGAACGCCGCGAGGAGCAGGCCGTTGACCAGCAGCCACATGGGCCAGAGGTGCGTGAGCGTCCACTCGAACGGGACGCCCTTGAGGTAGCCCAGGTAGAGGGGCGGGTCGCCCACGGGCGTGAGGCAGCCGCCGCAGTTGGAGACGATGAAGATGAAGAACACGACGTGGATGGGGCGGAGGCGGCCGCGGTTCATGCGCATGAACGGCCGGATGAGCAGGACGCTCGCCCCGGTGGTCCCGAGGATGTTGGCCAGCACGGCGCCGACGGCCAGGAGGAGCGTGTTGCGCAGGGGCGTGGCCCGATCGCGGATGTCCACCAGGATGCCGCCCGAGGCGACGTAGAGGCCGCCGACGAGGGCGATGAAGGCGTAGTACTCCAGCCCCGCGTGGAGCATGTCGTGGCGACCGGAGGCGCCCATGGCGGAGAGGTAGTAGCCGAGGACGGAGGCCCCCAGGAAGAAGGCGACATCCGGATAGTGGGCGTGCCAGAACTTCCCCGCCAGCAGCGGGAGCGTGGCGATGCCCAGGAGCAAAAGGCCGAACGGGATGCACAGCCAGAGCGGGATGGCGGGCGCGCCGTGGGCGCCGGCCGGGGGGGCCGTGGGAGCGTTGCCCGGCGCGGGGGCGATCGAGC
This sequence comes from uncultured Phycisphaerales bacterium, assembly GCA_937871915.1. Taxonomy (GTDB): domain Bacteria; phylum Planctomycetota; class Phycisphaerae; order Phycisphaerales; family UBA1924; genus UBA4658. Next base: position 47,998 of record CALMPG010000148.1, read on the forward strand.
CGACGGGGATCGTTGTGCCGTCCACGAGCCGCTCGACCTTCGAGCCGTCGGGGTTGATCTGCACAACGCGCGCCGCCTCCGTCGCGGGGCCGTGCGAGGCCGGCGTGCCGGCGGTCTGCCCGGGCAAGAGCACGCCGCCGACGATGCCGACGACCAGCCCGATGAGCGCGGAGAGAGCCCAGCACCTGGGCCCGTGGAAACCCGCGTGGCCCGTGGAACGGTCTGTGGGTTGATCGTCGGTCGGGGTCATGCAGATGGGGGAACCGGATGCCGGTCGGATGTGGTGGCCCGAGCGGCCCGAGTGGTGGAGACAAGCGTGGCAACCAGAGCGGCGAACGCGCCGAGGGCGACCCCGACACAGTTGGCAGCGTAGTCGTCCCACGCGCAGGTGCGCCGGACCCACGGGATGGCCTGCAGGCCCTCATCGACCCCGGCGTACACGCAGGCGACAACCACCGCCAGCAGGATCGATCGGAGGCGAAGCGGTTCGCCGACATAGGCGGTGAGCCAGAACAGGCCGAACCACGCGGCGAAGATCACAAAGTGCACCACCAGGTCGGGGCGCCGGATCATGGGGACGTCGATCCGGAGGGCGGGCCAGTGGGTGCCCACGAACAGCGCGCCGGCAAAGACCCAGAAAAGGACTCGAAGGGTCTTTCGATATCGGACCAGCCGGTCCGCGAGCGAGGTCATGCGCCGGCCTCGGTGGCGCTGGGCGCGGCGCGCCGGGGCGGGATGGTGGGGGTCAGCCCATCGCCGGACGCGGAGCGCGAGGCCCGGGCCGCGCCGATGAACCCGTCCCACTCGGCCACGAGCGAGTCCGCGAGGGCCTTGTAGTCCAGCGCGCCGGGGGCGAAGGGGGCGTACTGGAAGATGGTCTGGCCGAAGGAGGGGCACTCGGCGAGCTTGATGTTGCGGCGGACGGGGGGCCGGAGAACGCGCGCGCCCTTCCAGGGAACATCCGCCGCGCTGGAGCGCGTCTGCTCAAAGAACGAGATAAGGTCGGCGACGACTTCCTTGACATGGGCGGAGGCGGGGTCGTGCATGCAGAGGATCACGCCGGTGACGGTGAGGCTGGGGTTGACCGATTGCCCGACGCGCTGCACGGTCTCGAGGAGCTTGCTCACCCCTTGCAGGGCCAGGAAGTGGGCCTGCATGGGGATGATGACCTCGCGGGCGGCGACGAGGCCGTTGAGCGTGAGCACGCCCAGCGACGGGGGGCAGTCGATGAGGATGAACTCGAACTGGCCGCGCAGGCGGTCGAGAATCGCCCGAAGGCGGGTCGTCCGCTCGGCGGGCGGGAGTTCGGAGAGCTCCGTCTCCAGCGCGGCCAGATCGGTCTCGGCGGGGATCACCGAGAGGCTGTCGTTGACGGCGTGCAGCGCGGGCCCGGGGTCGAGGGAGGGATCGTGGAGCAGGTCGTAGATCGAGCGGGCCCGCCCGTCGGTGTGGGCGGGGAGCGTGGCCGGATCGACGCCGAGATGGAGCGAGGCGTGGGCCTGCGGGTCGAGGTCGATGACGAGCGTCCGCCGACCGGCCTGCGCGATGCCCGCGGCGAGGTTGACGGTGGTGGTGGTCTTGCCGACGCCGCCCTTCTGGTTCATCAGGGCGATGGTGCGAACAAATGGTGGGGAGAGGTGGGTGGCGGCGAGATCGGGCATCGGGCCCAGTATAAG
>CALMPG010000149.1 GCA_937871915.1 uncultured Phycisphaerales bacterium
GGGCCCTGACGGGGGGGGGAATGGGCCGGCGCTGGGGGGGCAGGGGGCGTGGGTGGTGGTGTTTCGGGGGGGGGGGGGGGGTTTGTGGGGGGTGGACGGAATGCGGGGGAGGGCGGCGTGCGACCAGTTTGATTACCACATCAAGGTGATCCGGCAGTTTGCGGGGCAGTGGCCGCGGCCGGACTTGCATGATTACCTGTCGGCGACGACGCCGGGGTATCACCTTGTGATGGCGGCGGTGGCGCGGTATGTGACGGCGAGCACGCTGGGGCTCCAGATCGCGGGGTCGGTGTTCACGATCGCGATGCTGGGGGCGTTTGGGTGGGCGGTGGCGTGGCTGGGGGCGGCGCGGCGGCGGCCGACGATCGAGCTGCTCGCGCTGGCGTTGCCGGTGGTGGCGAGTCCGTATGTGTTCACGCCGGGGGTGTGGCTGTTGCCGGACAACGCGGGGTGGCTGTTCGCGGCGCTGGTGCTGGTGCTGAGCCTGCGGGGGGATGTGGCCAGACCGGGGCGGATGTTGATGTTGTCGGCGTCGCTGCTGTGCACGGTGCTGGTGCGGCAGTCGCACCTGTGGGTGGCCGCGCCGATGGTGACGGCGGCGTGGCTGGTGGCGACGCCGGAGCGGGAGGGCTCGCTGTCGGCGGTGCTGGTGAACGCGTCGCAGCGGGTGAGGCCGCTGATGGTGGCGCTGGCGTCGTGCGTTCCGGCGGTTGTGTGTCTGGCGATCTTCGCGAAGATGTGGGGCGGGTTGACGCCGCCGGCGTTCCAACTGCAGCACGAGGCGGGGGGGCTCTCGCGGGTGAACTGGGCGACGGCGCCGTTCATCCTGAGCCTGGTGACGGTGTACTCGGTGTTCTTCGGGGCGCACCTGCTGCCGGCGATCGGGCGGGTGTGGCGGGAGGCGCGGGACCTGATCTACGTGACGGCGGCGGTGGGGTTTGGGTGGAGCGTTCTGGCGGAGACGACGTACGCGTTTGAGCATCGCTCGAGCGGCCTGTGGAACGTGGTCAGGGCGCTGGACGCGCGGGGGATCGTGGTCGGGCAGACGAGCCCGTTGATCGTGGCGCTGGCGACGGTGGGCGGGCCGCTGCTGGTGGTGTGGCTGACGATGGTGGAGGGGAGGCGGCGGTGGGTGATCGCGGCGGCGATCGCGGGGTTCGTGGCCGCGCAGTCGGCGAACGCGAACTGCTGGCAGCGGTATCACGAGCCGTTCCTGCTGATCCTGATGGGGCTGATCGCGGCGGGGGCGAAGGGGGAGACGGGGCACCGGTGGCGGGTTCTGCGGATTGTGGGGCCGGTCGTGCTGGCGGTGCTGCTGGCGGTGGTGTGCGTGCAGGGGCTTTTGACGGGCCGGGATCCGACTGTGGCAAACCCGTAGGGGTGGGTGGGCGTAGGTGGGCCAATGGCCGACCGTGCTTGGGGGAGTCGAGAGGACCCGCCACGGAGTGTCGGGGTGCCCGTGTCGGGGGGCCCGGAAGGAACGCCTCAGATCGGGGTGGGAAAAGCCGATAACTCCCCGGGCGAGGCTGCCCGCACGCTCATCCCCATGGCCACACCCACTCCTTCACCAACCTCTCCCCGGCGCGCGTTGATCACGGGGATCAACGGGCAGGACGGGTCGTATCTGGCGGAGTTTCTGGTGGGGAAGGGGTATCAGGTGCACGGGCTGATCCGGCGGGCGTCGCTGTTCAACACGGCGCGGATCGACCACATCTACCAGGACCCGCACCTGCGGCAGAACAACGCGCCGGGGATGATCCTGCACCACGGGGACATCACGGACGCGAACATTCTCGAGCGGCTGGTGCGGTCGATCGGGCCGGATGAGGTGTACAACCTGGCGGCGCAGAGCCATGTGCGGGTGTCGTTCGAGATTCCGATCCACACGGCCGAGAGCGTGGCGATGGGGGCGCTCAAGTTGCTGGAGGCGGTGCGGGACTATCAGCAGGTGAGCGGGCGGAGCGTGCGGTATTACCAGGCGTCGTCGTCGGAGATGTACGGGCGGGTGGCGGAGACGCCGCAGACGGAATCGACGCCTTTCCGGCCGCGGAGCCCGTACGCGGTGGCGAAGGTGATGGCGCACCACGCCACGGCGAACTATCGCGAGGCGTACGGGCTGCACGCCTCGTGCGGGATTCTGTTCAACCACGAGTCGCCGCGTCGGGGGGAGACGTTTGTGACGCGCAAGATCACGCGGGCGGTGGGGCGGATCAAGCTGGGCTTGCAGGGTGCGCTGTTCCTTGGGAACCTGGATGCGCAGCGGGACTGGGGCTTTGCGGGGGACTACGTCGAGGCCATGTGGGCGATGCTGCAGCAGCCGGCGGGGGACGACTACGTGATCGCGACGGGGCGTTCGATGAGCGTGCGGGAGTTTGCGGATCGGGCCTTTGCGCAGGTGGGGCTTGTGGCGAAGGACTTCATCAGGTTCGACCAGCGGTACGTGCGGCCGAGCGAGGTGGAGACGCTGTGCGGGGACGCGTCGAAGGCCGGGCGGGCGCTGGGGTGGGAGCCGACGACGGGCATCGAGGAACTCATCGGGATGATGGTGGAGGGGGACCTGGAGCTGGCGGCGCAGGAGAAGACGCTGCGGGACGCGGGGCATGGGGTGCGGACGGAGCGGGGGCGATGAGCGAGCCGGTCATCGTCCGGACCGAGACGGCGCAGCCGACCACGGATGTTTCCGCGACGGCGGCCGCGGCCCCCGCGCCGCTGGGGCGGGCGGCGGCGACGGGGTTCTTGCTCATGAGCGGGCAGAGCCTGCTGACGCGGGCGATGACGCTGGCGGCGCAGGTGGTGGTGGCGCGGTGGCTGACGCCGGCGGAGTTCGGGCTGTTCGCGATCGCGATGGCGGTGATGCGGTTCTCGGAGCTGTCGCAGCAGGTCGGGGTTCGCGAGGTGGTGGTCTCGCGGCAGAAGAGGTTCCACCTGTGGCAGAACGCGGCGTGGTGGATCGCCAACGTGGCGGGGGTGGTGGCGGCGCTGGCGACGGCGATCGCGGCGCCGATCATGGCGTGGGTGTACGGGGAGCCGTCGCTGCTGTGGATGCTGCTGATCCTGGCGCTGGCGCAGCCGCTGTACAACGTCACGCTGGTGCAGGAGGCGAGGCTGCAGATCGACATGCGGTTCAAGCGGATCGCGGCGGGGCAGTTCCTGCAGGGGGCGCTGATGCCGGCGTCGCAGGCGGGGTTCGCGATCGCGCGGTTCGGGGCGTACGCGCTGGTGGTGCCGCGGCTGATCGTGGGGGTGGCGAGGTGGTGGTTCTACCGGCGGGCGGCGCCGATCGAGGTGCGGCGGGACCCGCAGGTGCGGCTGTGGAAGTACATCCTCCTGCCGGGGCTGCTGGTGCTGGCGACGAACATGTCGTACAACATCGGGTCGAGCGTGCCGACGATGCAGGCAGTGAGTCCGATGAGGAGGGCTTCGCCCAGCACGAGGCGCACGAGTGTGGATTGGTGGGCACCGACGGCGCGAAGGACACCGAATTCAAACTGGCGGGCGTGTATGCCGGCGATGACCAGATTGGC
>CALMPG010000150.1 GCA_937871915.1 uncultured Phycisphaerales bacterium
GGTTGGGGGTGGGGGGGGTGGGGGGGGGGTCAGTAGTACGCGGGCTCGTTGGGAATCGGATAGGTCAGCTCGTTGATCCAGCCGTAGCGCGGCGGGATGCCGCGGGCCTCGGGGCCCTTGATCCAGCGGTCCCCCTTGAGGTAGAGCATGGCCTCGGGGACGAACGAATCCGGGACGTCGCGGAGATCCACGCCGGTGTTGTTCCCGGCGGCGTCCTTGGCGATGTCCTTGGTGTGGACCCTTCGCGAGCCGAGGAGCCGCTCGACGTGGCCGTCGGCGAAGCTCACGTGCCCGCGGTCGTTGTGCACAAGGGTGAGGGCGTTGCGATTCTCCCACCGCTGGCCGACGTCGTAGGCGTTGTTCCAGAACGGGTCCTCCTCGACGAGGATGGGCACGCCGGCGAGCGGCTCGGTCTGGGCGAAGAGCGTGCCGGTGGACGCCATGGCCGTGCTGCCCCGCATGGCGACGTGGTTGAGGTTGCGCCGCGTGAAGATGTCGGCGTAGGTCTTCAGGCCGTGCGCGTGGCTGGACATGGTGTAGTCCGTGTCCAGGCCCCGGCCGGTGCTGAACATGTTCTGGGCCGACTGGTTGACGCTGTTGAAGGACCGCCGGCGATTGGTGGGGCACGAGAGCACGCCGTCGGCGTTGGAAAGGAACTCGACGATGACCCCGGGCTGGAAGACCGTGGTGGTGTCGCCGACGGTCCGGTTGCCCTCGCCCGGGGTGGTGCGGGAGAGGTCGGAGTCCTGGCGCAGCCACGCGTGAACGATGGGCAGCCGATCCTTGTTGTTGGTCATCGCGTAGTTGAGCATCGCCTGGTTGACCGACCGGACGTTGCACTGGCACACGGTGGCCCGCGACGCCTCGCGGGCCTTGCCCAGCGCCGGCAGCAGGATCCCCACCAGCAGCGCGATGATCGCGATCACCACCAGCAGCTCGATGAGCGTGAACGCCCGCGGCGAGGCGGCGCGGCGAAGTCTGTCCGGGCAAGCCGGGCTGTTGCGCACTCGCATCATGGCGCCTCCTGCCAGCGCTCCCGAAGGAACTTGAAGTCGCGATCGCCCCCGGTCACCGTCGTCCCCGTGCCGCCCACGATCGTCATGTTGCGGGCGAGCGACCTGGTCTGGGCGTCCACCCAGGTGTGGATCGCCGCGTGGCCGTCCGCGTACGCGATCGTGCTCTTGTCGTCGTGCCAGATCGTGACCACGTCCAGCCAGGCGGACCGGTCCAGGCGCATGGCCCACGAGTTCACGTTGATCCCCCGGGGGTCGGACTCCTCGATGGTGACGAAGTTGTCGCACGGCCGCCACAACTGGCTCACGCGGGTGTTCACCCGCTTGCCACCCCACGCCGCCTCGTAGTGGTTGCTCCCCGCGAGGTAGTTCGGGATGGAATAGGTCGCGTACGCCAGCGCGCTCGTCCCGGGCGCGCCGTTGAGCGTGTACCCCGACCGCGCGATGTCCCGCTTGTCCGACGGACAGTGGTACACCTGAACGTCCCCCAGGTAGGCAAACAGCGCCCCCACCTCGATGCCCCGCTTCTGGGCCGAAACGTCCGGGGCGCTGGCGATCTGCGCGTGCGTCAGCGGCACATCCGTGCTGGGGTCGCGCGGCCAGTCGATCCAACTGTTGGTGTGCGGGCCGCCGTCCTCCGCGCCGAACACCCCGGCGTTGGAGTAGTTCGCCGAGTCGGTCCAGGAACTGGCCAGCGACTCCTTGAAGTCGTTGGTGTACGTCACGTACGCCTGCCCGATCGACCGCTGGTTCGCCAGGCACTTGGTCACCCGCGCGGCGTTCCGGGCTCCGCCGAGGGCCGGCAGCAGCAACCCCACCAGCAAGGCGATGACCGCGATCACCACGAGAAGTTCGATGAGCGTGAACGCGGATACCCCTCCCCGCAGCACGCGGTGCCGTTCGCCGGTCGTGGGTTTCACGGAGTTCACGCGGCGATTTCCCGCCAGTGCGACGTCGCCCAGGTCTTTCTGCGTAGAAACGTCACCCTCAGACAGTGTGCGCCAGGTCTCACGCCGGACCAGTGCGGCTCGGCTGGCGACAACGAAGAAACCTTGGAGATGCTGGCTCATGTGAGTTTTCGCTTTGCAAAAGGTCCCGAATGGAACCGTCCGATTGCTGGACAACACACCGGCCTTGTGCTAAACTGACTTGCACTGACCTGAACTGAACTGAATCTACCACCACTCCGACGCCTTGTCAAGCCAATGCGAATCACCCAATCGAGAAAAGTTCCCGGGGTGCAAGTCGAACCAACTCCCGCGGGCGTTGGTCGGATCGGGCTTCCCGCGAAGAACCCCCGCGAGATCGCCCGTTTCGGGGACCGACTCGCCAGTGAACTCGACGCCCTCATCCGACTGGTTCCGCCCGCACACCTCACCGCCTCGGCATTGAGCCGCTGGCTGGGGATCAACCGCGGCACCTGCCAGCGGGTGCTACTGGCCGCCCGAGCGGCCGGCGACGGCGTGGAAGCGCTCCGGCGCGCTCCCGGCGTCGATGGGATGGATGAGTTCGTGAAGGCGATCGGCGCGCGCATCGGCCGTCGGGCGGAGGTCGATCTGGCCGAAGCGATGGTGCAGGACTACGCCCACCTGGTGCAGCGGGCCGGTGGCAGCCACTCCAAGCTGGTGCGTCTGGGCATGCGGGGCGACACCGATGCGGAATCGGCCGATGCCCAGACCGCCTCGCCGCGCGAGGACGCCCTCGTCGCGGCCCGCCGGGAGATCTACCAGGCGAGTTGGATCACCACCGGGGCACGGACGGAGGCCAACGTCGGGTTCCAGGCGTTCAGGCCCTCGGAGGATGCCCCGGGCATGGTGGACGCCATCCACGCGCGCGGGTTCATCGGGCTTCGCCGGCGCACCGATGGCTTGGCGCTCTCGTCCCGGATGTCGGCGCTCGGGGACATCGCGAACCTGACCACGCTCGAGGGCGAGAAGAACCCGGGCAAGCAATGGAGCGCCCTGCTCGCCGAGTTCTGCACGCTTCCGCTCCCGACCGTCATCACGCAGCGCGAGAACAACACGGTCAACTCGATCGTGCTGGGAGACAACGCCGTGGAGCGGCCCGTGGACGTGGTGCTCGGGGGGCGCGGCGTGGGCGGGCAGCCCGACCCTCGCTCGGGCAAGATCTCCCACCTCACGGCGATGTTCGGGCTGCGATTCCCCGCCCGGGCCCAGGTGTACGACTTCTATCTCCATCGAGACCTGGCCGCGGGCGCCCGCGTCTTCGCCAACGCCCTGGCCTCGCACCCGAGGGACGCGGACCCTGTCCATAGCTGGTTCGACAAACTCGCCTACGCACCCCGCATCACGGCCATGGGACCGGGCCCGATCGCCCGACCCTCGCCGGCCTATGCGCGAATGAGCGAGCTGGCCTCATGGGTGTTCGCGCGAACGGACTGGGATCCCAACGAGTTCGAGGCCTGGCGCATCGAGATCGAGTATCCGACGCCGGGGGTGACATACGCGATCACCGTCCACCCCGCCTCCGCGGGCGCTCCACCCGGTTCCGAGACGCCCTGACCGGCCAAGCCGGCCATGCTGGTTTCGCAACGCCCGTCCCGAAGGTGTCCCCGATTCGGCCACGCGCCCTCGAACGATCTCAAACGCCGACACATGGGCGTGCAAGTTCCAACCGACCGTGAGGGACGGACGGGCGTGTGAGGTCGGCGTTCCGCGCCTCGGCATGCCGACATCCGGTGCGGATCCCTTCCCCTCCGCTTCGACAAGACCATGCACCCGTGAGACTCTTCGGGCACGCTCCACGCCGCGCCCGTCTCAGGCGGGGCGCGTTCGCCCGCCCGGTCGAAGGTCGGTGCCCGCGGGCCCCGCGCCGTGCTGGCCGGGCCCGATCCGCGAGTCTCAGAATCTTGACAGCCCCCGGGCCCGGCCTTCGCATGAAGGGGTGGACTCGGCGCGTCTTTCGCGGCGGGTCGTTCCCGCACGATCAGCGCATCCCTGTTGAGAGGACTCCGCATGCTCCCGAACCTCATCCGAGCCGTTCCCGCGACCCTCGCCATCGGCTTCGCGGCACTTCCCTGCCTGGCCCAACCAGCCAACCGCCCCGCCGCGTTCCAATCGGCCATAGCGGCCGCCACCGCCCAGGCCCCCGGATGGCCGTTCTATGAGGCCGAACTCGAGAACGACGGCGGCCAGTGGTACTTCGAGGTCAAGGTCGTCTCGCTCAGCGGCGCCTCGATCCTCAAGTACGAGGTCGATTCCTCGTCGTTCGCCATCCGGCGGTCGCGTCCGGACACGCCCTCGTCCGGGAAGGTCGCGCAGATCCAGGCCGCGCTCGCCCTGCTGCCCTCGGCCTCGGTCAACGTCTCGCAGGCCATCACCATCGCGGCCGCCCGCACCCCGGACGGCACGCAGATGTCGCACATCGAGCTCGGTGTGGAGTCGTCGCGGCTGGTGTACAAGTTCGAGTTTTCCAGCCCCACCTCTTCGCAGCGGATCGTCGTGGACGCCTCCTCCGGCGCACCCTCCAACCCGCCCGGCGGCGGAACGCCCCCCGGCTCCGGCGATCTCACCCTCGACCAGGCCATCCAGGCCGCGCTGGCCCTGTATCCCGGGGCGCGGGTTCTCGAAACCGAGTTCGAGGCGAGCGACTCGCGATGGGAGATCCGCCTCATGACCGCCACGGGCGAGGTCCGCAAGGTCCGCATCGCCGTCTCGGGCGTGCTCCTCTCCGACGACCGCCACAGCCGCGGCCGGGAGGACACCGCCGACGACCGCCTCCGGGCCATCGCGATGGGCTCCGCCGCGTTCAGCCTCGCGCAGGCCAAGACCATCGCGGAGGCCGGCGCGCCCGGCGCGATCGCGATCAAGGCCGAGTGGGAGTTCGAGCACGGCGTGCTGCTGGCGAAGGTGACGCTCCAGGACGCCTTCGGCCTCCGCATCGTGTTCATCAACGCCTCCAGCGGCTCGACCGTGACTCCGACGCCGGCGCCGGCCCCCCCGCCCGAGGCCGCCCCCGTGCTCGACGTTGGCACCGCCGCCGTGGTCGGCCAGGCGGCCAACCCCGGCTCGGCCGCCGTCTCGGTCGAGATGGAACTCAAGGGCGGCCGGCAGTTCTACAAGGTCAAGACGCTCACCCGCACCACGCCGCTCCGCCTCCGGGAGGTCGTCGTTGACGGCAAGACCGGCTTCGCCTGGAGCAACACGCTCCTGCCCATGTCCAGCGACTACCTGCCCACGGCCCGGCTGACCTCCACCCTGTTCCCCACCGTGGGGCACTCCTTCGCCGACGCGGCCCAGATCGCCCTGACCGTGCTCGGCGACGGCACGGTGGACTCCATCGAACTCGAGCCCGAGCAGGGCACGTTCCTGGCCTACAACGTGGACGTGGTGATCGGCCAGAAGACCTTCCGCCTGGTCATCGACAGCCGAACCGGGGCCGTCCGCCCGAAGTAGCCGCACCCTCTTCCTCAGAGTGGCCGGGGCGTCGGGCGGCCGCAAGGTCTCGTCCGCCGTCCCGGCCTTGTTCGTGTAGTAGAGTTGAACGCTCGCGGCATACGCGTGCCGCCATGAACCCAAAGGACGGGTGTTGAGCACCAGCCCCGAACATCCCGACGCTTCCCCACCCCCGCCCGGCGAGCCATCCCTCGCCCGCGTGCAGGAGGTCTTCTTCGAGGTCGCCTCGGCCCCGGCCGCGGATCGCGACCGGACCATCGCCCGCCTGTGCATCGGCGACCCCGCGCTCGAACGCGAGGTCCGCTCGCTCATGTCCGCCGCGGCCAAGGCCGGGTCGTTCCTCGAGGAGCCCGCCCTCGGCGCGCAGGGCGGCATCGGCGCGGTGCTCGAGCGGGCCGAACCGCCCGACCCGCTCGTCGGCGCCACCGTCGGGGCCTTCACCATCGAGCGCCGCATCGCCTCGGGCGGCATGGGCACCGTCTACGCCGCGACTCGCACCGACGGACAGTTCGAGCAGCGCGTCGCCATCAAGGTCGTGAAGCGCGGCATGGACTCCGAGGAGATCCTCCGGCGCTTCCGCCTCGAACGCCAGACCCTCGCGGGCCTCGATCATCCCAACATCGCCCGCCTCCTCGACGGGGGCATGACGCCCGACGGCCGCCCGTTCGTGGCCATGGAGTTCATCGACGGCACGCCCATCGACGCGTACTGCGACGAGCACCGCCTCGGCCTGCGCGAGCGTCTGCGCCTGTTCCGCGATGTCTGCGCCGGCGTGCACCACGCCCACCAGAACCTCGTCATCCACCGCGACCTCAAGCCCAGCAACATCCTCGTCACGCCCCAGGGCGTCCCCAAACTCCTCGACTTCGGCATCGCCAAGGTCATCACCGGCGGCACCGCCGACCTTCGCGCCAGCGTCACCGCCGACACCGAGCGCCGCCTCACGCCCGAGTACGCCAGCCCCGAGCAGATCGAGGGTGCGCCGCTCACCACCGCCAGCGACGTCTACTCCCTCGGCGTGGTGCTCTACGAACTCCTCACCGGCACGCGCCCGTACTACTTCAACCTCAAGACCCGCGAGGAGGTCCATCGCGTCGTCTGCTCCGTCATGCCCCTCCCGCCCAGCCAGGCCGTCACCGTCCGAGCCTCGCGCCTGCGCACCGACAGCGCGATCCGCCCCGCAAGCCGCACGCCCTCGACGCCCGCGCCGGGCACCCAGACCGCGCCCGCCCCCGGCGAGGGCTCCCCCGCGGTCGATGTTCCGAGAACGCGCGGCGTCACCACCACCCGCCTCCGCGGCCTCCTGCGCGGCGACCTCGACGTCATCGCCCTCATGGCCCTCCGCAAGGAGCCGCAGCGCCGCTACGTCTCCGCCGAGCAGCTCTCCGAGGACATCGACTGCTACCTGCGCGCCCTGCCCGTGCGGGCTCGGCGCGACACGCTGGGCTATCGCACCTCCAAGTTCGTCCGCCGCCACGCCGCCGCCGTCACGCTCTCGGCCGCCGCGGTGGTCCTGCTGGCCGGCACGACGGTCGTGCTCTATCGCCAGTCACACGAACTCCAGCGCCAGCGGGCCGACCTGCTCACCGCCAACCAGCGTCTGGACGAGAACAACCGCCGCCTCAACGAGAGCCGTGGGTTCCTGCGCACGGTCATCGCCGGCGCGGGGGCCTCCAGCGCCGGCCCGAGCGCCACCCTGGGCGATGTCCTCAAAGACGCCGCCGAAGCCCTCCGCACCTCGAAGCCCGCCGATCCGCTCACGCTCGCCGCGGCCGAGGAAGAGGTCGGTCGAGCCATGATGTCCCTGGGCATGCTCGACGCGGCCGCGCCGCTGCTCATCGACGCGGATCGGCTGTACTCGTCGTTGCCCGACACCGCCGATGCCCGGCTGGACTCGGCCCTGAACCTCGGCGAGCTCGCCTTCTATCAGGGCAGGACCGCCGAGGCCGAAAAGGCCTTCCGCGACCTGCTCATCGCCGAGCGTGCCCGCGGCGCCAAGGGGCCGACCCAGCGAGAGAGCGCGATCCTCAACAACCTCGGCGCGGCCGTGCGAGCCTCGGGCCGCGCCGACGAGGCCATCACCATCCAGAAGGAAGCCCTCGCGGCGACCATCGCGACGTACGGGGCCGACAGCCTCGAAACCGCCGAGACCCGCAACAACCTCGCCAGTGCGCTGTTCCAGAGCGGCGCGCTTGCGGAGTCCATCGAGCAGTTCACTCGGGCGTTGCAGGCCCGCAAGGCCAGACTGCGCCCGGACCACCCGCTGGTCATCCGCTGCCAGAGCAACCTCGGCCTCGTGCAACTCCGCGCAGGACGCGTGGACGAGGCGGTGACGCTGCTGACGGGGGCCGCCGAGGCCTGGGACGCGGCCTTCGGCCCCGCCCACCCCGGGCGCATCGCCGCCATCACCTCGCTCTCGCAGGCCCTTCGCAAACTCAACCGCCACGCCGACGCCCTGTCGTGGCTGAACACGGCTCTCGCCTGGCAGAAAGCCCACCACGCCGCGCCGGGCCCGATCGCCGCCACCGAGGCCAACATCGGCATCACGCTCGCCGAGCAGGGCAAGAACGCCGAGGCGATCGAGATGCTCGCCCGCGTGCTGCCCATCCTTCGAGCCGATGCGTCGCTCGCCTCGATCACGCGCCAGGCGGGCGAGGCGCTGGCCGCGCTGTACGAACGCGCCGGCAGGCCCGACGCCGCCCGGGACGTCCGAAACGGATTGAAATAGCGGGGGCGCCCGGCGCGTCTAGCACCCGGCCAGCCAGCCGTTGAGGAACTCGAAGATGTCCTGAACCGTTGTCTCGCCCGAGTGATCGAAGTCCGCGCTCCCGGCGAGCCAGTCGTTCACGAAATCGAAGATGTCCTGCGTCGCCAGGCCGCCGCCGCTCCAATCGCCCAGGCACTCGCACGAGTCGATCACGTCGTTGTGGTTGGCGTCGAAGGCCGTGCCGAGCACGATGTCGAGATAGTCGTCCACGCCGTTGGCGTTGCAGTCCGACGGCGCGGGGCGAGGAAACGCCAGGCCGAACCCGAACCCGCGGACCGCCCCGGCGCCCGCGAAGATCATCTCGACCTTGTACCGCACGCGATAGTCGCCCGGCTGGAGCGTGTGCGAGGTGTTCACGGTCTGGGCCGGCTGCGTCTCGTCGAGCGAGTACACGTCCTCGTTGCGCGTGACGTCCCGGATCTCGACCTTGAACTGGTCCCCGGGCCCCATCGGCGGCCGGGGCGCGGCCGCGAGCCCGCACGGCGTCGGGGCGTCCACCCGGATCGTCACGTCCAGGTCAACCCTCGCGATCCCCGCCTCGGGCAGCATCGAGAGCACCGAGAACCCGCCGGCCCCGCCCACGAACCCGCTGGCCCTGAGCTTGTTGGGATCGAGCTGGCAGTCGATCCGGCCCTCCGCCAGCACCGGCGTCGGACCGACCGTTCCCGGCACCGTCCCCGCGAGTTCCAGGGCCCGCACAAAGGTGCCGCCGTTGGCGGTGGTCGCGGTCAGCAGGTTCGCGTCGAACGTCGTCTCCACCGCCAACGTCCGGCTCTGTGACAGAATGGTGACGCCCGCCCCGGCGTGGGAGGCGATGGCGGCCCCGCCGATCAGGGCGGCGACAAGGCATGTTTGGGTGATGGGCGGCAGCGGCAACATATGTCCTCTCATTCCCTAGCACATCCGTTGGTGAAAACCACTCTCCGAGGCGGAACTGGCGCGCAAATGGGATTCGGGCCATCGTGGATGGCCACAGGGAGGCGCCCTCGCGCCCCCCGTCTACCCCATCCGTTCGCGTGAGTTATCGGTTGCATCGTGATCAGAGGTCTCCCGCGTGGCGGTGTGAGGGTGGTCTCAGGGACAGCCTGCCAGCCACGCATCGAGGAAATCAAAGATGTCCCGCACGGCCAGGCCGCCGCCGCTGAAATCGGCGCTCGGACTGCCGGCCAGCCAGGCGTTGAGGAAGTCGAAGATGTCCTGGGTGGCCAGCGCGCCGTCGCCGTTGAAGTCGGCCGCGCAGGCGGGTGTTCGTAGGTCGATGGCGTACAGGTATCCGCCCGCTGTTGATCCCGGGAGCGTCGTTGTGATGTAGGCTCGCTTTCCGTCCGGCGAGAACCAGGGGCGCGAGAACGGAATCATGTGAACGCCGGCCTCGTCGGGCAGGTCGATGGTCCACGCAAGCCCGCCGCTGGCAACATCCAGACCCTTGACAAAGCCGGGCTGACCGAAAGTCAGGCGCCCGCCCGCGACGACGACGGTGTTGGTCGGGTCCGCGACCGGCGCATCGAAAATGAACGAGGTCGCGTGGATCCACCGGTTCGACCCGCTTTGATGGACGGCGTGAATCTGACCCAGGTTCCGCATTACGTAGACCGTGCCGTCGGGCCCAACGGTCGGCTGGGAAAGGTAGTTGGTCGGCGGCCCGCTGCCGCTCGGATAGGACCACTGCGCACCGCCGCTGTTTGCGTCGAACGACCGCAGCCTGTACCCCTGCGACGAGACGAGGCTGGAAACAAAGACCGATCCCGTTGCGCTTCCGGCCGCGGGCGCGAACTGGCCGACGTTGGCATCGCCCCCGATGGAGATCTGCAGTCGCGGCGAGCCGTCGAGCGCCAGGCCGAAGAGCGTTCCCGTGCTCAAGGATGTCCCGATCATGTCGAACGCGACGTAGCACTGATCCACCTCCCCGCCCGGCGCGCGCGAGCCGAAGGTGATGCCAACGCCGGTCTGCCCGCGTTCGTTGATCGGCGGCGATCCGCCCGTGCTCCATCTGAGCTCCCCGGTCGAGCCGGTGAGCGAGAAGACCCCGAGCCCGGCGGTCTCCGTGACCGCGTACACGTTACCATCCGGGCCGACCGCGGGGCCGGCGACGACGCCCTGGGTGACGCCGGGGTCGGTGAACGCCCATCGCGTCGTCCCCCCCGGAGTGATCGCGTGGATGGTCACATCGGACCCGGTCGGGTTGCCGCTGGCGTAGATCGTCCCATCGGGCCCAAGCGCGACAGGGCCCTCGGCCAGTCCGCTGGTTTCATAGGTCCACCGCATCGTGCCCGATCGATTCACGGCGTACACCGTGCCCAGAACGTCCTGCACGTACACCGTGCCATCGCCGGCCACCGCGCCGGGGTGCGCGGCGTACGTTCCGGCCAGCGGCACGCGCCATGCGACCGTTCCGGCCGCGAGCAGAGTGGAGTTGAACGTCGCGAGCGACGCCACCACCACCGCGGAGGCCGTCCGACGGAGTCCGCGGGTGTGAAGGGAACGTGTGCTGCGATATGAAGATGCGAGGGTCATGGGTGCTCCGCTGCTTTTCATGTGTGAACGGCGAAGTCTGATGGGCCAACAGGCTTGTTGCC
This sequence comes from uncultured Phycisphaerales bacterium, assembly GCA_937871915.1. GTDB lineage: Bacteria > Planctomycetota > Phycisphaerae > Phycisphaerales > UBA1924 > UBA4658. The sequence goes on from CALMPG010000150.1 coordinate 10,772, forward strand.
AAACTGAGGCAGCTGTTCGGGATAATGCCCTCAGCAGCCAGCGAACCATGCGTTGAGGAAGTCGAAGATGTCCTGCACGGCCAGGCCGCCGCCGCTGAAATCGGCGCTTGGACTGCCGGCCAGCCAGGCGTTGAGGAAGTCGAAGATGTCCTGCACCGCAAGGGCGCCATCGCCGTTGAAGTCCGCGGGGCAGGGCGTTGCGTATGCCCCGGCCGTGATCGCGAAGACGCCGCTCTCCGCCGAGGTGTTCTGGAACCGGCGATCCCACGCCACGACGCGGACCCTGACAGACGGAATGCCCGCCGAACCGGGCAGACGCCACGAGTACGAGCGAACCTCGGCAGGCAGGTCGCGGGCCACGATGAACCATCGCGTCCCGCCATCGAACGAGGCCCGAACATCAAAGCCGCGCAGGGCCTCATCGTCCGAGGCCGTCCACGAAAGAGCGATCGTCGATCCGCCCGGATAGCTCTGTCCGGTGTGCTCGCTCGTGATCGAAACGACCGGCGCGGCATCACCGAGCATGGGATCGGGGCGGATCGAGAAGTACGGTCCATAGAACGACCTGGCCTGGTTGAGCGCGCCGGTGGCGTCGTAGCGGATGCGGGCCCGGTCGGTCGAGACGTCGGGAAGCTGCACTGGAAGTATCGTGCTGCCGGTGTTCCCGGAGACGTAGAACGTCCCCTGCGAGATCGCGGACTCGTCGTTGTCGAGTTCGAGCACGGCATAGGTGGAGCCGACGACGGGCGTAACGGTGGCCGTGGCCATGAAGCTCTCGCCCGGGCGGAACGCGCCTCCAAGGGGTGCGGTGGGGACCATCGAGCCCGTGAACGGGGCGGTGTTGGCAATCTTCACCGGCAGGTCGGCGATGCCCTCCTGGCCGAGGTCGTCCACGGCGATCACGCGGATGAACTGGTCGGCGCCGTTGGCCGGCGTGCCGATAACCGGGGGAGTCCACTCGGAGGAGCGGGCGGACGCGGGAATCTCGGCCAGCGGCTGCATCGCCCAGTCGAGATTGGTGTCGGCCGAGTAGAGCACCTTCTGCGTGACGATGCGGCCATCATCGCGGGCGGTCCAGTGCAGGTGGATCTTCTCACCCGGGTTGACCGTCATCGGGGGCGACACGAAGCGGACCACGGGCGGGGGGTTGGCCGTCGGCGGCGCCACCAGGAACGGCACGAGGAACCCGCCATTGTCGATGCCGAAGAAGACATCGTCGCCCGTGCCGAACGGGTTGAGCGTGGGATGGTGCGGGCCATCGGTTGTGCCCCACCAGTTGTTGCGAACGTCGCTGTCGGTGTTCTCCAGCGAGTTGTGGCGGGCGCGGGCGATAAGGCCGCCGTTGGGCAGAAACGTGCCGAAGTAGCCCGCGCCCGGCGCGCCGCGGTTGTTGATGAACGTGTTGGGATTGGCGGGGTGGTTGGCGTCGAGGTAGCCCTCGACGGTGTGGTTGGGCGCGAAGCGCTCGCCGCTGTACGAGAAGACGTTGTTCTCGAAGGTGCATTTGCGGAGGGAGTAGAGGGAGTCGCCGCCGACGGCGCGCGTGTTGCGTCGGAAAGTGCAGTTGTCCAAGGCGATGGGAAGCTCGGCCGAGGCGATGCCGATGGTGGAGTCCTCAACGACGCACCAGTCCCAGCGTGTGCCGAACGTGCCCGCAGTGCCGATGCCGATGCCGCGCCACTTGGTGCCCGGCACATGCGGCATGAAACGAATCGGCCGCTCCGGCTCTCCCAGGAACACGGGCATCGAGAGCCCGTTGCTGTCGGAGGTGAACTGGAAGGCGATGTCCGGCGGGGCCTTGATGGTGACGCCCGGGAGCACGGTGAGTCGGCCGTGGACGTTGCCGTTGTCGCGCAGAATGTACGGAATGCCCGCGTCGGCCCACACCACCCGCTCGTCGATCGGCGCGGCGTCGTCGGTGTCGGGGATCTCGTTGAACTGGTTTCCCGCGGCGGGAAGCCGAGACCCCGGGAGGATGCCGGCGGAGTTGATGCCGAGGCTCACGGGCCACTTGTTCCCCTGAAGCGAGACGCTCGGATCGATCAGATAGCTCGCCCCGCCCTCGAGCCGGATGCCGGGTCCGTACGGGTTGCCATTGACGGTGACGTTTCCGATGTAGCGCCGTTGGTGGTGATCCTGCACAAGGTCGATGTACCCCTCCGTGACGGTCACGTTGTCCAGGATCGTGCTCCCGACGATGTACATCGCCTCTCCGCCCACCGCGCCGGGCTCCACCGTCGCCCTGCCGCCCCGATAGAATGTGCAATCTCGCGCGGCCAGCCAGCCGCGCAGGAGCGCGACATCGCAGCCCTGACCAAAGGTGCAGCGGGTCAGGCTCAGGATCTGCCGCTGATACGCCAGGCTCCCGTCAAAGAAGCGATGCCCGATATCGCCCGCGCTGTCATACGAGAAATCGGTGGGAAGCGATGGGTCGCGGAACGCGCTGTCGGTGAACGACGCTTTCCCGCCGTAGAGCAGGTCGGTGTACGTCTCGACATCGACAAAGGTGCCGGTCACCAGACCCCCATTGCCGATGGACATACGGGCCCACCCCGCCGCGTAGCCGGTGTTGCCGCGCAGCCGAACCGGCTGCGCGGCCGTCCCTTGCAGCACGAGCGTGCCCGAGACATCGAAAACGACGCTGTTGCCCACACGAACCTCGACCCCCGGATCAACGATGACCGTGCCGCCGGGAACGATGCGCGGGCTCTGCCCGGTCGCCGCGGTGGAGAGTGTGACGGGGCTCATCGCCGTCGTCCAATGCACAGTCTGGCCCGCAACAGGAACCGGGTACGGCAGCGGTGGTGGGTTGCCCACCCGCAACGAGTCGATGACAAACGTCCCGGCAAAGTCGAAACTGCTCGCGGCCGGCGGGTTGACCAGGCGGATCGCGATCCGCCCGGAGCCCGGCAGCGACATGGTGCGCTGCGTCCAGGCATGGCCGCCGGCGCCGGAGATGCCCGCGAGGAGTTGGGTGAAACTCCCCACGTCTGTGCTCGAGCTGCCCGTTCCCGTCGCCCCCGTCGGCGAATAGCGAACTTCAAGAGAGGCGTTGTTTATCCCGAACGCGTCGGTCGGCGCGGCCGTCCAGAGCGTCAGCGGATCCCCCGCGATCTGGTTGGCAATGGCGGGGAGAATGACCCACGCCGATATCCGCGTCGACGAGTCCTGCCATGTCGCGAAGCCCCCGTGCCCAAGTCCGGAGCCCACCTGCCCCCACGCCGGGAACTCGCTCCAGTACGGGCTCGCGCCGTTGCTGGGATTGCTCTGATTGCGGAACGCCCATCCTCGCGACACGAGTGCCGCGGGCCCGCCCGACCCCGCCGAGCTGCCGCCGAGGTTCTGGAACGACTCGCTGAAGTTGGCCTGGGCAAGCGCGGCCGAGGCGGTGCCGATCAACATACACGCGATGGCGATGGGTTGAGTTGTTGTGCGGGACATGTTTGGTTCCTTCTGATTGATGGCGTGCACGTCACTTCCGCCGACTTGCCAGGCCCGCTACCTACGCGGGCGGACCGTCGGGTGCCGGGCGATGCCAGCCCTTTTCCCAACCTCCATGCGGAATTCCCCCGAGCGCGATGTCACGTATCCTCCGCAACGTGCCAGATCCCGCCAAGACACCCTCCGGCCACATGACCGTGCTCCTGGCCCGTGCCGGCGCGGGCGATGCCAAGGCCACGGATGAACTCCTCCCCCTGGTCTACGACGAACTGCGGGTTCTCGCCGCCCAGCACCTCGGCGGCGAACGCCCCAACCACACCCTCCAACCCACCGCCCTCGTCCACGAGGCCTATCTGCGCCTCCTCGGCCCCGACGGCGAGCAGACCCCCTGGCAGAACCGAGCCCACTTCTTCGGCGCGGCCGCGCGGGCCATCCGTCGAATCCTCGTGGACCACGCCCGGGCCCGCGACAGCCTCAAACGCGGCGGCGGCGCGCCCAAGGTCTCTCTCGATGAGGTCAGCATCGCCGTCGCCGACGATGCGACCGGGCGCGCCGGCGAAGCCGCCGGAGTCGATCTGCTCGCCCTGGACAAGGCTCTGGCCCGACTGGCCGCGATGGACCCTCACAAGGCCACCGTCGTCGAACTCCGCTTCTTCGGCGGCCTCACGGTCGAGGAAACCGCCCGCTCTCTGGGCGTCTCCGAGAGCACGATCGCCCGCGAATGGCAGTTCGCCCGGGTCTGGCTGCACCGGGAACTCTCGGGCATGGGCGAGGGCTGAGCGGTGTGGTGGGTCCGGGCCTGGGCAGGCCGGGCGATAATCCCGGCACGTTCAGCGCGTCAGGCGACCGCCGAACTCGCCCGGCTCGAACACGTGCAGCCGCGCCGGGTCCAGCGACATCGAGACCACCGACCCCGGGGCGAGATCTCGCGACGAAACCCGCGCGATGATCGCCGGGTGCTTGGGCGTGGAGAGCGTGACGTCCATCTGATCGCCGAGGGGTTCGACGAGCGTGACGGTCATCCGCATCATGGGGCGATCGGAGGGAGTGTGGGAAGTGGGGGGGGCATCCACAAGGTCCATCGCCTGCGGGCGCACGCCCAGCACCGCGTCCTTGCCCATCACCGGGGCGAGCCGGTCGGCCCACGAAGCCGGGAGCGCGATGCGGTGCGGCGCGCCGGCCGGGTCGTTCGAGCCTTCGACGAACTCGATCCGCCCGCCGACCGTCTCGACGCGCCCGCTCAGGAAGTTCATCGGCGGCGTCCCGAGAAAGCCCGCGACAAAGCGGTCCACCGGGGCGCGGTAGAGTTCCATCGGCGGCCCGTGCTGGCGCACCTCCCCCGCGGCCATGATCGCCACCCGGTCGCCGAGGGTCATCGCCTCTTCCTGGTCGTGCGTGACGTACACCGTGGTCGTGTGCAGCCGCAGGTGCAGGGCCTTGATCTCGGCCCGTGTGCTCGCCCGCAGCTTCGCGTCGAGGTTGCTCAGCGGCTCGTCGAAAAGAAACGCCTTGGGCTCGCGCACGATGGCCCGCCCCACGGCCACGCGCTGCCGCTGCCCGCCCGAGAGCACCCCCGGCTTGCGGTCGAGCAGCGCGGTGATGTGCAGCATCTCCGCCGCGCTCTCCACGCGATTCTTGATCTCCGCCTTTGGCGTCCTCCGCATCCTGAGGGCGAAGGCCATGTTGTCGCGCACCGTCATGTGCGGATACAGCGCGTAGTTCTGGAAGACCATCGCGATGTCCCGGTCCTTGGGGTGCACGTCGTTGACGATGCGCCCGCCGATGGAGATGGTCCCGCCGCTGAGATCCTCGAGCCCCGCGATCATGCGCAGCGTGGTGGACTTGCCGCACCCCGAGGGCCCGAGCAGCACGAGGAACTCACCCTCGCCCACGGAGAGCGAGACGCCCTTCACGGCGTGGAAGCCGGAGGGATAGACCTTTTCGATGCGGTCGAGGAGGATCTGGGCCATGGGCGGAGCCTTCGGGGCCGGTTGCGCGTCGAGGGCACGATGGTACCAGATCGGCGCGCCGCGCGTACAATCCGTCCCCCCCCGGGGCGGTAACTCAACGGTAGAGTGCCACGTTTGCAACGTGGAAGTTGGGAGTTCGAATCTCCTCCGCTCCACTTCCGGCAGGCAACGACATCGGCAGGTCCGCAGTCCGGCGCCCGCGGGCGCCCGCCGAGCAACCCGCTACCGTGCGCGCACGGCGCCGCAGAAAAAAACCATCCGACGGTGGTTTCCCCGGGCCGCGCTCAATAGAGTGCAAGCGATGTCCAAGAAAGGGCCCATCTCAAATCGGGGCTCGATCGCGGTCGCGCCCACACACAACGGAACGCCCAGGCCACCAGCGCCCGTCGCCGCCGACGGGCGCGTCCGCGTGGTGATCGAGGCTGTTTCACCCAGTGTCGCGGGCGGCTTCGCTGTCAAGCGGGCCGTCGGCGAGAGCGTCCGCGTCGAAGCCGATGTCTTCACCGACGGCCACGACGCCGTCGGCGCCATCGTGCGCCATCGGCGGGGCGATGCCGCAACCTGGTCCGAGGTCCGGATGACCCCGCTGGTCAACGACCGCTGGACCGCCTCGTTCGACGTCCTCGCCGAGGGGTGGCACGAGTTCGCCGTCTCGGCCTGGGTCGATCACTTCGCCACCTGGCGCCGCGACCTGCGCCGCCGCGCCGAGGCCAAGCAGAACCTCGACGCGGAGTTCCTCATCGGCGCTGCGCTCATCGAGCACGCCGCGCCCGCGAACGCCCCGTCGAGCGAGCCCCTGCGCGATTTCGCCAAGCGCCTCCGGACCCCCGCCCCCGACGCCGATCGGCTCGTGATCGCGCAGGACGAGCAACTCGCCGAGTTCATGCGGCTCTCCGGGCCGCGCGACTTCTCCGCCACGAGCGGCACGCCCGTCCGCGTCTGGGTCGATCGGGTGCGGGCCCGGTACAGCTCCTGGTACGAGCTCTTCCCGCGCTCCACCGGCCCCGATGCACGCACGCACGGCACGTTCCGCGATGTGATCGGCCGCCTGGATTCCATCGCCGCGATGGGCTTCGACGTGCTCTACCTTCCCCCGATCCACCCCATCGGCCGGCAGTTCCGCAAGGGCAAGAACAACACGCTCACGACCGTCGAGGGCGACGTCGGAAGCCCGTGGGCCATCGGCGGCCCCGAGGGCGGCCACGACGCCATCCACCCGTCGCTGGGTTCGGTGGAGGACTTCGGCGCGCTGGTGCGCGAGAGCAACACACGCGGCATCGAGGTCGCCCTCGACCTCGCCCTGCAGTGCTCCCCCGACCATCCCTACGTGAAGCGTCACCCGGAGTGGTTCAAGCACCGCCCCGACGGCAGCATCCAGTACGCCGAGAACCCGCCCAAGAAGTACCAGGACATCTACCCCTTCGACTTCGAGTGCGAAGACTGGCGGGGCCTGTGGAACGAGATCCTGCGCGTGGTGCTGCTCTGGATGGAGCGCGGCGTGCGCATCTTCCGGGTGGACAACCCGCACACCAAGCCCTTCGCGCTCTGGGAGTGGCTCATCGCCGAGGCCCACAAGCGCGACCCGGGCGTGCTCTTCCTCGCCGAGGCGTTCACGCGCCCGAAGGTGATGCACCGGCTCGCGAAACTCGGCTTCACGCAGTCGTACACGTACTTCGCGTGGCGCAACGGTCCGTGGGACCTGCGCGAGTACTTCACCGAGCTCACGGCGACCAACGCCGCCGAGTACTTCCGCCCCAACGCCTGGCCCAACACGCCCGACATTCTCACCGAGTACCTCCAGCACGGCGGTCGGGGCGCGTTCGTCGTCCGGGCCGCGCTGGCCGCGACGCTCTGCGCCAGCTGGGGCGTCTACGGCCCCCCGTTCGAGCACATGGAGCACGAGCCCGCCAAGCCCGGCAGCGAGGAGTACCTCGACTCGGAGAAGTACCAGATCCGCGCGTGGGACCACGACCGGCCCGACTCGCTCTCGCCGCTCCTGGGCGCCCTCAACCTGGCCCGCAGGAACAACCCCGCGCTGCAGCAGGACCGCACGCTGCGCTTCCACAGGTGCGACAACCCGGCGGTGGTCTGCTATTCCAAGACCTCCGGCGACAACGCCATCGTCGTCGCGGCCAACACCGATCCGCACGCCACCCAGTGGAGCCCCGTCCACCTCGACCTGGGCGCGCTCGGGCTCACCGAGAATCACCCCTACCAGATGCACGACCTGCTGACCGACCAGCGGTTCCGCTGGCAGGGCAGCACCAACGTGGTCGGGCTCGATCCGGCCGCGTGCCCGGTGCACGTGTTCAAGGTCCGGCGCCACCAACGAACGGAGGAGCAGTTTGAGTATTTCCTCTGAGCCCGACGCCCGCACGCCCAAGGCCGCCCCGGCCGCGACGCCCGCCCCCAACGGCGGGACGCCGCGCGCCCGCGCCGACGCCGCGCCCGACCCGCTCTGGTTCAAGAACGCGGTGATCTACCAGCTCCACGTCCGCTCGTTCTGCGACTCCACCGGCGACGGCGTGGGCGACTTCAACGGGCTCATCTCCAAGCTCGACTACCTCGCCGACCTCGGCGTCACCGCCCTCTGGCTCCAGCCCTTCTACCCCTCCCCGCTGCGCGACGACGGGTACGACATCGCCGACTACACCAACGTCAACCCCGCCTACGGACGCCCGGAGGAGTTCAAGGCCTTCGTCCGCGAGGCCCACAAGCGGGGCCTGCGCGTCATCACCGAGCTGGTCATCAACCACACCTCCGACAAGCACGAGTGGTTCCAGAAGGCCCGGCGCGCCCCCAAGGGCAGCCCCGAGCGGAACATGTACGTCTGGAGCGACACGCCCGACCTCTACCGCGACGCCCGCATCATCTTCAAGGACTTCGAGCGCAGCAACTGGACCTGGGACCCGGTGGCCGAGCAGTACTTCTGGCACCGCTTCTACAGCCACCAGCCCGACCTGAACTTCGACAACCCCGCCGTGCACACCGCCGTGCTCGACGTCTGCGACTTCTGGATGGGCATGGGCGTGGACGGCGTCCGCCTCGACGCCATCCCCTATCTCTACGAGCGCGACGGCACCAGCTGCGAGAACCTCCCGGAAACCCACGCCTACCTGCGCTCGCTGCGCGCCCACGTGGACAAGAAGTGGCCCGGGCGCATGCTCCTCGCCGAGGCCAACCAGTGGCCCGAGGACGCCGTGGCCTACTTCGGCGACGGCGACGAGTGCCACATGGCCTTCCACTTCCCCCTCATGCCGCGCCTGTTCATGGCCCTGCGCATGGAGGACCGCTTCCCGATCATCGACATCCTCGAGCAGACGCCCGCGATCCCCGCGAGCTGCCAGTGGGCCATGTTCCTGCGCAACCACGACGAGCTCACCCTGGAGATGGTCACCGACGAGGAACGCGACTACATGTACCGCGTCTACGCCAGCGACCCGCAGGCGAGGATCAACCTGGGCATCCGCCGCCGCCTGGCGCCCCTGCTCTCCAACAACCGCCGCAAGGTCGAGCTGATGAACGCCCTGCTCTTCTCCATGCCCGGCACGCCCATCATCTACTACGGCGACGAGATCGGCATGGGCGACAACGTCCACCTCGGCGACCGCAACGGCGTCCGCACGCCCATGCAGTGGAGCAGCGACCGCAACGCCGGCTTCAGCCGCGCCAACCCCCAGAAGCTCTTCCTCCCGACCATCATCGATCCCGAGTACCACTTCGAGGCGGTCAACGTCGAGTCGCAGCTGGCCAACCCGTCCTCCATGCTCTGGTGGATGAAGCGCATGATCGCGCTGCGCAAACGCTACCCGGTCTTCGGCACCGGCGAGATCCGCTTCCTCCAGCCCTCAAACTCGCGGGTGCTCGCCTTCACACGCACCGACGGCGAGCACACCATCCTCGTGGTCGCCAACCTCTCGCGCTTCGTCCAGCCCGTCGAGATCCCGCTCGCGGAGTTGGAGGGGCTGCGCCCGGTCGAGCTCTTCGGCAAGGTGCCCTTCCCGACCATCGCCGCCGCGCCCTACTTCCTCTCCATGGGCCCGCACGCCTTCCTCTGGTTCCTCCTCGAAAAGCCCGGCGCCCGGTCGGGCGCACCCACCGATCTGCCCGTCGAGGAACTCTCCGTCGAGGGCCCGTGGGAGTCGCTCTGGCACTCCGAGATCCTCCGGCGCGGCCTGGAAAGAATGCTGCCGACGTGGGCCGCCACGAAGCGATGGTTCATGTCCAAGGCCCGCGGGCCGCGCACGGCCCGAGTCCTCGAGCGCCTGCAACTCCCCCCCGTCGCCGGCCTGCCCGACGGGGCGTGGCTGTTTGTCACCCGGTTCGACTTCGCCCTCGGCGAGCCCGAGAGCTACGTGCTCCCCCTCGCCGCGATCGATCCCGCGCCCGACCCCGGCGCGCCCCCAACGCTCCGCCTGAGCAGCGCGACCGCCGGATCGAAGGACCTCGTGGACGCCCTGACCCTCCCCGAGGTCGCCCGCTCCATGCTCCGCATGGCCCTCACGGGCGAGGCGTGCGATACCGGCGACACCCGCCTGGTCGGCCGTCCGATCGAACGCGTGGACGCCGCCACGCTGGCCGACCTGCCCGCCCGCATGCCCAAGGTCGAGCAGAGCAACTCGAACGTCTTCTTCGGCGACCAGTACGTGCTCAAGATGTTCCGCCGCCTCGACGAGGGCGAGAGCCCCGAGAGCGAGATCGGCCGGCACCTGACCCAGCGCGTCGGGTTCCCGCACACCGCCCCGCTCGCCGGGTCGATCGAGATCGACGCGAGCGCCGCCCAGCCGCGCACGCTCGCGGTCGTCCTGAAGTTCGTCCCCTCGCAGGGCGACGCCTGGACGTGGATGCTCGAGCGGGCCGTCCGGTTCCTCGAGGGCGTCGCCGCGCTCCCGCCCGCCGCGGCCGATGCGCTCACCGCGCTGCCCAGGCTCGACCTCCTCCAGCCCGCCCTCCCGCCGCCCGCCCTCTCGGAACTCCTCAGCGAGGCGATCGAGGCCTCGCGCCTGCTCGGCGTGCGCACCGCCGAACTCCACGCGGCCCTCGGCAACGACGGCGGCGACCCCGCCTTCACCCCCGAGCCCTTCACCCCCATGTACCAGCGGGCCATGTCGCAGTCGGTTCGCAACAGCCTTCGCGGCGCGACGGCCGCCCTCTCTCGCTCCATGGCGACGCTCTCCACCACGGCCCAGGAGCGGGCCAAGGCCGTCATCGCCGGAGAGGCGCCGGTCGCCACGCTCCTCAACCGGCTCAGCCACAGCGCCCCCGGGGGCATGCGCATCCGCACCCACGGCGACTACCACCTCGGCCAGGTGCTCTACACCGGCAAGGACTTTGTCATCATCGACTTCGAGGGCGAGCCCCTCCGCTCCATCGGCGAGCGCAAGATCAAGCGCTCCCCCCTCCGCGACGCCGCCGGCATGATCCGCTCGTTCGACTACGCCGCCTGGGCCGCGCTCGACCGCCACCGCCAGCTCCTCCCCGGCGAGCGGGCCGAGACCCGGGCGGTGCTGGCGCACGCGGCCGAGGCCTGGAGCGCGTGGACGTCCCACGCCTTCTCCGCGGCCTACTTCGAGCGGCTCGGCGCCCTCGACCCGCGACTCCTCGGGCCGCGCAGCCCCTCCCAGGACCTGCTCCTGCGGGCCTGGCTGCTGGAAAAAGTCTCCTACGAGATCGTCTACGAACTCAACAGCCGGCCCGACTGGGTCCACATCCCCCTGCGGGCCGCGGCCGCGCTGCTGGGTGATATTCCCCAGCCGACCGCCGGAAATGGAGGTGCCTCATGACAATCCGAACCGCCAAGCCCGCCATCGGTGTCACACCACCCGCCCCGGCCCGCCCGAAGAGCGCCGCGCCGGAGTGGCGGATCACCGCCGACGATGTGTTCCTCTTCAACGAGGGAACGCACTACAAACTCTTCGACAAGCTCGGCGCCCACCCGCTCCCCGGCGGCGGCGTCGCGTTCGCCGTCTGGGCCCCCAACGCCAAGTACGCGGCGGTCGTCGGCGAGTTCAACGGGTGGAACCGCGCCTCCCATCCCATGACGCCCATCGGCTCGTCGGGCATCTGGTCCGCGAAGGTCCCCGAGGCCAAGGTGGGAGCGAACTACAAGTTCCACATCGCCGCGCGGGATTCCGACTACGCGGTGGACAAGGCCGACCCCTTCGGCTTCATGCACGAGACGCCGCCCAGGACCGGCTCGATCGTGCGTGCCCTCGACTACACCTGGAACGACGCCTCGTGGATGGCCTCGCGCAAGGAAAAGCAGGCCCTCCGGGCCCCGATGAGCCTCTACGAGGTCCACCTCGGCTCGTGGAAACGCGATCCGGCCGACCCCAAGCGGATGCTCAGCTACCGCGAGCTCGCCCCGATGCTCGCCGAGCACTGCCTGAAACTCGGCTTCACCCACGTCGAGCTGCTCCCGATCATGGAGCACCCGTTCTATCCCTCCTGGGGCTACCAGTCCACCGGCTACTTCGCGCCCACCAGCCGCTACGGCACGCCGCAGGACTTCATGTACCTGATCGACTTCCTGCACCAGAAGGGCATCGGCGTCGTCCTCGACTGGGTCCCCTCGCACTTCCCCACCGACGAGCACGGCCTGGGCTACTTCGACGGCACCCACCTCTACGAGCACGCCGACCCGCGCCAGGGCTTCCACCCCGACTGGAAGAGCGCGATCTTCAACTACGGCCGCCCCGAGGTCCGGGCCTTCCTCATCTCCAGCGCCATGTTCTGGCTCGAGAAGTTCCACGCCGACGCCATCCGCGTGGACGCCGTCGCCTCGATGCTCTACCTCGACTACGGCCGCAAGGAGGGCGAGTGGATCCCCAACAAGTTCGGCGGCCGAGAGAACATCGAGGCCGTGGAGTTCCTCCGCCAGTTCAACACCGCCGTCTACGGCGCGTTCCCCGACGTGCAGACCATCGCCGAGGAGTCCACCGCGTGGCCCATGGTCTCGCGACCGACCTACGTCGGCGGCCTGGGCTTCGGCCTCAAGTGGGACATGGGGTGGATGCACGACACCCTCAAATACTTCGGCACCGACCCCGTCCACCGGCGCTACCACCACAACCACATCAACTTCCGCGCCCTCTACATGTTCAGCGAGCACTACATGCTCCCCCTCTCCCACGACGAGGTCGTCCACCTCAAGGGCTCGCTCATCGAGCGCATGCCCGGCGACCCCTGGCAGCGATTCGCCAACCTCCGCCTCCTGCTCACCAACCAGTGGACCAACCCCGGCAAGAAACTCCTCTTCATGGGCGGCGAGTTCGCCCAGTGGCGCGAGTGGAACCAGGAGATCAGCCTCGACTGGCACCTGACCGAGAAGCCCGAGCACCAGGGCATCCAGCGCCTCGTCGCCGATCTCAACCGCCTGTACCGCTCCACCCCCGCGCTCCACGCCGGCGACTGTGACACGCGCGGCTTCGAGTGGGTCGAGCCCAACGACGCCGAGCAGAGCGTCCTCGCCTTCCTCCGCCACACCCCCGACAAGTCCTCCTCGGCGCTGGTCGTCCTCAACTGCACGCCCGTGGTTCGCCACCAGTACCGCGTCGGCATCCCGCGCTTCGGCACATGGACCGAGGTCCTCAACTCCGACGCCGCCTGCTACGGCGGGAGCGGCGTGGGCAACCTCGGGGCCGTGGAGGCCTCGCCCATGCCCTTCCGGCAGTTCCCCGCCTCCGCACTGCTGACACTGCCCCCGCTCGGCGCGCTCATTCTGACCATGGACCGACCACCCGGAGCCGGCGCGAAGGATGCCTGAGAACGCTCCCACGACCGCCGCGGACGCGACCCTGGAGCGTGCCGCCCGGCGCGCCGGAGTGCTCACGCGACACACCGACGGGCTGGGACGCACGTCGCGCCCCGCACCCGAGGTGATCCGCGCCCTCTGCGACGCCGTCGAGTCCTCCGGCGAGCCGGACCAGGCCTCGGTCGCCATCGCCACGCCCGGCGACCGTGCGATCCGATTCCCCGAGGGCCGCCTGCGCCCCGGCCGAACCGGTACGCTGCTGCTCGAGACCGGCGGCTCGCTCCCGGCCCGCGTGCAAAGCGCGGCCCGCGTCTCCATCGGCGGGCCGATCCCGCTGGGCGTGCACCGCCTCGAACTCGACGATTCCCGCGCTCCCGATCGCATGTTCGTGCTGGCCCGTCCCAAGTCCCTGTCCAACCTCATCACCCGCGCCGGCCGGCAACTGGCCGTCTTCCTCCCGCTCCACGCCGCGACGCCCGGCGGCCCGCAGGGTGTCGGCACGTACACCGACCTGCGCGCTATGTGCGACTGGGCCCAAAGCGCGGCCGGCGCGCTCGTCGGCACGCTCCCCCTCTTCCCCGCGTTCCTCGACGCCCCGTGCGAGCCCAGCCCATACGCCCCGGTCTCCCGCCTGTTCTGGAACGAGCTGTTCGTCGATCTCCGCGCCGCCCCCGAGTGGCGCGACGCACCGGTCCGCCGCGTGGCGGAGTCACGCCGGTTCGAGCGCGAGGCCCGCCTGGCCCGAACCGGCCCGCTGGTGGACTACCCGCGATCCTGGCGGATCGCCCGGGCCGCGCTCATGGCCATGGCCGCCCAGGCCCGGCGCACGCCCCGCCGCTGGGCCGAGATCACCGCGGCGTCCACCGGCGCAACCGCCGACTACGCCCTCTTCCGCGCCGCGGTGGACGCCACAGGCACCTCCTGGGACCGCTGGCCCGCAGCGTGGCGCGCCGGCCGCATCGATCGCGCGCCCATCGACCCTCGCGACATCGACCTCTACCAGTACGCCCAGGCCCTCGCCCGCGAGCAACTCGCGCCCCTCGGCGGCTCGGCCGGCTCGCGCGGCCCGCTCTACCTCGACCTCCCCGTCGGCGTCCACGCCCACGGCTTCGACACCTTTTCCCGCCCCGACCTCTTCCTCCACGGCGTCTCCGCCGGCGCGCCCCCCGACGCCCTCAACACCCAGGGCCAGACCTGGGGCTTCCCGCCGATGCACCCGCGGGCCGGTCGGGCCGACGGCCACGCCCACCTTCGCGCCATGCTCCGCCACATGCTCTCGGTCGCGGGCGTGCTCCGCATCGACCACGTCATGGGCCTGTACCGCATGTACTGCGTGCCGCGCGGGTGCAACGCCAACGAGGGGGCGTACGTGCGCTACCCGGAGGAGGAACTCTTCGCCATCGTCATGATCGAGGCCGCCCGCGCGGGCGCCGTCGTCGTCGGCGAGGACCTCGGCACCGTCCCCCCGCCCGTGCGCCGGATCATGAAGCGCCGGGCCGTCCTCGGAATGCACGTGCAGCAGTTCGCCCTCGGCGGTCCTCCCGCCAGGGCCATCCACCCCGCGGGACGCCACGCCCTCGCCAGCCTGAACACCCACGACACGCCGACCTTCGCGGCCTTCTGGCACGCATCCGATGTCTCGCTCCGGCGGTCGCTCACGCACGTGGACGCCGCGAGCGCATCCCGCGAACGGGCCCAGCGCACCGCGACGCGCCGCGAGGTCGTCGCGGCCCTCAAGCAGCGCCGGCTCCCCGCCACGAACGCCCAAGCCGCCGCCATGTCGCTCATGCGCCTGCAAGCCCGCGGGCGAGCCCCCATCTCGCTGGTCAACCTCGAGGATCTCTGGGCCGAGCGCCGCCCGCAGAACGTCCCGGGCACATCCACCGAGTATCCCAACTGGCGGCGCAGGGCCTCGCGCTCGCTGCGGTCCATCATCGCCGACAAGAAGATCGCCGCCAGCCTCGCCCTGCTCGCCCGCGAGCGCCGCTCGGGAGGACGCGCATGACCCCCCACCTCCCACCCATCGGCGCGTTCCCCCTCGACGCCCGGCGCACCCGCTTCACCCTCTGGGCCCCCCTCCACGAGCGCATGGGCCTGCGCCTCGCCGGCGCCGATCGCCCGCTGCCGATGGCCCCGGACGCCGACGGCTACCACACTCTCGACGCCGACGCGCCGCCCGGCACCCGCTACCAGTTCGAGTTCGCCGATGGCCGCCTGCGCCCCGACCCCGCCTCCCTCGCCCAGCCCGACGGCGTGCACGGCCCATCTCAAGTGGTGGCTCGCCCTTTCGGTGCGCCCCCCGCGCCGTTCGCCAACCCCCCGCTGGCCCAGCACGTGTTCTACGAGCTCCACGCCGGCGCCTTCACCCCCGAGGGCACCTTCGACGCCGTGATCCCGCGCCTCGGCGCGCTCCGCGACCTCGGCGTCACGGCCATCGAACTCATGCCCATCGGCCAGTTCCCCGGCGCTCGCAACTGGGGCTACGACGGCGTCTCCCTCTTCGCCGCGCACTCGGCCTACGGCGGCCTCCACGGCCTCCTCCGACTCGTGAGCGCGTGCCACGCACAGGGAATGGCCATCTTCCTCGACGCCGTCTACAACCACCTCGGCCCCGAGGGCAACTACCTCGGCGAGTTCGGCCCGTACTTCACCGACCGCTACAAAACCCCCTGGGGCGCGGCCCTGAACTTCGACGGCCCCGGCTCCGACCACGTCCGCGAGTTCTTCATCCAGAACAGCCTCTTCTGGACCCGCGACTGCGGCCTCGACGGCCTCCGCCTCGACGCCGTCCACGCCATCGTCGATCACTCCGCCAGCACGTTCATCGAGGAACTCGCCGCTCGAAACCACGCCGCCGCCGAGAACGCGGGCCGGCGCATCCTCGTCATCGCCGAGTCCAGCGACAACGACCCCAAACTCGTTCGCCCCCGGACCATCGGCGGCCTCGGCCTCGACGGGTGCTGGAACGACGACTACCACCACGCCATCCGCGCCGCCCTCACCGGCGACCGGCGCGGCTACTACAAGCCCTTCGGCGTCGGCGGCGGGGGGGCCCAGATCGCCAAGGCCATCAACGACCGCTTCGTCTTCGCCGGCGAGTACTCCTCCGGCTACGGCCGCCGCCACGGCGCACCCGCCCGCGACATCGACCACGCCCGCCTCATCGTCTTCACCCAGAACCACGACCAGGTCGGCAACCGTCCCCTCGGCGATCGCCTCGACGCCACCGCCGGCCTCGACGGCGCCCGCACCGCCGCCGCCCTCGTCCTCCTCTCCCCCTTCACGCCCATGCTCTGGATGGGCGAGGAATACGCCGAGCCCGCGCCCTTCCAGTACTTCGTCAGCCACACCGACCCGGACCTCATCGAAGCCGTGCGGCGCGGCAGGAAACAAGAGTTCGCCGAGTTCCACGCCGCGGGCGACGCCCCCGACCCACAAGACGAGGCCACCCTCCGCCGCTCCACGCTCGACTGGTCGCTCCGCGAGCACCCGAGCCATGCAAAGACGCTCGCGTACTACACCGAGCTCCTGCGCCTGCGTCGAGCCCTCGACATCCCCGCCAGAGCATCCACCGCGTCAGCCGCGGCACACGGCCCCGTCGTCCGCCTGACCTACGCCGGAAACCCGTCCATCCTGATCTGTGCCAACACCGGCGCCCACCCCGCCGGCGCGCCACTCGACCATCCCGGACCCTTCGAGTGCCTGCTCGATTCCACCGACCCGCGCTGGGGCGGCGACAGAACACCCACACGCCCGACCGGGCCGTTCGCCCGCGAGTGCATGCTCGCACCCAGGTCCGTCCTGGTGCTCCGGGCCGCCAAGGAGAACCAATGAGCCGAAAGTACATCTGCGTCCATGGCCACTTCTACCAGCCGCCGCGCGAGAACGCCTGGCTGGAAACCGTGGAGATGCAGGAATCCGCCTACCCGTCGCACGACTGGAACGCCCGCATCACGCGCGAGTGCTACTCCACCAACGCCCGGGCCCGCCTGCTCAACGCCGCCGGCAAGATCGAGCGCATCGTGAGCAACTACGCGCGGATGAGCTTCAACTTCGGCCCCACGCTCCTGGCGTGGATGCAGGAGGCCGCGCCGGACGTGGCCGAGCGCATCGCGCACAGCGACCGCGCCAGCGTCGATCGCTTCGGCGGCCACGGCTCGGCCATGGCCCAGGGCTTCAACCACACGATCCTCCCCCTGTGCAACGACCGGGACAGACGGACCCAGGTCCTCTGGGGCGTCCGGGACTTCCAGTCCCGCTTCGGGCGAGCCCCCGAGGGCATGTGGATGCCCGAGACCGCCGCCGACACGCCCACCCTCGAGACCCTCGCCGAAGCCGGCATCGCCTTCACCCTCATGGCCCCGCGCCAGTGCGCCGCCGTCCGGCCCATCGGCTCCGAGACGTGGGACGAGGTCGGCGAGGGCGTCGATCCGACTCGGGCCTATCTCTGCAAACTTCCCTCCGGGCGAACGATCTCGGTCTTCTTCTACGACGGCCCCGTCTCGCAGGGCGTCGCCTTCGAGGGCCTGCTCAACAGCGGCGACCGCTTCGCCGACCGCCTCATGAGCGGCCTCGACGACGCCCGCACCCACGACCAGCTCATGCACATCGCCACCGACGGCGAGAGCTACGGCCACCACCACCGCCACGGCGAGATGGCCCTCGCCGCCGCGCTCGAGCGCATCGAGCACGATCCCGGCATCGAACTCATCAACTACGGCCTCTTCCTCGAGCGCCATCCGCCGACGATGGAGGCCCGCATCCACGAGAACAGCTCCTGGAGCTGCGTCCACGGCGTGGAGCGATGGCGGTCCGACTGCGGGTGCAACTCCGGCCACGCCGGCCTGCACCAGCGCTGGCGAGCCCCCCTGCGCGAGGCCTTCGACTGGCTGCGAGACGCCGTCGCGCCCCGCTTCGAGCAGATCGGCGCCACGCTCTTCACCGACCCCTGGGCCGCCCGCGACGGCTACATCGAGGTCCTCCTCGACCGCTCCCCGGCGTCGCTCGACCGGTTCTTCGAGAAGCACGGACGCGCCACCACCGACGACGCCGCGCGGACCACGGCCCTGAAACTCATGGAGCTCCAGCGCCACGCCATGCTCATGTACACCAGCTGCGCCTGGTTCTTCGACGACATCGCCGGCATCGAGACCGTGCAGGTCATCCAGTACGCCGCCCGCGTCATCCAGCTCGCCCAGCGCACCATCGGCCTCGACCTGGAGGCGGAGTTCCTCGAACGCCTCGCCCGCGCCGAGGGCAACCACAAGGACACGCCCACCGGCAAGGCCGTCTACGAGAAGAGCGTCCGGCCCGCCATGCTCACCCTCGACCGCGTCGCGGCCCACTACGCCATCAACCGCCTCTTCGATTCCCAGGTCGATCGCGTCTACGCCTTCGACATCCTCGACGAGCACACCACTCGCGCCACCTCCGGCCGGGCCCGCCTGGTCGTCGGCCACGCCACCTTCCGCTCCCGCATCGACTTCAACTCCGCCCACCTCTCCTTCTGCGCCCTGCACACCGGCGACCACACCGTCTGCTGCGGCGTCCGCCCCTTCGCCGGTGAGGAGGCCTTCGCCTCCGTCGCCGAGGCCACCAAGGAATCCTTCGGCCGGGCCGCGTTCAGCGAGGTGCTCCGCTTCATGGACCGCGACTTCGGCGGAACCTCCCACTCCATCGCCTCGCTCTTCCGCGACCAGCAGCACGCCGTGGTCCGGCGCATCCTCAAGCCTGCGCTCGAGCAGATCGACAACTCCTACCGCCAGATCTACGAGCACAACGCCCCCCTGGCCCACTTCCTCCGCTCCCTCTCGCTCACCGTCCCCCGCCGCATCCAGATGACCGGCACCGTCGTGCTCAGCCAGAACCTCAGAAGGGCGCTCGAGGCGTCCCCGCCCGACCTCCCGCTGGCCGGCGAACTCGTGGACGAGGCCGAGCGCGCCGGCATCGCCCTC
Source organism: uncultured Phycisphaerales bacterium (assembly GCA_937871915.1). Taxonomy (GTDB): domain Bacteria; phylum Planctomycetota; class Phycisphaerae; order Phycisphaerales; family UBA1924; genus UBA4658. The sequence goes on from CALMPG010000150.1 coordinate 29,890, forward strand.
GACGCCCAGACCGTCGGCCTGGCCGTGACCGAGGCCATGGAGCGCGCCATCCGCTCCGCCCAGGCCGCCAGCGATCCCCTCTCGAACAGCCGCGACATGCTCGGGCTGGTGCGCCTCATCGTCAAACTCCCCTTCGACGTGGACCTCTGGCCTCTGCAGGAGCACTTCGTCGATCGCATCCAGCCCCTCATCGGCCCCCTCACGGCCAAGAAAGACCCCCCGGCCGTCGCCAGCCTCGCCCTCGTCCAGGGGCTGGGCAACGCGCTGGGGGTCAGCGAGTGAACCCCCCACGCCCCGCCCGCCCCCCGATCGCGACCTACCGCCTCCAGCTCACGCCGGAGTTCGGCCTCGACGCCGCCGCGGCCGTCGTGGACTATCTCGCCGCCCTCGGCGTCTCGCACCTCTACCTCTCGCCCGTCTTCGAGGCCCGCCCGGGCAGCACCCACGGCTACGACCAGCCCGCCCCGCCCCGCCTGCGCCACGAACTCGGCGGCGAGCCCGCCTTCGAGCGCCTCGCGGGCGCCGCCCACGGCGCGGGCCTTGGCATCGTCCTCGACATCGTCCCCAACCACATGGCCGCGCACCACGACAACCCCTGGTGGCGAGCCCTCCTCAAGCACGGCCCCGGCTCCGAGTTCGACCGCTTCTTCGACGTGGACTGGGCCCGCGCCGGGGGCCGCGTCGTGCTCCCCGTCCTCGGCGCGCCCCTCGACGAGGCCATCGCGAAGGGGCAACTCGCCGTGGAGCGGACCGAATCGGGCCCGATCGTTCGCTACTTCGACCGCCTGTTTCCGCTCCGCGACGACGGTCCCTCCCTATCGGCCCCGCTCCCCGAACTCCTCGCGGCCCAGCACTACGAACTCGCCTTCTGGCGCGACGGCCTGGCCCGCATCAACTACCGCCGCTTCTTCGACATCGCCGACCTCGCCGGCCTCCGCATCGAAGACCCGGAAGTCTTCCGCCAGACCCACGCCGGGATCATCGACCTCGCCGCCCGCGGCCGCATCGACGCCGTCCGCGTGGACCACATCGACGGCCTGCGCGATCCCCTCGAATACCTCTCCCGCCTCCGCGCGGCCCTCGACGAGGCGACGAAGGGCTCGCCGCGCCTGCCCATCTTCGTCGAGAACATCCTCGCCCGCGATGAGGACATGCCCGACGCGTGGCCCGTGGACGGCACCACCGGCTACGAGTTCCTCGCCGCGTCCGCCGCGCTCATGGTCGATCCCCCCGGCCTCGGCACGCTGCGGAGCCACGCCGAGAAGACCGGCGCCGGCGTCCCCGACTTCCACGCCCTCGGCATCGCCTGCAAACGCGAGGTCGCCCAGTCGATCCTCGAACCCGAACTCGCCCGCCTCTGCCGCTCGCTGGAAGCCTGCCTGCACGTCGCGAAGATCGACTGCGACGCCGAGTCCCTCCGCCGCGCCACCATCGAACTCTCCTCCCGCCTCGGCGTCTACCGCACCTACGCCGACGCCCCCGGCATGTCCGCGTCCGACGCCGACCGCCTGGCCGAAGCCGCACAGGCCGCAACATCGGCCGCCACGCGCGAATCCACCATCCGGGCCATCGCACTCCTCGAAGATCTCTTCACGCTCTCGGGCCCCTTCGAAGCGCCGGGCGTGCGAGAGCGTGCCCTCGCCTCCACGCGACTCTGGCAGCAGTTCACCGGCCCCCTCGCGGCCAAGGGCATCGAGGACACCGCCCTCTACCGCGACATCGCCGTCCTCGCCCTCAACGACGTCGGCACCGAGCCCGTCGCCACCGACGCCGCGCCCCAGGTCGCCCGCCTCGCCGCGCAGCGCCGCGCTCGCCCCCTCTCCCTCAACACCACCGACACCCACGACGCCAAGCGCTCCGAGGATGTCCGGGCCCGCCTCGCCGCGCTCTCGCACGACCCGGAGCCGTGGACCCGCCTGCTCGACCAAGCCCTCCCGCTCCTCGCGCCCGATCACGCGCCCTCCCCGCCCACCGCGACCGACCGCTCCCTCATCCTCCACTCCGCCCTCGCCCTCTGGCCCCTCGACACGCCGCCCGACCCCGCCCTCGCCGATCGCCTCAAGGCCTACATCGTCAAGGCCGCCCGCGAGGCCAAGCGGTCCACCGCGTGGACCGCGCCCAACGCCGCCTACGAGGACGCCTGCGGCGCGGCCGTGGACGCCCTGCTCTTCTCCGACCCGCTCGCCGACGTGCGCCGCCACATCGCCGACCTCGCCCGTGCCACCCGCGCCCTCGCCGGCCGACTCTCCGTCGCCTCGATACTCCTGAAAGCCCTCCTCCCCGGCACGCCCGATTGGTACCAGGGCGCCGAATGCCGCGTCCTCGCCCTCGTCGATCCCGACAATCGCCGCCCCGTCGATTTCGCGCACCGACGCGAACTCCTCGCCGACATCGCCCGCCGGTGGCGAGACGATCCCGCCGCCGCCGCGTCGTCGATCCTCAACACCCCGGACTCCGACGCGGCCAAACTCTTCGTCTCGTGGCGGGCCCTGGCGATCCGCCGCCGCCTCCTCGCCGACGGCGGCGCTCTCATCCTCGACTCGTTCACCCACGATCGATCGCACTGGCGATGGACCGCCTCCGCAGGCGCCCGGCGGCTCGTCGCCACGGTCCGCTTCGACGATTCGACGTCTCTCCCCGCTCCCGACGCGCCCCCGCCCCACGATGGGGCGATCGACCAGATCAGCGCCGTCGGCGCACACCGTCCCCCCGCGTGGGCAGGCGTCGTCCTCGACGGCGTCCGCACGCTCTGGTAGTCGCTCCGATCGCCCGGCGCGATCGCCCCAGCCTCACATGTACAACCCGCCGTTGACGCCGATCTCCTGCCCCGTCACGAACGACGCGGCCGGCGACGCCAGGAATGCCACCACCTCCGCGATCTCCTCCGCCTCGCCCATCCTCGCCATCGGCGTGATCGACTTGATGTGCTCCAGCGCCTTCTCCGACACGGCCGCCGTCATGTCCGTCCGGATGAACCCAGGGGCCACGCAGTTGGCCGTCACGCCCTTGCGGGCCACCTCGCGGGCCACGCTCTTGGTGAACGCGTCCAGCCCCCCCTTGGCCGCGGCGTAGTTCGCCTGCCCGAAGTTGCCCATCTGCCCGATCACGCTCGTGATGTTGATCACCCGCCCCCACCCCTTCTCCACCATCTGCGGCAGGAACAGGTGCGTCATCTGCACCGGCCCCTTGAGGTTCACGTTGAGCACCTCGTCCCACTCCGTGTGCGTCATCTTCATGAACGACTTGTCCCGGGTGATCCCGGCGTTGTTCACGAGGATGTCGATCTGCCCGAAGGTCTTTCGGAGTGTCTCGCCCATCGCGTGCACGGCCGTGTCGTCGGCGATGTTGCACCTGCAGAGCTCGGCCTTGCGACCCATGGCCCGGATCTGGTCGCGAACCTCGCCCGCGGACCGATCGTTGCTCGCGTAGTTGATCGCCACGTCCGCGCCCGTGCGGGCCAGCGCCAGCGCGATCGCGCGACCGATGCCGCGCCCCGCCCCGGTGACAAGTGCGACACGACCTTGCAGTGGAAGCATGGGACGGCTCCTGTGTGCTGCCGCGGGCCGCGCACGCAGGCGAGCCCCGGGCATGGGTGGAAGGTGCACACGCAGTCTAGCAGATCCCTGCCCGAACGCAAAGCCCGCCTTGAAAGCCCGAAAAGCCGGCTCACGACGGCGGGTGCCACCCGGCGTCGGCCCACAGCGCGCCGCTCACGGCCGGATTGCGGATCATGAAGCAGATCGCGTCCGCGACCTCCTCGGCCTTGAGCAGCCGCCCCAGTTGCGTGCGCGGCAGGACGTGCTCCTGGATGATCTTCTGGTCCATCGCCCGCACCATCGGCGTATCGGTGAAGCCCGGATGCACGATCCCCACGCGCACGCCGTAGTAGATCGCCTCCTTGGCCAGCGTCGCCGTCACGCCCGCCAGCCCCGCCTTGGTCGCCGCGTACGCCACCTGCCCCTTGTTGCCCTCCGACGAGATCGACCCGATGAACACGATCGCGCCCGTGACCTCCTCCCCGCCCTTCCACCCGTTCTTCCCCTTCGCGGCCCGCTGCTCGGCGACGCTCGCGATCGTCTCCATCGCCCAGTACGACGCGCCGATCAGATTCACCGCGATGGTCTTCTCCATCAGGTCCTGGTCGTAGAGCTTCGCTGCGCCCGTGGCCTTGTCCACCTTCACGGCCAGCCCATCACGAACGATCCCCGCCGCGGGCACGCAGATGTGCACGCCCCCGAAACGGGTCTTCAGGTCCGCGAACACCGAGGCCCGGAAGGCCTTGTCGGTCACGTCCCCGCGATACGGGATCAGGCACTCGCGACCGAGTTCCGCGTTGATCTCGGTGCACACGCCGGTCACGGCGTCGGAAAAGTCCACCACCCCGATGGCCCTGACGCCCTCGCGCCCCAGTTGCCGGGCCACCGCCCGCGCGATCCCGCTCGCCCCGCCCGTGATCACCGCAACGCACTTGGTGAGATCAAGCATCCTGCATTCTCCTCAACACATCCACCCAACCGCCCGCCCGGGTCTCCGCGATCAGTCCCCTCACCTCTTCACCTGCTCACCAGTTCACCCATCCACCGGCTCCGACCGCTCCCCCATCCACGCCGTCGCCCTGGGCCAGATGTCCTTGTGGGCCCGCGAGCCCACGCTCAGCCCGATGTGCCCCGCCCTCACGCTCATCTCCGTGTAGTCCCCGCTCGACACGCACCCCTTGAGCGGCGTGCTCTGGCACGGCAGCACGAGATGGTCCGCATCCGCCGTCAGGTTCAGCACCGGGCAGGTGATGTTCCCCAGGTTGATCTTCCTCGACCCCAGCGGAAACTTCCCCTGCACCAGCAGGTTCTGCTGGAATCCATACTTCACGAAGTCCCGGTACACCTCGCCCGAGATCGGAATGTTGTCGTTGCTCCAGACCTCCATGGCGAAGAAGTCCTCCAGGAACTTCTCGTCGTCCATCTTGTCGTAGAACCCCTGCCACTTCTGGAAGTAGTTCGCCACCGGCTTGAGCATCGCGAACGAGTTGCCCAGGAACGCCGGCGGGATCAGCCCGAACGTGTCCACGATCGCGTCCACGTCGAAGTACTTCGGGTCCGTCCAGTTCAAGAGCAGCGAATCCCGGCTCGACCAATCGATCGGCGCGGCCATCAGAATCAGATTCCTCACCAGCTCCTGGTGCAGCGACGTGTACATCGCCGACATCGTCCCGCCCATGCAATACCCGACGAGGTTGACCTGCTCCTGCTCCGTCTCGGCCAGGATCCGCTCCACGGCCCGGTGCAGATGCCCCTCGACATAGTCGTGCAGCGTCTTGCTAGCATCCGCCGGAGAGGGTGTGCCCCAGTCGATCATGTACACGTCGAAGCCCGCGTTGAGGAACTGCCGCACCACGCTCTTGTGGGGCAGCAAGTCCAGCACGTACGGCTTGTTCACCAGCGCGAAGACGAACAGCACCGGCGTCGCGTGCCGCTTGTCCCCCTTGCCCGTGTACCGCAGCAGGCGGACGGGCGCCTCGGTCATCACGACCTCGTGCGGCGTCGAGCCCTTCTTGGCCTTCATCGCCGCCTCGAGCACCTTGGGCATCGCCGCCATCTTCCTGCCCATCGTCTCGAACTCGGCCTGCCACGCCCGCATCGCGCCCGCGGGATCGAACATGGCGGGGTTGAACCCGAACGCGAACGGCGACTGCGGCGTGGACGGTGTGGGCTGCGTCATGGCGGTCCTCTATCGCTTGGGCTTGGATTTCTTGGCGGGCTTGGCGGCCTTGAGAGAAGCGGACCTGGCGGACTTCGCCGCGCCGGGCCTGCCCGTCACGGCCGACTCGAGGTCGGAGACGCGGGTGTCGATCCTGGCGATCTGGGCCTGCAACTGGGCCGTGGACTGGCGGATCGCCCCGAGAATCTCGGAACTCGCCCCGCCGCTGGACGACTCGAACGCGCTGGCCATGTTGGACTTGAGGAAGTCGTCCATCTGCTGGCGCAGCTGCATCGCCTGGTCCATCGACTTCTTCATGGACTCGAGGAACTGCGGCGAGCGCATGTACTGCTCGGCGTACTGGGCCATCGCCTCGTAGAACGCCCCCTGCATCCGGCGCATCGCCTCGGGCGTCATGAACCCGGCCGGATCGCCCATGCCGGGCATCCCCGGCACCCCGGGCATCCCAGCCATCCCGCCCGCGGCCCCGGATCGGGCCCACACATCGCGCCAGAACGCGGAGATCGGATCGCCGCCGGGAGCAGAGTGGGGGGGGTGAGGAGGAGGGGTAGTTGTGGACTCGGCCATCGTGGGCGTCTCCTTGGCGTCGGCAGAGCGAGGAATTGCAAAGACGACCCGGGGCGGCAGCCTCCGGGTCGTCTGGGGGAAAGTTCTCAGGCCTTGCAGGCGGTGGGACAGACCATGGTCTCGTCCATGATCATCGAGACGCGCTGGGCGTGCTCGGTGTTCATCTTGGTCATGCGCTCGCCGGCCTTGGTGGAGAAGGCCATCGCCTCGTCCATGATCTCGCGGGCGGTCTCGACGACGGGCCTGGTGCTCTTGCCGGTCATCTGCCCCATCATCACGTCGCCGGTGCGCTCGATCATGCGGGCGTTGTTGCGCATCGCGTCGATCATGAGCGTGTTGCACTCGGTCATGCAGCGGGCGCCCGAGTCCACCATGGAGTTCATCGCCTTGGTCATCTTCTCGAACGCCGCCGGCATCGTGCCGGTCATGCCCATGAAGGGCTGCACGACGGGGTTCATGTTCATGCCCTTGGTCATCGTCTCGGTGAACATGGCGACCATCTTCTGGTTCATGTCCATGCCGGTCTTGAACGCGTCGGTCGCGCCCTGGCAGCAGGACTGGGCGGTGGTGCCCTGGGTCGTCGTGCCGTTGGTCGTCGTCTTGGTGGTGGTCGTGTTCATGGTCTGGTCCCTTGTGATTCGTGGTTTGCTCAAGGCGGCCCGAACGATTCGCGGCCGCGGAATGTCGTGGATGCCCAAGAATAGCACCCGTGTAGTGCATCGTCAAGATAGACTTGTGCAAATGCACAAATACCGTGATTCTGGATCAAGAACGGCGATAGTCGATGGTTATAGGCCCTTGTCGGTCCAAACGTTGGGGTAAACTCCGCCCCACATTGATGCGATTGCACTATCATCGCCCGCAGGAGCCCCCCATTGCCCGACCCCCAACTCATCCAGATCAAGAAGTACCCCAACCGCCGCCTCTACGACCAGACCCGCAGCCGCCACCTCACCCACGAGGAACTCTACGACCTCGTCGTCGCCGGCCACACCGTCGCCGTCACCGACAGCAGGTCCGGCGCCGACATCACCAACCTCATCCTCGCCCAGGCCCTTATCGAGCGCAGCCCCGAGAAGTTCGCCGCCTTCCCCCCCGAACTCCTCCACCTCATGATCCGCGCCAGCGAGCAGATGCTGCGCGGCTTCGCCTCCACCTGGTTCATGCAACTCATGAAGGCCATGCCCACGGGCACGCCCGGCCCGGGTTCGGGGTGGATGCCCCCGAGCGGCTTCGGGTGGCCCACCGCCCCCACCCCCCCCACCGCCGCCGCCCCCCCCCCGCCCCCCCCCCCCCACCCCCACCCCGAACTCAAAACCCCCCATGTGGGCATGAATCGCGGGGGGGCCCGCCCC
>CALMPG010000151.1 GCA_937871915.1 uncultured Phycisphaerales bacterium
CCGCCCCGTCACCCGGCGCGCCCACTCCCCCCGCTCCCCCACCGTTCCCAACAGCCCACGACGGATACACCCACGACACCACCAACGGCCGCGAAGAGATCAGACCCACCGCCGAATCCCCCCCATCCGCAAACGGGGCGACCCGAACCGCGTTGGGGGCCAGCCCCGCATAGTCGCGCGCCGCCGCCGTTTCCACGCCCAGCTGCCTCTCCACCCGCGAGATCCACGCCGCGATCGGCCCGTCGAGCGACCTCGCCAGCCCGCACGTGTCCGACGAGCGAAACCCGAAGCTGCACGACACCCGCCCCCCCGGTTCAAACACGCGGCACACCGCCGCCTGGTTCGACCCCATCGCCCGCTTCGCCTCGTCCGGCAGCGGCAGGAGCGCGCCGATCGTGGTGAACCTCGCCCACGACCCGATCACCCGCGGCAGGGGCGCGGTCTGCACCACCGCCAGCAGCGACCCCGACGACAACGCCCGAAACGACGCATCGCTCGTCGCCTCGATCGCCAGCAGTTCTTCCCGGCGCGCACGCTGCCGAACGACCACGCGCGACCGCCACGTTGCGCCCCCGCGCCCCGTGGCATCGTCGAGCACGGGCTGGCCCGACAGCAGAATAAAGTCTCCCCAGGCGCTACCCCCACCCCCCCCGCCCAGCGCCCAGATGAACATCACCATCGGCGCATCCACGCCCCCGAGCCGCTCCGCCTCCCGCACCTGCGCCATCACATCCAGCCCCGCCAGCGTGCGCGCCTCCGGCGCGCCCTTCGCCGGAGGCGTCAACCGCCGCAGAATTTCATCGAACAACTCACCCTTCCCCGTCGCCCCGAGCACCAGCGTCACCCGTGACGCTCCGGCGCCCCTGCCACCCGCGTCCCAGTGGTGCGTCGCCAGCTCATACTCCCCGTTCTCGAGCGTCAGAATCTGGTGCCCCTCCACGATCGCCCGCGGCGCGGCCAGCAGCCGCTCCTTCAACCGCTGCTCCGTCTCCGCCGACACATCGCTCAGCAGGGCCCATCGACGATCGTTCCCCTCCCCCACTCCCTTCGATACCACCGCCACCCGCCCGCCAAGCAATCGGTCGAACGCCTCGTTGCTCGACCACCCCATCTGCCCCGCGAGCCCCTCCCACGCCTTGACCATCTCCGCCATCGTCCCCGCGTCGCCCAGGAACTTCCCCGCCGCGTCCCCCCACGGCGAGGCCCGGATCGCCGCCCCCTTCCGCACCACCACCGCCAGGTCGATGTCCTCCGGCAGCGTCTCCAGCAGGCCGCCCACGCCCTCCGCGGGCGCATCCGCACCGGCCGCCGGCCGAGCCGTGGGCTGGACACTCGCCAGCCACGCCGCGAACAGGCACACCATCGCGATGGAAGCGCTCCGAACGATCATCACTCGATTGAACCGGCGAAGGGTTGAGGGGGTTTCGCGGACGTGCCCGTCGCGACGCGAATGGCGCGACTAGCGGGGGAGGATAACCCCGTCCAGGTCGTGCTCAAGAAACGCCGGCACGACTCTCGCACGAGGCACATCCGCCGAGAACACCGCCGTGCGAACCGCGCTGCTCGACAGGATCGACTCCCTCGGGAACACCGACGCCTCGAACCGGGACGCCATCGTGCCGCCGGCCGACCGACCGAAGTCCGGCGCGGCCGGCGTATCGATCGCGACCGCCTGCGAAGGAGCCGCGATCGGCTTCGCCGCCGCCACGCTCGCCGGAACCAGCGCCACCATCCGCCGCCCCTCGTTCTCCGAGATGCTCGCCACCGTCGCCATCGCCGAAAGGAACTGCGTCGCGTCGGATTCCCGCACGCTCAGCATCGGCCCGCGAAGCGGAATCAGTTTCGACGGGTCCAGCCGCGACGCCGCGGCACACTCCACGCACTGCACCACATCCGACACCGGCGCGGCCTGCATCGTCGCCATCCGAACGGCCCTGGGCGCCACCCGATACGCCATCGCGACCATCAACGTCGTCGCCGCCACGCACACACCCAGCCCGATCCGCACCCACGGCAGCCGCCTTCGCACGCTCGGGGCCAGGAACGGCCGCTCGGCGTCCACGCGGTCCAGGATCGACGACGTGAAGTCCGGAGCCTCAATGGGCGACTCGCGCAGCGTCTCCGCCACCCGCCGAATGTCGTCCAACCGCGCTCGTCGCTTGCGCTCGTTCACACCTCACCCCCGGCCGCCCCCACCCATGCGCCCATCATCTCGGAAACGTGCCGACCGAACCGCTCGTGCTCGCTGAGCAGCTGCCGCATCCGCTGGCGCCCGCGATGCAGGTGGCTCTTGATCGTTCCCTCGGGCATCTCCATGTGCTCGGAGATCTGCACGATCGGCCACTCGAGCTGATGGAACAGCACCACGATCTCGCGCTGATCCTCGGAGAGTTGCTGCAAGGCCCAGTCGATCGCGAGCTTCGCGTTCGTCGTCACCTCATCGCCGATCGTCGGCGACTCGGGTGCGTCGAAATCTCCCTCGCTCCCCGCCACGACATCCGAGTCGTAGCACGGCTTGTGCTTCTGGCACGCGTTCACATACAGCCGCTTGGCGATGGTGAACAGCCACGTGGAAAACCGAAACCGGAAGTCAAACCGGCTCAGGTTGGTCAGGGCCCGCACAAACGCATCCTGCACGATGTCCTCGGCCACCTCCGGCCGCCCCGACATCCGCAGCATGTACGCGTACAACGAGGCCTGGTGGGCCTTGATGAACTCCGCCGCGGCGAGGCGGTCGCCCGCGATCGCTCGCCGCATCATGATTTCTTCCTCGGCGCGGGTCATCGTGATGGAATATACCGCATACCGGGGAGGAAGGTTGTGAGGATCCGAACGAACTCGCCGTCTTTGCCGAATATTCGTTCTGTTTTTGTTTGGGTATATTGGCATAGGCAACTCTGAGACACCCTGACGTGGGACGCGCCAACTTCCGCCATGTTCCGCAATCCCGGTTCTCAGACTCGAACGGCAACCAAGGGGTCCCCCTTCGGCCCGCGCGCCGTGATCGATCAATACGGCCGCACAACCCGAAGCCCCTTGAACACCTTGAAGCGCTTGTCGTTGAGCGTCACGACCGGCAGCCCGAGCCGAAGGGCCGTCGCGGCGATCAGGCAGTCCGGCCAGCCGACCCCGTGCGAGAGTGAATACCGCTTTGCGAACACCACGCAATGGTCGAAATCGATGGGTGCAACGCGGACGCGATCGAACCTCGCCAGAAGCTCGCTGAGAGCGCAGGTCCCGCCGATCCCGCGCGCCCGCGACCACCTCCGCTTCGGCGACCGGATGGACGACCATCGCCGACTCGCCCCGCGATCCCACAAACACCACGGCCTCTCGCACACCCAAGGAGAGGTCAACCAGCAGCGATGAGTCCAGAAGCACCTCAGCCACGCCGCCCCCGACCCAGCGACCGCTCCCGCAGCCTCGCCATGATCTCGAGCGTCGTCAGACCCTTCCACTCGGGGCGGTCTTTCCACATCCCAAACCCCGGCAGTTTGTCCAAAGGCGGCGTCTTCTGCTTCGACTTCTTCTTGCTCTTCTTCGCGGCCTTCTTCCCCGCGCGGTTGGTCGCGCGGTCCGCGGTGCGCATGACCTCCACGGGCGTTCCATCGGGGACCTCGCCGTGGGTATTGATCACGATCAAACCGTCGCGCACAACCGTTCGGAAACCCTTGGCTTCACCTTCCCCAGTCATACTCGAATGAGCAAGGCCCGGACGTTCTCTGTCCGGGCCTCGCGTCCGCATCGGTCTGATTCTCGCCCACCGGAGTGAGTGTTCCCGCGTTCGAGCGGCGGATCGGGCCTACTGCCGTCCCCGCCTTCCAAAGAGGCTCGGCACGGGCCCGCGCCCGTGCCGAGAGGGTTGCTTCTTGCGATCACGCGGCCTTGGCCTTGCGCTTGCCGCGCCCGACCGTCCGCTGGTTGACCTCGGCCCGGCGCTCCGGCTCCTCGATGAGCATCTCGGCCATCTCCATGGGCGTGGTGGCCCACAGGTCCGCGCCGATCTCCTCGGCCAGGCCCTCGGCCCGGTTGAACACGCCGCCGCCGACGACGATCTGCGTGCCGTTCGAGGCCCCGATCTCTCGCAGCGTGTCGATCAGCCCGCGGATCTCCGGCAGATCCTGCGGCGCCGAGCAGAACATCATCAGCACATCCGGCTTGTCCTCGTTCACGCGGGAGAGCACCTCGTCGGTCGCGATGCCCGCGCCGCCAAACCGCACCTCGAACCCGCTCGACTCGAGCACATCCACGGCCATCTGCGCCCCGAGCTCCTCGTTCTCGCTCGGCCCGCAGAACGCCAGCACGGTGCGCCCCTTGGAGTAGTCCAGGGTCAGCATCGACGCGTTCTGGTCGATCAGCTGCCGGAGCAGCCGAACGGCCATGTGGTGGCACATCCGCGTCAACTGGTCCGCCTTGTACAGCTTCTCGATCTGCTGGTGCGTCGGCCAGAACATCTCGGTGATCAGGTTCAGCGGCCCGCCCACGGCGGTCCTGGCCTGCTCCACCACCGACCGGGCCATCGGGCGATCGCCCGCGATCAGGGCCTCGAAGAATCGTTCCATCAATACCTGCTGTTGCATGACCGGTCTCCGGCTCGTTTTGGAACCCGCATCGCCTCCGGCGATGGGGTCCTGTGTTTTCTGAGCCGGCGGGTCTCCGTCCCAACCGGGTCGTGTTTCGACCCGCTTGTGATCGGGATTCGTCCCGGAGTGTGCCGCGTTTCGACCTCGCAAATCTCCGGGCCCCGAGTAATCGGACCCAGCCGCGCAACGCACGTCTCAGGGTGCTGATAAGTCCCCCATCGCCCCCGAACGCGCAGATTCAGGCCCGCCCCAGATAGCAGACGCACACCCCAAAAGTAAGGGGGATCGACTCGATCTGCGTAAAACCCGCGCCCCGAAGCCGGTCGCACATCTCCCCACGCGACATAAACGTCGCCACCGACTTCGGCAAGTACTTGTAAGCACCGGACTTATCGCGAGCGATCAGCGTCGCCGTCCGCGGCATCACCTGCTCGCAATACACCCGGTTGAACCATCGCGCCGGCCCGAACGCCGGCTCGCTGAACTCCAGGATCGCCACCCGCCCCCCCGGACGCAGCACCCGCCGAAACTCCCCGATCGCCTTCCCCGGATCCAGCACGTTCCGGATCCCGAACGCGATCGTCACCACATCCACTGAGGCGTCCTCCATCGGCAACCTTTGCGCGTCTCCCTGGATGTAGGTGATCCGATCGGCCCGCCGCGTTCCCCCCAGTTTCATCGCCCGCTGCCTCGCCACCTCCAGCATCTGGGGCGTGAAGTCCAGCCCGATCACCCTCTCCGCCCCCGCCGCGGCCAGCGCTTCCGTCAGATCCCCCGTCCCGCACGCCACATCCAGGCACGTGTCGGTGGTCCTCACCCCCACCCGCCTCACGGCGAACCTCCGCCACGCCTGATCCCGCCCGAACGAGTGCAGCCGGTTGTTCAGGTCGTACGACCCGGCGATGGCCGCGAACATCCGCCGCACCCGCTCGGGTTTGTCCGAGCGCGCATGCGGGTTGGCCGCCAGATCATCGCTCGACCACGCGGGGGCCGGTGAGGTCGGTTCATCGGGTTGTGCAGGCACGCTCGTCACGATTCCCAACCATACGCGCGCCTACAAACTCCCCTCCCTCCCGCTCGCAAAGGAGCCCCCATGACCACGAACCTCGCCCGCACCCTCGCCCTGGCCGCCCTCGCGACCGCCTCGATCTTCGCCGCGGCCTGCTCCACCAACCCAACCACCGGCCGCAAGCAGTTCACCTCCCTCTCCCGCGACGAGGAAGTCCACATCGGCATGACCGAGGGTCCCAAGATGACCCAGGAGTTCGGCGGAGAGGTGCCCGACCCCCGCCTTCGGGCCTACATCGATGAGGTCGGCCAGAAGCTCAAGAACTACACCGAGGTGGACGGCCCCACCCGCACGTGGACCTTCACCCTTCTGGACTCCGACGTCATCAACGCCTTCGCGCTCCCCGGCGAGCGCGTCTTCATGTCGCGCGGCCTCTCAGACCAGCTCACCTCCGAGGCCCAGCTCGCCGGCGTCCTCGGCCACGAGATCGGCCACGTCATGGCCCGCCACACCAGCGAGCGCCTCGCCCAATCCCAATACGTCGGCCTCGGAGCCCAACTCCTCGGCGCCATCGCCGGGGCGAGCACGAAGAACGCCACCGCCGCCCAGGCCATCCCGCAGCTCGTCGGCGCGGGAGGCCAGGTCATCGTCCTCAAGTTCGGCCGCGAGCAGGAGAGCGAGGCCGACTCGCTCGGCATGCGATACATGACCAAGGCCGGCTACAACCCGCGCGGCCAACTCCAGGTCATGGAAGTTCTCAAGCGTGAGAGCGGCGGCGGCGGCTCCATCGAGTGGCTCTCCACCCACCCCGCACCCCAGACCCGAATCGACGACATCAAGCACGCCCTCGCCACCACCTACGCCTACACCCAGTCCGGCCCGCAGGCGGGCAACTTCCAGGACTACACCGACCGATACCGCCAGCGCTATCTCAGCCTCCGCGAACTCTCGCCCACCCCGCCCAAGAAAAAGGCCGCGCTGCCCATCGATGAGCACGGCCGCACCCGAGTGCTCGCGGCCGTCAATCTCGACGACCCGACCACGTGGTGCTCGGCCTGTCGCGACCGTGCCCACGCCGAGCATCGGATCAACGTCCAGCCCTGATCACCCGGGGATCGACCCGAACATCCGCATCCAGTTCCCCGCCGCGAAGTCCAGCACCTCGTCGTCGCTCCACCCGCGCCCGCTCAGCGCGTCGGAGATCCGCCGATAGTCGCGCGGCCGGTCGATCCCCTCCGGCATCCGATCCGCCGAGAAGCCGCCGTCCATGTCGCTGCCCATCCCGACGTGCCGGCGCGAACCCGCGATCTCGCACACCCGCTCCACGTGCGCCACCACATCCGCCACCGTCGCCCGCCCCGCTTCCTTGAGCCCCTCGCGCAGGAACGCCGAGTACAGGTTCACGCCGATCACCCCGCCCCGGCGCACGATCTCGCGAATCTGAACATCCGTCAGGTGCCGCTGGTTCGCCCCCGTCGGATCCGTGATCGCGCGGCAGTTCGAGTGCGACGCAAACACCCGCCGCTGCGTCGCCTCGCACAACTCCCCGAACGACCGATCCGACAGGTGCGAGACGTCGTGCACCAGCCCCAGCCGGTCCATCTCGCGCACGAAGTCCCGCCCCATCGCCGTCAGCCCAGCCGTCGTCGAGTTCCCCCCCGCATACCGCGATGACTTCGCCCACGCCATCCCCACCGCCACCACGCCGCGCTCTTTCCACCACGCCAGCTCCGCGGGCGACCGGATCGGGTCCGCGTTCTCCATCAGAATCCCAAGGTGGATCGCGGGCTTCGCCGGCACCATCGCCAGCCGCTTGCGCGTCCAGAGCGGCGACATCTCCGCCACGCCCATCCCGCCGCGCACCTCGCCCAACCCGTCCCCCGCGCGCACCCTCGCCAGCCGATCCAGCCCGACCAGCCCTCGGTCCCGCCACGTCAGATACACCTCGATTTGCGCTCGCCCGACGACAAACGCCCGCTCCGCATCCCCCGCCGGATACCCCTCGGCCGTCTTCCCATCCGGCTCCGTGAAGATCGTCCCCAGGCACAGCCGAACGTTTCCTTCGACCAGCGACGCCAAGGTCAGCCCCGCCGTGCCCCCCCACTCGCCCCCCACCGGAATCGCCTCCGGGCGCGCCGTCATGTCGCGCCCGAGCACCGCGAGCATGGCCAGGTCCAGGTGCGCATCGAACCACGCGATATCGGCCATGCTCGCACGCGCTCCGTGATTCAGTACGTCCCGAACCCCCCGCCGCGCACGTGAACCGTCGCGATCATCGTCGGCGCGTTCGGTTGCGGCCGATCGACCATCACCTCCACCACGAGCGTGTACCACGAGTGCCGCGACGGCCTGAACCAGATCCCCTCAAACTCCGCCCGCTCGCCGTCCCACGACTCGGCGGTCTGCGACCACCCGCCCACGAGCGGCCCGGACTTGACGCTCTCCCTCCCCGTGTCGCCGTCGGTCAGCGTCATCTTCACCCGTGTCCCCGACGAATCCACCCACGCCTGCTTCGCCGCCGTCGGCTCGTCCAGCACGATCAGCGCCAGCAGGTTGTCCCCCGGCAGCCGCTCCAGCCGGTACTCGCTCCGCGACGGCGCGGCGAGCGAGATCGGCCCCAGGTCCACGTCATACCGCGGCGCGGCCTTCGGCGAGCCCGTCATCGTCCCATCGCCCGCATACACGCCGGGGTGATACCCCGAGCACCCGCCCAGCCCCATCGCCCCCGCACACACTAGCACACCCGCCCCGCGAAATACGTTCACACACTTCATGGGATCGCCTCCTTGCGATTGAACAGACTCGGAACGGCCAATCCTACGCCCCGCTGGACGCGACCCCGTTTCCAACTCTCCGCCCGATTCACTTTCTCGGCCGTCCACCCCCGCCGTTCGGCCGCCCGCCCGACGACGCCGGCCTCGCCGTCTCCGCCGACGCCTTCAGCGAGAACACCCCCGGCGAGAACAGCGTCCCCGCCAACTCCCCCGGCAGCGACTTGTGCGCCACCAGTTTGCCGCCCACCCCGTTTCGCTGCACGCTCCCAATCGAGGCGGGAGCCTCATCCACAACCACCCCGTCCCTCGGCGGCGTCTTCCCCGTCGTCCCCCACTTCACCACCTGCACCGGCTTGCCGGACGGATCCACCAGCACCACAAAGTCCCCGTCGTTGCCCAGCGCGGCGTACGGAGACTCGTTCTTCATCGAGAACACATACGCCCCATGGAATCGCTCGTTCTTCTTCGCCGCCTTCTCCGCGTCCCCCACCTCTCCCTCCATCTTCTGCTGATACCCATTGAACACCACCACCACCTCGCCCGGCTTGAGTTCCAGTTCCGGAAACACGAATCGAATCTCGCCGCGCGCCGACTCTTTCGCGGGCTTGGTCTTGGTGTCGGCATCCGCCGGAGCATCGCCCGGCTTCTGGTCCGGCCTCGTCGCGGGCACGCTCGGCTTCGGCGCGCCGGGGGCCCACCCCTCCGAATCCACCAGCACATACCCCTTGAGTTGGATCGGCGTGTTGTGCGGGTTCACCAGTTCGATGAACTCATCCCCGATCGCGTCCCGCACCCCATCCGCGTTCGCGTCCCCCCGCTCTCCGCTCGGCACGGCGTAGAGCACTTCGGAGATGAGGGGATGAACCGAGGGTGGCTTGGCCGCCGGCGGGCCATCGGCCATCGCTGCGTTCGCTGCCAGAATCGCTCCCGCCAGACCCACGCCGCGCTTGAAGTTGCCCATGAGACGGCTCCGGAAAAGGGGTTCCGCCGTCCATGGCGCGCCACAGACTACCAAAATCCAGCCCGTCTGTCCACCCCCGCTGGCGGGCCATTGCGGATCGAGGTAGGCTGTTCTTCGTGCCGGCACGCCATCGGACATCCCCGCCCGCCTTCACCCTCATCGAACTCCTCGTCGTCATCGCCATCATCGCCCTGCTCGTCTCCCTCCTCCTCCCCGCGCTGGCGAAGGCCCGTTCCGCGGCCCACCAGGCCGTCTGCCTCTCCAACCAGCGCCAACTCGGCGTCGCCCTCGCCCTGTACACCGAGCAATACAAGGAGTGGCAACCCCGCGAGAGCGGCTTCAGCGAGGAGCCGCCCCCCTCCAACGGCAACCCCCTCGTCCCCGCCTGGTTCAACAGCCGGTTCGACCACGCCGAATACAACATCTCCTGGCCCTTCAACCTCCGCCCGTTCGTGGACTCCCTCGCCGTGAGTTCGCAGCCCAACGCCGGCATCGCCGACCGCTACGCCCTCGCCCCCTACTACCGCGACCCCGCCCGCCCCAAGGACATCCACCAGATCCACTACGTCAACAACGGCATGCTCTTCCGCAAGGTCGGCAACACCCCGTCCCCGACCACCCTCGGCAAGCCCCCCACCCGCGCCTGGAAGTACACCTTTCCAGCCAGCACCGTCTACCTCACCTGCTACACCAACGACCCGACCGCCGTCCAGGCCGGCAACACCTACGCCGCGGCCAACGACAACCTCCGCATCAGCCTCTTCTACGACCTGCACAACGTCAACACCATCACCGGCCTGGGCCCCCAGACCGCCACCGAGGCCCAGCGCGTCGCCGTCAAGCGCCACGGCTCCGGCGCCAACGTCCTCTTCCTCGACACCCACGCCGCCCTCACCAAGGCCGCGACGATCTCCAATCCCAAACTCTGGGACGACGGAGACTACAAATAGCCCGATCGCGCCGTACCGGGACGCCCGACCGGCTACTCGCGCGTGGAAACCGGGATCGCCGCCCACGCAGGCCACCCATCGAGCGTCTCCGTCGCGGCCTTCCTGTTCACAACCTCCGCGAGTCTGGGCAACCGCCTTCGTCGGCTTCGCTGCGCCATGCTCGGCTCTTCGACTCCATCCGCCTTCGACGCCTCTCCTTCCACAGAAGGGGCGCGTCCGAGCGGGTGTAGCGGAGCCAGTCCACGTATTCAAGGGGGACAAAATCCGGTATGGCCCTGAAAACAAGGGCGAGATACCGGATTTTGCGCGGCGGGATTGTGGGCGGCCAAAAAGCAAAAAGGGCCTGGAATTCCAGACCCTTGTGCGAGGAATACGGGCGGATGGAGTCGAACCATCAACCTCCTGATCCGTAGTCAGGTGCTCTATCCAATTGAGCTACGCCCGCGTCAGGGCCAACGATAAGCGACCGGCGGGGAAGTGGCAAGTTGCCCCGCCTCCCACGGCGGCTCGCCCCTTGATTCCCGCCCCGAGCCTGCGATACTTCCCTTCCCACCGGGGCCGTTCCCGGTCTTTTCCCCTAGCCAGAGTCACCCTCCCCCCATGGCCCACTCCCTTTCCGCCAACAAGCGCATCCGCCAGAACATCAAGAACAAGGCCCGCAACCGCTGGCGCCTCCGGGCCATGCGCGATGCCCTCCGCGAGTTCGCCGAAAAGGTCGCCCACGGCACCGAGCAGGACGCCACCGTCGCGTTCCAGAAGGTTTCCAAGATCGTGGACCGCACCTCCGCCAAGGGCGTCATCCACAAGAACCAGGCCGCCCGCCGCAAGAGCCGCCTGAACAAGCGCCTCAAGGCCAAGTTCCAGCCCGCCACGAAGTAACGCCCCCCCGCTCTCTCCGCACCGTGAACCCGCCACTCTCGGCGGGTTTTTTTTTTCCCCGGAACCGTTTCATCCCGTCTACATTCCAGAAACCCCCCACATCCCCGTCACCTTTTTACCCGCCCCGCTTCCCCCCGCCCCACTCCCCACCCCCCGCTCTACACTCCCGCCCATGCACGCCTTCATCGAATCCATCCTGACCTGGCAGCTCATCATCAGCGTCGGCGTCATCGTCGTCATCATCCACCTCCTCCTCGGCCTCGCCGGCATGAGCACCTACGGCGAGCGCAAGGTCTCCGCCTACATCCAGGACCGCATCGGCCCCAACCGCGTCGGCCTCGATCTCGGCCTCCCCGCCCTCGCCTTCCTCAAGGGCCTCTTCGGCCTCGGCCAGTTCCTCGCCGACGGCCTGAAGTTCATCCTCAAGGAAGACTACACGCCGCGCGGCGTGGACAAGACCCTCTTCACCCTCGCCGCCTCCATCGTCATCGTCCCCGCCCTCATCGCCTTCGCCATCATCCCCTGGGGCGGCGGCATCACCCTCCCCGAGGTCCACCTCCTCGGCCTGACCATCAAGCAGCAGACCGTCGTCGTCGCGGGCGCGGACCTCAGCATCGGCATCGTGTACCTGCTCGCCGTGGCCTCGCTCTCCATCTACGCCGTGGTCCTCGGCGGGTGGGCCAGCAACAACAAGTACGCCTTCCTCGGCGGGTTGCGGGCCTCGGCCCAGATGATCTCCTACGAGATCCCCCTCGGCCTGTCCATCCTCACGCTCCTGCTCCTCACCGGCTCGCTCATGCCCGAGAAGATCATCTCGTACCAGGCGAGCAACGGCTGGCTCATCGGCGCCCTGCCCGTCGTCGGCGTGGTCTTCTACATCTGCGCCCTGGCCGAGGGAAACCGCCTGCCCTTCGACAACGCCGAGTGCGAGCAGGAACTCGTCGGCGGCTACCACACCGAGTACAGCGCGATGCGCATGGCCCTCTTCATGCTCAGCGAGTACATCCACCTCGTCACCGCCTCCGCCTTCTTCGCCGTCCTCTTCCTCGGCGGCTACCACCTCCCCCTCACCTGGGTCGGCGCCCCCGCCAACCACTTCCTCAGCCCGGACTTCACCTCCGACAGCCTCCTCTGGGGCATCGTCGCCGTCCTCGCCAAGTTCCTCGTCATCCTCATCAAGACCATCCTCATGGTCCTCTTCGCCATGCTCGTCCGCTGGACGATCCCCCGCCTCAAGTTCAACCAGGTCATGGGCATGGCCTGGAACGGCATCATCCCCCTGTCCATCGGCCTCGTCGTCATCGCCGCGATCATGATCCACTACGGCTACACAGGCATCAAGTGGATGCTCCCCATGAACCTCGCCGTCGGCGCCCTCTTCCTCCTCCTCGCCCCCGCCTCCACCCAATCCACCGAGAACAAGCGCCTCCGCATCGCCGGCTCACGCTTCTTCCCCCTCGTCGGCGAGCCCGTCATCGCCCAGCCCACCAATCCGATGGCACGCCACGACCACCCCGGCCACTGACCGCCCGGGTACCCCGACACTCCGTGGCATTTTCCGGGTATCCCGACACTCCGTGGCGGGCCCTGGGCGACCCTCCGCATGGGTACCGGCCTCAATGCACCGAGTTGATGTTGTCCGACGCCCGGTTCACATGGTACATCGTCGGCAGCAGATACCGCTTCCCGCGATACGCGAACACCTCGCCCGTGAGCGTGAAGCTCGTCCCCTCCGCGCCGCCGTCCATGATCGCCTCGATCGCCGCCAGGTTCTGGCACGGCAGCAGCGTCATCGGCCCCTCGCTCTTGCCCGAACTCCCCGAATCCACCACCGCCATCAGCGTCCCGTCGCTGCCGCGCACCACCCGTGCCCGTCGCGCCGTCAGGAACCCCGTCGCCACCCCCGCCTCCGTCGTCGCCGCGATCGTGGCCGCCGCCGTCTCCACCGTCGTCGGCATCGCCGGCACGGTGCTTTCCACCACCGGCCGACGCGCGCTCGACGCCCCCACCGCCCGATCCAGCTGCGACACGATGTCCTCGATGCTCGGATCCACGCCCCCGGCGCTGGCGGGCCGATCCCCACCGTCCTTCGGCCTGGCCGCCGCCGCGCTCGCCGCGCCCGACGCCGCGTTCGCCGCCGCATCCGGATTCACCACCACCACCCGCTCCACAATCGGCGGCGCGCTCGGCAGCAAAAAGTTCCGATCCCGATACACCAGCACCCGCCCGCTGATCCGCATCCGCGGCGCGTTGTCCCCGCCCACCCCATCGCCCGCCACCCGCTCCATCGCCCCCAGATACGCGTTGTCCAGAACGATCATCGGCGGCAGCCGCACGCCCGTCCCGTCCGCGTCGTAGATCGCGTACCACCGCCCCGACCGACCCTTCACCAGCTGCGCCCGCGCCCCCGACACAAACGCCCCCTCGCGCAGCAGCGGCGGGCTCATCCCCAGCGACAGATCCTGGGCCGCGCCCGGCGGCACGTTCGGGCGCACCGGCTCGAGCGCGGGCCCCGTCGTCGGCGACACGATGATCCGCGGCAGCGTCACCATCGGCGACGTCCGCGCATCCTCCGGATGCGGTTTTCCCGGTTGCGTCGGGTCCGGGGCCGTCGAAGGCCCCTGCGGCGGCGGATTTCCCGAGGCCGAGGTCCCCCAGCCCACGGCCAGTCCAGAGCACAGGCAAAGCCCGAGAACCCTCATCATCGCCGCTCGTGTGCGTCCGTGCATGATGCCCATGATACCAAACTCCGCGGAGCCGGGCCTTCCTCCGCTCCTCATCCCCGCCCCCACCCTTCCATGGGATGATCCCACGATCCGAATCCGCCGATTGTCCCCAGCGCCCCCACGCTCGTACACTCCCTCCCTTGACGCAGGGGCCGCCGTGAGGTAGGTTCCCTTGACATCCCGGCCGAGTACCAAAGTGGTCTAATGGAGCGGATTGCAAATCCGTTGGGGAAACCCTTCGTCGGTTCGAATCCGACCTCGGCCTTTCAGTGACGGAGAACGCCCGGGCGTGTCTAACCCGGGCGTTTTCATTGGGTTGTGACGCCGCACCCCATCCTCCTCGCTCCGATCACTCGGCACGCTCGGTCCCTGTCTGTCTTTGTGGTGCGCAGCGCCAACGCGCTGCGCACCCGCTGCGCTCCACCGCGGCCGCTGGGCGTCGGCTTGGGTTCCTGCCAGGCGGAGGGTTATGGGAGCCGGTGCCGCCGGCTCCGCCGGAGCGACCGGGGGCGGGGCGTGGTTGGCCGCCGCGGCGACGGCCTGGGCGGGGCTGGCGCTCTCCACCGATGGGAGCGACTCGAGCGCCCGGGCCTGATCGTCGGTTCCAAGGTGCGTGTACCGATCCAGCGTGAGCGTGATCGAAGAGTGACGGGCGAGCGTTTGAGCCACCTTGGGCGGGACGTTGGCCCGGGCGAGCCTCGTGATAAACGTGTGGCGCAGCGCGTGGAAGTCGGCGACCTGGCCGGCGTGATCTCGCTCGCACAGGAACCTCGAGCGCTCCCGCTGCTCCCGCTCACCGGCGGTTCTCGCCTCTTCGATCCACGCGGCCCGTGCCGCGGCAAGGTCGCGCTGGAACATGGTGGCCGTGTAGAGGCCCATCCGCCAGATCCGGACGTTCTCCCGCTTCCCCGCGAGGAACGCCCGGAGCTGGCCCGCCAGTTCGCTCGGGATGGGCTGCTCGTCGCGCTTCCTCCGCTTGCTGTACGCCGCCTCCACGATCACACACGGCCGATCACCGTCGAGCCGGAAGTTGCGCGGGCTCAGCGATCGGAGCTCCTCGGCCCGAAGCCCCGTGGCCACGTCCAGACGGTAGAGCATGGCCCGCTCGTGCCCGGTGATGGCGACCTTGACGTGCCCGCCCCGGGTGCGCTCGATCCAGTCCGGTCCCTTGGCGGCCGCGTCGATCACCCGACGGATCTCCTCCTCCTCCAGCGCACGCCGGACCCGGCGACGGTCCGAGAGCTCGCGCCGGGTGGGAACGCCGCGGAAGGGGTCGGCATCGAGCCGGCTCTGATCGCAGAGCCACCGGGCGAACGATCGGAGGGCACCCCTCCGCTTGTTCACTGTGCGGGCGCTGCGGCCCGCTTTCGCGCGGGTGTTCAGGTGCGACGTGAGGCCCGCGGCGTCGAGTTGCGAGAGCG
Organism: uncultured Phycisphaerales bacterium; assembly: GCA_937871915.1. Classification (GTDB taxonomy): domain Bacteria; phylum Planctomycetota; class Phycisphaerae; order Phycisphaerales; family UBA1924; genus UBA4658. The sequence continues at coordinate 15,304 of CALMPG010000151.1, forward strand.
CCGTCCAGTTCAGCGCCGACGCCACGTCCTCGATCATGGCGATCGTCTCGGCCACGTGCTTCGTGGAGTTGCTCTTGCTCTCCAGGTGTTCGCGGTAGTCGGCCACGTGCTCCGAGAGCGGCCGGGAGCGGAGGGCCGTCCTGCGCTCGGATGCGAACTCGGGGAGAGCCAGCTTGCGCCGGAGCGCCTGCTCCTCCAGGCGGTGGCCGAGGGCCATGCTCTCATCGCCGCTCGCGAAGGCCCGCTGGGAACGCTCCCGCTTCGCCCACGCTCCGCCTTCCCCCGTCCAGTCCGTCCAGGTGACGTAGTACGGGGCGAGCGGGTTGTTTCGATCGGGCTTGCGCTTCCAGATTCGTGGCATTTGCATTCCTCCGTGCTTCCGGCCCTCGGTCCCGATCCCTGTTCAACCGAGCTTCGGTTCAAACTTATCGAGCATCCCCAGCGCCACCCCAAGTCCCCCCGCCCGCCTGATCGTCTCGATCGCATCCGCCCGCGTCATGGCGCGCCCCCGGGCCCGCGCGAACTTCTTCCCCCACACCTCCAACGTGCGATCGATCATCCACTCCGACACCCAGGCCGGCTCGGAGCTCGGAGTCTCCGCGCCGCCGCTTCCGCCATCGGTCCGTTGATTGGCAGCCTCACCGCTCATGCTCTCCCGCCTTTCAGCTCACTCGCCCCCCGGAACTTCGCGAACACCCCATCTACGAACGAGGGCCTTCGTCTGGCGGGGACCATCGCCACACACTCCGGCGTGTGCTCGTCGAACCACGCGAGCACTCGCTCCCGGTCCCCCGACTTCACCAGGCGACGGAGCCGGCGGAGCTCCAGGGCCCACACCGATCGGAGCATCCGGGGCGGGCGCATCCCACGGATTGACGCCGTGAGCAACCGGCCCGCATCGTGATACCCCATCCCGCTCCCACCCGCGTGCGCCGCCTCGCACGTCGCCCGGAACAAATCCGGCACGCCGCTCGCCGGCCTGTCCATCGACGGGACTCCTCTCGCGTGGACCGCTTCTGCCGCGGCGGTTGCGGCGTCGATGACGAACTGGGAGAGTGTCTTGCCGCTGAACTGGGCGGCCCGGCTGAGCCTGCTCTTCGTCTCTGCATCTACACGAATGGCGAGCATGGTGTTCTTTTCCATCGCGGAGTCTACGCCGCTGTCCGATGGTATCGGACAGAGTGCCGGTGTCAATACAGTAGCAAATGGGCCGGCCCGCCTTTCGGCGGCTCTGTGCCGGCCACGGTGCAGGGTGCGAGGGGGAGGCCGCTGGCGCTACGGCGCATTGGCGTCGATCTCGGCCTCGATGCGCTTCCGGGTGTTGAGCTTGGACTCGATCGTTCTCTTGAGCTCGCTAATCCTCGTCGGGAGCGTGACCTCCTTGAGTTCTTTGGCCTTTAGAAACTCTTCGTAGATGGAGGGCTTCCTCAGCTCGGCCTCCAGCTCTTTCAGGCTTTCCTGGTACCGCTGGAGGTCGGGCTCGTCTTCACGCTTGAACTGTTCCATCTCCGCCTTCGCCGCGCTCAGCCTCGCCGCCTTGTCCGCCGACTCTGATCCACGTGTTCTGTACATTGTCCGAACCTCCAAGAAAAAGGACCCTTCAATCCATCGACCGCGTTTCGACGCGGGCTCGCTTCGTCATTCGCTCTCGCACGCACGAGGCCCCTTCGATCAGTCGATGGCCTCGCCCTCCCCGTCCAGGTGCTCCGCCGGCGGCGGTGCGGACAACGGGAATGGGTCCTCCGCTCTCACAGTCGGCACGTTGCTGATGCGCGGGGGCGGCGGGGTGTTCGCGGCGGCGGCCTTGTCCGGGGCCGCGATCCGGTACAACCGTTCTCCGTTGATCCGCGTGGCCTCGCTGGGCAGCACCACCTGATAGCCGAGCCGGATCAGCGAAGGTGCGAGGCGCCGGATGCGTCCGGCGATGCCCTTGGCGTTCTTCGGCCACGATGGCGGGATCGGCGTGGGCTTGGGCAGCTCCTCCTGAAGGCGCTTGGCGGTGCCCTCCCACGGCCCGATGAGCTCGCCCATCATGGCCATGATCGATTCGGCGAACGCATCGCCCTCGACCACATCCCGCGCGATCTCGCTCTCCTGCCCGCTGAACCGCTGGAGCGTGTTGCACTTGTGCTCCAACGCCTCATCCATCGCCGCGAGCACGCGCGAGAAGTCGGCGAGGCGGGGCATCTCGATCGGTCGGACTTCCGGCAACCACGCGAGCACCTTCACCAGGAGATCGAGCAGGGCACCGACCATCCGAGGCCGGGCCAGGTCGTACCCGCGCATGAGAGCGTCTTCGGAGAGCCGCTTCGTTGGGTCGATGCGCTCCAGCTCGATCTTGAGCAGGCGGCTCCCGAGGTCCCCGCGGAGCGCCGGGAGGTCGATGCCGTTGATGAGGATGGGTCGGCGGAACTCGACCACGTGAAGGTCCCCATCGGAGTAGAGCTTGCGCGTCACCCGCCCATCGCCGGTCACTCCCCGGCAGAGCGCATCCGAGAGCCATTCGGGAATCTGGGAAAGATTGTCCAGGGCCACCACCCACCGCCCGGACGCGGCCACGGTCCATTGATCGGGGTCCCGCGGCGGACAGCACAGCCGCGCCGGTCCGGGGTCGATCAGGTTGGCGATGAGCTTCGCGGCCGTGCTCTTCCCCGTCGCCTGTTCTCCGGTCAGGAGCAGGACTGGATGGGCGATCTCGGGAATGAACGCGGCCACGCACCACCCGACGAAGAGCCAAAAGTCCTCCTGGCCGACGTTGAGGAACCTGCGCAGTTCCTCGATATCCCCACCACGCTCAGGCGCTGGGAGTTCGCCGATGAGCTCGGTCCGCCGGAAGAGCACCGACGATGATGCCTCGATCGACCACCCATCCGGCCGCACCACCACCACGCGACCCCGCGTGCATCCGAGGTCCAACACGATCTCCCCCGCGGGCCCGCGGGCGGTGCGGAGCTCCACCGCCTCTGGTTCGCCGCTCATGGCCCGCCCCTGGAGCGTGAGCATCACGTCCGCCAGGGCCACCGAGGACGCGGCCTTGCCGTACTTCCGTGAGTGCGCGTCGGCGAGCTCGGCCCGGAGTGAGTCGCCACCGCCGCGGAGCATCCGGACCACGTTGGGCCCTTTCGCGGGGACCGCGAAGGCATCGCCCTTGGGGGTGCGGGAGATCCGGAACCGCTCCAACGCGATCGCCATGAGCCGGTCCTGCTGGCTCTGCTTTCCCTCGCCGTGGGGTCCCTTCGATCCGCCGGGATCGGGCGCGGCGGTGCCGCCTCCCCACTCGCCGGCTCCGGTTGTCGCCGCTTCTGTTCCGCCGCTCATACCCGCTCCAGTTTCAGCACTTCGCCCATGCTGTTCGCCAACGCCGCTCGATTCGGATGGACTCCGAGCCACGCCCGGAGGTCTTTGTGCGGAGCAGGAGGGAGCCGCCACGGCACCCGAACCTGCCAGGCCCGCGCGAGGGCGTTCGCCACCACCACCGCTCCCTCGCGCCCGGGCCACTTGCCGTCGGGCTTTTCATCGTTCTCGCCGAGGATCACCACGCGCCGCCCGCGCAGACTCTCCACCAGGTGCTCCACCCCGCAGCGGTTGCTCGGCCTTCCCACCGCCGTCCACCCGACCGACAGAGCCGCGGCCGTGTCGGATGCCCCTTCCGGCACGATCACCGGGTCCGGCATCGACGCCAGATCCGCCGGACCGAACAGGCCGAGGCGCCCGCCGGTGAGCGTCCACTTCGATCCGTCTCTTCCGCGGGCGCACAGTCCGATGATCTCGCCCCCGCCGCTCCGCATTGGGAACACCCACGCCGGGCCCCGCACCCTGCGCTTGATGATCGCCTCGAGCGCCGGCTCATCGGCCCACCCGACGTTGAGGCGAGTGAGTGCTTCGCGGCTCACACCGAGAATCACCGACAGCTCCCCCAGTCGATCGTCCGGCATGGCCCTGGCGAAGGCGTCGGCGAGCTCCGGCCAGTCCTGCGCTGGCCGGGCCCGTTCCGCGCGCCGCGTGGGTTGGGAGCCTGGAGCCGGCTTCCGCCCACGCTCATCGGCGGGGAACAGGTCCGCCAGCCTCATGCCGAGCATGTCGGCGATCGTCGCGACCGTGCAACCCGCGTGGCACTTGAGCAGCGTGGCCCCGTTGTCGCCGATCGTGATCGAGAGCGATGGGGCGGAGTCCTCGTGCGTCGGGCAGGTGGCGCACCATCCAGCGCCGCTCGTGCGCGGGTTGCAGCCGAGCTCGCGAAGGGTCGCGATCACGCGGGCCGTGGGATCTCGCGTCGGGGGAAGCCGCCTCATGCCTTCGGGCCCTCCTCCTGGATGAACTTCCGGAGGTCGGAGAGCCGGACGCGGCGGAGCTTGCCCACACGGACGAACGGGAGTCGCCCTTGCTTGTTGTACACGTTGATGGCCGAGACGGTGATCCGGAGAGCCACGCACGCCTCCTCGATGGTGAGGAGCTGCAGCGCGTCGGCGGGGCTCGCCGGCGACTCCGCCGGGGGCGGGTTCGGGGGCGATGGTGTGTTGGGCGTGCCGTTCATGGGGATCACGCACCCTTCCCGGCGGGGGCGGCGGCCGCCTCGGTTGCCGGTGCTTGAGGGCTCGGCGAGGACCCGGCCGCCATCACGCGGCGGAGGTCGCTCAGGCGGAAGCGCGTCCCGCGCGTGCTCGCCATGTTGACGCGGGGGATGACGCCCAGGCCCGAGATGCGCCAGAGCTGGCGCACGCTGATCGAGAGCATGGCCGCGGCGTCGCGGGGCTTGAGCAGGCGGTCTGGTTCCGCGTGGAACTCGGGCGGGGTGGGGGCGGGTTTCGTGGCCGGCAGGTCCTCGCGCATGGCGATGGCTCCATACCGGCGATTCGTGCGGCGTCATCAACGGCCGGTGCGTTGATGGTCACACGAATATCCGCCCAAGTTCAAACCTTGTCTATGGTCTCACGCTGCCGATTTTCGCTCCGTGACACTTGCACGCGCTTCGCGGCGCTTCACAACCGGAGTCGTCGCGTCCCGACGCATTTCATACCCGCGTCTGCGAAGGCCCTTTTCTGCGGCATCGAGATCCACCAGGAACTTCGAGCCCTCTCCCTTGCTCGGCAAGCTGGGAATCGTCCCGTCCTTCACGAGCTCCAGGGCCCGCGGATACGGCAGCGCCTTCCCGCTGCGCGGATCGATGAAGTGCTCCGCCAACCACCTCACACTTACACGAGGTGTCGGGCCGGTTGGCTCTGAGTCGGCGGCTACCACGGAACCCGTGGGGCATGACCCTTGTGCAGATGTGGGCGTCTGTGCCTCATGCTCAAGCATCGCGATCAGGTCCACGAGCCGGCTGTCCAACACCTCCCACTCCGCGTCCGCGACCACCCGCGACGGGAGAGTTGCGTGGCCGGAACACGGCAGCCAAACGCATCTGGCGAGGATTCCGGGAGCGCCCGCCAGAAGTTCGGCGACCTGCAACTCAGACTCTTTGAGCGCATCGGAATAGGCCAGACGGTTCAACGCGCTCCGATCCATGATCTCGGCGACTGGCATGGCATCGCGCACCGCGCTCAGGAAGTCCCTGCCCACACGGTTGGCCAGGCACACCGCCATGTACACGGGATTCCCACACGCGCCCGCGATCACCAGGCTGTTCGGCGAGGAGAGTCTCGTGAGGCGCAGCCCATCGGGAGTGCCCTCCGTCAAGCGGTATGCCGCCCAGGCCCGATGCGACGAGAGCAGCAGGCGCATGAGCGTCTCGAACACGCGCGCAACGTCCGCGACATCAAACCACGTCAGACCCCCCGTGTTCGGCTTCTCAAGCTCCCACAGGAACTCAAGATGGCGGGCGAAGTGCAGCGCGTGCCTGGCCAGCTTGACCGCGCGAACGGCGGCCCGCGGCTCATTGAATCCATCGAGATGTGCCGTGCGTTCAGCCAGCGCCACCCCGGATTGGAGCCGCTGCAGCGCCTCCGCCGCGTGCCACTCGTGCCAATGTGGGTCTGTGTCAGGATCCACCTGTGGAATGCGTTCCACCTTGAGGAGGAACTCCAGCTTTTTTCGCAGCTCTTCACCGCGGTCCTGATCCCTCAACTTCGGTGCTTTCCGCCCTGTCGCCCCGCCGCGCGCCGCCGTGCGCATCTTCGCCATTGCCGCCTCCCGTCCGTGGAGAGATTGAGGTACCTTCCGCCGCTCGCGTGTGAGTATACGCGATCAGGCATTGGCATGCACGCTGGGTCAATAACCCCGCCAGTGCAAGGCCACTCCATAATGAAAGAGTGCCCGGATTGACCGGCAGAATCGGCAACGTGCCTGTAACCCCCAGAGATTGGCCGCACTTGCGCGAGGCTTGGCGCGTCAACCGGAACCGGCATGCCTGCGCATCATCGGCAACCGTGGTCCCGATCCGGCGCGCGTGCCGGCGGTGATCGCCCCGGGCGGCTCGCGATGGTGGGCGTGCTCTGGCACAATCCCTCCGCTTCCTCGCCTGACGGCGAACGCCGGAAGTGGCGTGTGTAGAAGCGCATCGAAGCGCGACGAAGCGAGATTGAACGACCGGTATCCCTTGCACACGGCCACCCACGCGGCTTACTTTCACTCTGGCGAAGTTGTCCGGATGGACTCGGGCAGGAGCGGACGCATGGAACTCAACGACGGTCGGGGAAACAACAGACGCACTTCGAAAACCACCGCACCCGGGGTCGGGCCGCCGTCGCGCTCGCGTTCCGGTGATGCCCATTCGGACAACGCCCGTCTCTCCGATCGCATGCTCGCCCTCGCCGATCGGATCGAGCGACATGAGGTTCCTCGCGAGCGACTCGCGCCGCTGATGGCCCTGATCGGAGAGATCGAGAACGGCAACACCTGGTATCGGTATGGGGACGGGGGCGACGCCGCTCCGTCGTCTCGGATGGGAGAACACCGCCACGGCCAGGACAGTCCGGGCCACGGTGGGGCGTGATCGCACGCCGCGCTCCGGTCGCCACCGGACCGCGGCATTGGTTCCGTGCTCCAGTGTCCTTCGTCGGCATCTGGAGCGTCCTTTTCGCCAGCTCGCCGGTTTCGGTCCGGCGGGTTGGTTTTGGGTTGCACGCACGCCGTGAGAGCCGCCGGTTCTCCAAGGAGTTTCTCCATGTCCACCGCTTCGTTCACACTCTCATCGTCACTGATCGACATCACGACCGGGCGCATCGGGCGGGTTCCCGGCGCGACCACCTATGGCGAGGCGGTGAAGGCGTACCAGGCCGCCGGGCTGAAGATCGGCGACGCGCAATGTGAGGCGCAGCGTCACCACCGCGATCTGTGGTTGATCGAGCGGCAACGGCTTGCCGACGAGTACATGAATGTGACCTTGCCGAAGCAGCGGGAGCGCAGGCGCCGAGCCGAATCTGCGGGATAAGAACGGTCCGCGACCGTGCTCCGCCCGCTCGAGATGACGACACCTCCTATGGCACGACCCGACACAAATCCCGCCCTTCGCCCCTTCTTCCAGAAGTTGCGGCGTTCGCTCGACGAGGATCGCGCTGCGCAGGATGCCAGCTTCGCCAAGCACCGGAACGGTGCCCACGCCGCTTCTCCCGCGCAGCCGATGCCCGCGCGGGTGATCGCCCCACCACCTGCGCTCACTCCAGCCCAGCAGTTGCTCGCCTCTCTCAAGTCGGAGTTTCCCGGCCCAGCGCATGCCGTTTTCCGAGAGGACTGCATGCTGGATGGGCTGACGATGGAACAGGCGAGAGAACGAAAGCGGGAACACGATCGCATCGCGGCTCTTCCGAAACAGGACTTCTTCACAAAGCAATGGGGCCCGGTCCCCAATCCTTCGAACTTCGCCGCCGCCTTCGCCGCCTACATCTCGTGCGGCGTGAAACGTGGCGACGCCTACCGCCTCGTGCAGATTCACCACGCGGAACTCTGGCAAGCGGAAAAAGTCCGCCTCGCGAATGAGTACGCCGCGCATCGGCAGCGCCGCAGCGCTCGCCTCTAGATCGTTTCAATGACTTCGCAGGAATCCAGACCATGCTGACGAGCACAAGCACACCTTCCACGCCCACCTCCCCTGCGGCTACCGCGGAGGCATCCGAATTCCCCACGGCTAGGAGCATGGACCCGCTCACGTGCCATCAGACCGCGCTCCGGTCCTTTGACGAGTGGCAGTACAAGTACGGACCCGAGGCCAACCGGCTTGAAATACAACTTGCCGGCATGCCCGAGCATGCGGAGGAGCGCACCGAAGTCGTCGCCCGCCTGGCGTGGCTCGCGAAGTACAAGGCGTGGATGGACTCGCTCGGCCGGTGGCGAGCCTCGATAACCGGCGGTGTCTGAACGCACTCGCCGCGTCCGGGTCGCCACCCGTGTGCGGCATTCGGTTTCGCTTTCTTCTGCTCCCACCTTCGTCCGGTGGGATCGCGCTTCGGGCTCGGTTCGTCGTTCACGCGGCGAACCGGGTCTTCCAAACTCGGCCGGTGCTCCCGCCTCGTTGGCGGGTCCGCGGACGAGCACGCATCCCGAAGAGCACCCCATGAGCAGCATTGCGCAAATGATCGTTTCCTCCAATCCCCCATCCCGCTTTCCCGACTTTCCCCGCGCCGGTCACAACTCCACTCCGGCGTCTCCGCCTGTTCCCTCGCCGCATCGCGCGACCGGCACGGCGAGCATCGGAACCCGCACTCTCAACCGCTTCGACCTGGAGGACCAAATGTCCCCCGGGAAGTTCAAGCCGGTCCCGGGCGCAACCAGCTACAAGATGGCGCTCATGGCGTACATGAACGCCTGTGGACTCACACTGGGCCAGGCACACCGGTGGGCCCAGCACAACCACGACGATCTGTGGACCGTTGAGAAGCGCAGGCTGGGCGATGCCTACGCGGCCATGCGGGCAAAGAACCGACCTCGCGACTAATCGACCTACACCCCCGCGCCGCCGGTCTGGACAACCTTCGCCGGTGCCGCTCCCGGTCCGGCGGCCGGGGTTTTTCTCTTCGTGCGACTCCGCATCAGATCCAGATCACGCCTCTCTGCGAAGAGGGACCGCAACGATCTGACACTCTTCGATGGAATCTTGCCCATGCCCGCGTCCGTTGAGAGCATCGCTGTGCAGAGCCGAGCCGCGGCCGACGTGCTCGAGACTCGCCTGAAGGCGATGCTCCTCGCGCCGGGCATGGAGCGCACGCAGGTGATTGCGGATGCGCTGAACAAGTGCGCTTGCGAGTCGGGAGAATCGTTGACCGCGGACGAACTCTCCATGCTCCTCGTCTTCGCGGGCTACGGCGTGCAAGCGATCGTGGCGCAGATCTCCGAGGACCACGTGGACGCGCAACTCGATGCCGTGATCGCCGAGCGACGACGACGCGAGCGAGAACTTTGGGAGTAGGGGGACCCGATCCATGAGCGCCAGCCGACACAAGTTGAGTCTCGTCGCCGCGGCCCGCGCCGTGATCGATGGCCAGGAGGCGGAGCTCGATGCGCTGATGCGCGACCATCCGGCCGTCTTCACCGCGAGCATTGACGGTGTGTTGGCCAGGCTCACGGCCGGAGAGCTCGATCACCTCCTCACTCCCAACGAGCGGGCCATCACGCGGGCGGCCCTGAACTTCCTTCACATGGTCGCGCAGACTAGGCGGGCCGAGCGGATCGTCTCCGCCGGCGAGAGTTGAGCACCCACCGGAGCACCTCATGGCGGACCTTCTCTTCACGATCGGGGCGGATGATCGGGCGTTCCACCAGTCTCTGGCACGCATCGAACGCACAAGCGCTTCGGCCGCGAAGTCGGTCGGACGCATCTTCGGAATCGGCTCGACGGTGATGCTGGCGCGGCAGGCCATCCACTACCTGAAAGAATCCGTCGATGCCTACGGGAAGTCCAGCGAGGCGGCGGGGGATCGTGTTCGGGACATGCAGCAGCCGTGGAAGGATCTCCAGGTCGTCATCGGCGAGACGACTACCGGCTACGTGGAGTCGTTCAACACAGAAATCGAGAAGGCCCTCGGCAACGTCGCCGCCCTGGTGGGCATCGACGCGCGTGGATTCGCCACGGAGAGTCGCGAGGCCCACCGGGCGAAGAGGATTCAAGACGAGCGGATCAAGGGGGAGGCCGACGTGATGCGCCTGCGCCGCACCGGCGAGGCCGACTTCCGCGAGTTGTTCGGCGACAAGTTCGGGGCCGAGCGGCTGCGCGAGATGGGCAAGCACGAGACCCGGCTGCGGGAGATCGGAGCCATCAAAGGCGTGCCCAACGATGAAAAGGCCGGGCTTCGGGACCTTGAGAATGCGCGCTTCGGCTTGTTGGGGCGGCTGAGCCAGCTCGAAGAGACGAAGGACATTCGCGATCGCTGGCTCAAGGATCGACAATCCGAAAAGTTCACGGTGCTCGAGAATGCGAACGTGGCCGACGCCACCACTCGCGGGCAGATCATCGGCACCGGGGGCTTCGGGATGGACTTCAACACCATCTACCGCAACGCCCAGCGGGACCTGATGGAGCAGGGACGCAAGCAGCTCGAGGCCCTGCGGGCGGTAGAGGCCAACACCCGCGGGGGCCGCGGAGCCAAGTTCCAGCCCTGAGCAATCCGAAGGCACACGGATCCACCATCGGTCGATCCTCGCGCGGGCGAGCGGCCGGACTCAACGAACAAAGGAAGGAATCGCCATGAGCACAATCAGCTTGATAGAACTCGCGAGGTCCGTGGGCACGGCCACGGTGGACGTCGGTGGCCGCCAGGTGATCGTGAGTGCCGTGGGCGGATGGGAGCAGAACCTCATCGAGGCGGCCATGCCGCGTCCCGAGGCTCCGCAGATCCTCGATCCGAGCAAGGGCTCATTGAGCACCGACACCATCCCCAACGAATCCGATCCCGGATTCCTGGACGACTTGGAGCGGTGGTTCTACCGATTCCGCGTGCTGATCGTCGCCGCGGCCACGGACCACACGCCGGAGAACGGGAGAGCGTGGTCCGAGGTTCGGGGGACGAAGCTGGTGTCGGGCTCCCGCGCCGACGTGCTGGCGTGGTGCCAGGCCGCGATGGTGGACCTGGCCGACCTGAGCACGCCGGCGGTCGCCGCACTGTACCGGGGGGTGATCCTGGCCGGGATGCCCGCCAGGCCCGAAGCGCTGGAGGCCGCCGAAAAAAAATGATCGATGACGACCCGGGATCGTCCGGCCGGGTCGGCGGGTGGGACGTGCCGCGGACCTATGCGAAGCGAGCGGTGATGGTGGCGCTGGAGGTGTGCGAGCGGTTCGGAATGGACCCCTTCGGCGGATGGTGGGAGAGCCTCGACGCGGGACAGCAGACCACGCTGATCGCGTTCGAACGGTTCAAGAGTCGCGAGGAATCGATCCGGGGATCGGACGGAGGATGATCCATGGCTGATGTAGTGACAACGTGGGGACTCGACTGGCGTGAGTTCAAGCGCGGCACCACCGCCGTCGAACGCGAGGCGCGGCAGGCCGGGAGCCGGGTCGATCGGGAAGCCGCGGCGTTCACGCGTTCGAACACGAAAGCGCTGAAGGACGTGGGTCGAGGCCTCTTCGGGGTGACCTCGACCGCGCTGGCCGTTGGCAAGCTCTTTCAGTTCATGGGAAAGTCCGCGGCGAAGTACAACGAAGAAACGGGAAGAACCTCCGAGACGATGGCCGCTTTTTCGCGGGCGAACGCCCAGTTCACCTCCGCGATGGGCGGACAGTTCTCGCGCATGTTCGATTTTTCGGCCATCCAGACCGCGGTCTCGCTCTACGGCAAGCTCACGAGTGCGATTTCCGGCACGTACATCGGAGCCTCCGACGTGTCCGCGGCGTTCTTCTCCCTCTCTCGCTCTCACGTGCAGGAGATCAACGCCGAAATCGCCGCGTTCGATGAGCTGGGGCGGAAGTACAACGTGATCCGCGAGGCCGCGCTCAAGTACGAGGGCGTCGTCAAGGTGGCCGAGGCCCGGGCGAAGGGCGGTCCCGGTGCCGATTCCGCGGCCGCGCAGGCGCAGGAGCAGTACCGCCATCGGGACGCGCTCGTGGCCATCCGCAAAGAGGCGGATCCCGCGAAGCGCACCGCCGCCGAGGAGTGGGAGAACCGGCTCCACGCCGCGAACGTGAGCATTCAGCAACAGGCGGAGGAAGCGACCCGCCGGCAGACCGCCCTGGAGCAGAAGCTCCTCGATATCGAGTACCGCCGCACCGGCGTCGCCGCGCTGCGCCGACAGCACCGCGAAGATGAGGCCGAGGCCCTCGATGGGAACCTGAACCGTGAGGCGGCGATGGCGCGGCTGGAGGCCGAGCGCCACAAGCTCACGCGGGAGGACTACGAGAACCGCGCCCAAACACTGAGTTTCACGATGGAGCACAACCGGGACAACAAGCGGCTCGCGGCTCAGGTGGCTGCGCTCCAGGGCCGCAACCGCTCGGTGGAGTCGCTGAACAACCAGTTCTCGCGGGCGGAGATCGAGGTGATGCAGCTCTCCGGGCTTGAGGAGGCCGCGCAGCTCGCGTCGATCCGACTGGACTACGAAGAGCGGATCCGGGCCGTGCAACGCGATCAGAACCTCTCGCTTGACGAACAGACGCGAGCGGCCACGGAGCTCGGCAAGGCCCGCGATGCCGTCATCCGCGCCACGGGAGCCAGCCTGCTCAATCGGGCGAAGGACGAATACGCCGCCGCGGAGGCCCAGGCGATCATGTCCAGGCAATACCGCACCGTCGATGCCGGCATGGGCTGGCGCTCGCCCGGGGTGTTCGGACCCGCCGGTGCGGTCGCCCCGACGTTCCCCGGCTCTGGCCGGGCCGACGATCTGTCCAGGAAGGCGGACGGCGTGCTCAAGGTCATGGAGGCAGTGAAGCACGCGCTCGATGAGATCAACCGGAAGACCCCGAGCCGCAATGTCGGCGCTGTCGGCTGATCGGGTGTCGGCTCGCCCATCCACCGTGCAACTTCTGGCGTTCGATGCCTGACTGTGCCTGAGCCATTTGGCGGGCCGTCTGAGGCGGATCGACGGCCTCGGACACACGGTTGTTCCAAAACACCTCTCCGAATGACGCACCGCCCCGGCTAGCCCGGTTGGCGTGCGGCTGGCGCTGTCCGCTTTCCCGCGAACGGAGGTTCGGTGCCGATGGTGCCGATAGCTGCTCCGGCGGTTGCGGGGATCGGCAAGGCGCAACGCCATGGCGGAGCGAGCTTTGCGAATGGTTGCCGATTCTGCCGGTCATTTCGCCCATGCTTTCAATTGGTCGAACGGGGCTGGACCCGCGCCAGCTCTACCCCTGCTGCCCGGACGGGCCGTGGCACGTCCGGGAATCTCTTCGACCGTTGGTCGGCGTCCCCCTTTCCCCCCACACCCCCCTATCCCTCGTCGCGCGCGCACGCGCGATAGTGAGGGGCGACGTTCGAAGTCGATCCGGAGAGACGTGGAGGGAAGGCGGGGGCGGAAGAGCCGGCGGTGGGCCCTGTCGGGGGGCACCCCCCCCCTCCCCCCCCTTTAGGTTCCTTTTAGGGGGGGGATGGACCGCAAGTCGCTCGTTGTCGCGCTTTGGGGGGGAGTTGCCGCATGGGGGTCTGATTTCGCGGGGCTGGGCCCGGTGATTCGGCGGACTCCGGTGGGCGCGCGGCCTCGTTTCGATCCCGGTCCGGCGGGTCGATCGACCTGGCGTGGTGCGCGGCGGCGCTCGGGCTCACGCCCCTGCAGCGCCGCCGTCGCTGCCGGCGCGCGTGCCGGCGGTGATCGCCCCGGGCGGCTCGCGATGGTGGGCGTGCTCTGGCACAATCCCTCCGCTTCCTCGCCTGACGGCGAACGCCGGAAGAGGCGAGCGTGCTTGCCCGCGTGGGATGATCCGGTATGCTCATCGTCCTCCGGCGCGGCCGCTCTTGGCGAGAGCTGCAGCGCATCCCTGGCGACAACCGTGAGCGAGTGCTGAGTGGCCGGCATCGCGTTCTTTCCGCGGAACCCGCCGCTGTGCGCGGTGTGTTCTCGGTGAGCCGTGTCGCGCGATGCGCGGCAGATCGGGGCGACCCAGTGAAGGCAGGTCAAGTCCGCCGTTCTAGAGTCGTGAAGTATGGCGATGCCGGTTTCATCCGTGATCCAGAGGGCACCCGGGCGAGCGAGGCCGCTTCGAAACTCGCACGCCGGAAGAAACTCCCGCCGGGCGATCGGGGCACGGAGGCCGATCGGAGCCGAAACTCCCGAATCGTGCTGACCGCGTGGCCGGATCCCAAGGCTCCCGGTGGAGCGGCCGCGGTGCGAGACGCGACGGTGCCCACGCTGGATCGGAGCGACCAGGCCCACCAGGTGCGCGGCGCCGATGGTCTGCTCGTGTGTGCCGATCGCCTCGACCCCGGATGCAGCCACCCGCGTCGATATCCGAAGTGCCAGATGACTTCGCGCGGCGTGTCGTTCGATAGCTCCTTCGATGAGCTCCACCGCCGGCTCGTGTGGCTGGAGTCGGAGTGCGGCCTCGATCGACGTCGATCACTCTGGAGCGGCTCCTCCGTCCCCATCGAGCGGATCGCCGATGAGGCGTACCGACGCGCGGTCTCGATTCGGGATCTCAGTCGCCAGCGTCTCTCCGTCCGCGTCCGTGGGAGGCGCGTGAGAGAGCCATCGCTCGGCGACAGCGCGAAGGCGGTGGTCGCCTACGCCGAAGAGCAGATCAAAGCGTGGCAGGAAGGCCGGTATGTCGCGCCGGAGTGACGGGATCGGCGATGGTTCATGCGGCCGTGCCGCCCGGTCCGTCCGGGTCTGGAGTGCCTTCTTCCCCGTCCGGAACGGCCGGGCCGAGCAACCGAGTGCGCACAGTCTCGACGGAGCAATCCCGCTCGCCCGGTCTGCCGATGTGGTGGTCCCTGCGCGTCCTCTCCACGATGGCCACCCTCCGGCCCTCGCGGAGAAACCGTCTCGCGACGGCTTCGGCATCCCGGCGAGCGAACACCGCCGATCCATCGGCCCCGGACCTGGCAAGGTCGCCCGCGATGCCGAGCACGTCCGCGGCATCCCCACCGACGGCGAGGCCGCACGTCTTCCCCATCCAGAGAAACACCGCCTCGGGGTTTCGTTCCAGGAGCTTGGCGCGTTCGGCCACGATGGCCGCGAGATCCTCGCCGTGGCTGGTGCACTCGGCTTCGGGCATCCATCTGACGACTTGTGCCATGATCGATTCCCTGATCGATTGGGGGAGCGAGCCCCATCGGGAAATGAGCGTGACGAGTTCCCGGCGCTGCGCGGCGTCCATCGGGGTCGGAACACTTGGAAAAGGCGCTGCGCCGAGTCCCGCCCGATCATCACAAGTGCCGCCGCTATCGGACGTTAGATGCTGCTCCGATTCCCGATTGCAAATCCGTTGGGGAAACCCTTCGTCGGTTCGAATCCGACCTCGGCCTTTGGAAACGAAAACGCCCGACTCCCCGGAGTCGGGCGTTTTCGTTTTCTGAAACCCACCCCGCCCCCGCGTTTGGGCGGCCAAGCCCTCACTCCGGCGCGATCCGCTCGACCTTCGCGATCCACTCAAACCAGACGATCGCGACGACACGCCGCCCCGGGGCCCGCCATGCGATCACCGCGCCCGCTCGCATGAAATCCCGGTCCGGGCGTGAATCACTCCAACCCGCACATCCCACACGGTCTTTCACCCTTCTGCCACTCATCGGCAAAGCGCCCGTGTCATCGACCGACATGGATTGTACCGATTCAACTCCGACGCTCCTCGCCATCACGGGAGACTCATGATCGACCCCACTCTCCGCCACCGTTTCCCCCGCTCGCCCCGCTCGCCCCTCGCCCGCTCCGGCGGGCCCCCAAGACGCGCGGCACGCCCCAGAGAAACGGTCGCGGTCGAGTCGCTCGAGCCCCGACAGCTCCTCGTCGCCGATCCCGTCACCGTCGCCCACCCCCTCTGGTTCGCCGCCTACGGCGCCGTCGCCGTCGATGGCGTCATCGACGCCGCCGAATGGGCCGACGCCGTCCCCGTCACCCGCTCCCAGCCCAGCCGCCCGGACGCCTCCGTCACCATGTGGTTCAAGTACACCGAGCTCGGCCTCTACGTCGCCGCCGATGTCCAGGACCGCTACCTCTGGGCCGACGGCACCGGCGGCGGGCGCGGCGGGCGCTCCGACTGGGGCAGCGACGACGCCCTCGCCCTCTTCTTCGACGCCTCCGTCACCCGCAAGCGCCTGATGACGCCCAATGGCCGCGCCCTCATGTTCAACATCGGCTCCTGGAACGGGCCGACCAACGGCTCGGGCGTCGTCTCCCGCGTCAACTACCTGCGCGGCAACAACCCCACCGGCATCGACGGCGACCGCTACGGCGTCCAACTCCATCCCGGCGGCGCGGTCACCCCCGGCATGTACTGGCGCACCATCCTCAACGGAACCCCCAACAACAACTCCGACATCGACCAGGGCTGGACCACCGAGGTCTTCCTCCCCTGGGCCACCATCAACATGCCCGGCATGCCCGTCAACGGCCAGAACATCACCATGAACTTCACGGTGATGTTCGACGACGACGGCGGCGGCCACAACTCCGCCCCGCAGGAGTCCAGCGCCAACCCCGCCCTCCGCTTCGGCCCCGCCGTCCTCGACGACCAGATCAACGGCGTGGACAGCAGCTTCAACGTCGCCTCCCCCGGCATGGAAGGCCCCATCGACTACGCCTGGCTCACCTTCATCGACGCCCGCACCAGCGACCGCCCCAACCCCGTCATCAACCTCTCCGTCGGAGTCGTGGACGGCTACACAACGCGCCTGGAGTTCCTCGCCCCCGCCGCCTCCTCCGCGGCCATGGCCCTGGGCCCCTACAAGCGCGGCCATGTCTACCAGTACCAGATCCGCTGGTCCGAGTTCCCCTTCACCGACGAGTTCGACTGGGAGACCGGCACCGACGTTCCCAACACCTTCCAGCCCCACCCGCGCGGCCAGCCCGAGAGCCTGCACATCGGCGGCCTCGAACCCGGCGTCACCTACCACTTCGCCATCCGCGCCGTGGACATCGCCGGACGCCTCGGCCCCATCCAGCAGGTCTCCTTCACCACACAGACCGAACTCCAGGACACCTCCTACGGCCAGCGCCTCATGACCTCCCCGCTCGGCGGCACGCTCGTCACCGCCTTCGGCAACCCCTTCTTCATCAACGGGTCCGAGACCGCCCCCGACGACCTCTACATCCGAAACCTCTACCCCGCAAGCGTCCGGGCCGCCGACGGTTCCACGATCAACTACTCGAGCACCCCCGGCGCCGAGGGCGACGCGGCCGGCTACTTCGCCGCCCTCGACGCCTACGGCATCAACACCCTGCGTGTCCCGCTCGAGCAACTCTCCACCGGCGCGCCCGCCGGCTCGAACGTCCCGGCCTCGTACTGGCTCGAATCCTCCCCGGGCAACTACAACCCGGCCATGCGCCAGTTCCTCTGGAACCTCATGGAGGAGGGCTACCAGGCCGGCGTGAGCCTCGTCCTCAGGCCCTTCGACACGGCCAACTACGCCGCCCAGTTCGCACGCACCGCCTACGCCGCCCAGAACGGCGGCCCCCTCTCCACCATCAACGATTTCTTCCAGTCCTCCGCCATCATCTCCATGGCCGCGGCCCGCATCAACACCATCGTCGACTGGATCGCCCAGAGCCCCTACTCCACCACCATCGTCGGCATCGAACTCCCCGGCGAGTGGGACTCGCTCGACTGGACCATCAACCCGCGCGGCAACGGCGACCCCACGCGCATGCAGGAGTGGCGCGACCGCTCCAAGGTCACCCTCCGCATCGCCAAGGCCGTCCACCTCCACGACCCCAACACCCTGCTCATCTCCTCGTCCACCGATCCCGACCCGCGCGGCGCCGTCGCCCGCGCCCTCTTCCTCGGCGGCAACATCGACATCCTCGCCCCAAGCTGGAACACCGCGACGGTCGGCGAGCCCATCCACAACCCCGACCGCAACCCCTCCATCCGCCCCGCCTTCGACTACGCCGCGCTCTCGGGATACTGGCTCACCAGCAAGCGCGACCAGCGCGTCGTGAACAACACCGGCTGGGGCGCCGACGAGGGCCTCTGGCCCGGCGAGAGCACCTTCTACTCGGGCATCTCCCCCGGCGCCCCCGCCGGCGAGTCATGGGGCGTCCAGAACGACATCGACCTCTTCCGCACCACCATGTGGACCCAGATCGCCATGGGCATGTCCGGCACCGGCATCCGCGCCACCTCCCGGGCCATGCTCGACCTCATCCCGGCCGATCTCTCCCCGCACACCACCGGCTACATGCCCACGCCCCTCCCCATGGGCATGCGCCGCATGCAGCAGGTCGCCTCCGAGTTCATCGGCGACTGGACCCTCGGCTTCGACTACGCCTCCTACCGCCCGACACCCCTGGGCCACCGCGCCAGCGTCGTCGGCACCCCCAAGCACATCACCACCATGGGCTCGAGCGACGGCGATCAGGGCATGGTCTACGTCTCCCAGAATCTCAACGAAACCGTCGGCTTCGCCCGCGGGGCGAGCCTCCTCATCGACGGCCTCCGCTGCGGCGATTTCGTGGACTACGAGATCTGGTCCACCGACCAGTACGCCCGGCAGCTCGAGTTCCAGTTCAGCGCCGAGGTCGTGAACGGCCGCCTCACCATCCCCCTCCCCGACTTCAACCGCGATCTCGTGGTGCGCTTCAAGGTCGAGAGTTGGTGGTGGTAGCGCATCCGCAGACATCCCATCCACGAAAAGCGCCCGGCCATCGACGGCCGGGCCCATCGTTTCACGGGAGGTCCGAATCGCTCACGCCCCGGCCATGCGCCGCAGCTGGGCCCGCTGCATCGCCATGCTGATCTGGGCCAGCCCCTGCGCCAGATTCCCGCCGCCGACCTTCCCCGACAGACAGAACAGGCCGTACCGGTTCTTCCCCGGCTGCAACTCGCGGATGCTCTGCACGCACGCCGTCCCCGTGTACTTCTTCCCCTCGTGCACCATCGTCACCGGCACGCTCGTCCCCACCGTGTACTCGCTGCCCGACACGATCGAGAATCCCGTCGCGCTCACGTCGTTCACGGGCACCCTCGTCTCGGACCCCACGCTCGCCGTCACCCCCGCGATCACCGTCGCCACCCGATAGCACTGCCGGCTCTCCGCCGACACCGCGTCCCCCGTCGTGACAAACGACACGATCCGCCGACCCTCGCTCTCGAGCACCCCCTCCACGCAGATCGGCCGCTGCACAAACTTGTTGTCCACCTGGTAGTACAGCAGCAGGTCCTGCGACGGCTCCACCCTCAGCCCCTCGCTGCCGACCTCCGCCGTGAGCCCCTCGGCCCCGGTCGAGACCAGCGTCGCCGGGTGCAGCACCCGCCGGTTGTTGTCCTTGGGAACCCGGAAGAACACATCCATTTTCGCGTGCAGCATGGGAGGCCTCGCTCAAGCAGATCGTTGGTGGACCAGCGCAGAAAACGCCTCGCCACCCATCGGCAAAACCCCGCATACCCATGACCACCGACGCCGCCACCCTGCCCCTCACACGCATATGGGACGTTCTCTCCGCTCCCCTTTGCCATTTGCCATTTGCTATTTGCCATTTGCCAACCCCGTACCATCCCCCCAATTCCCCCCCCCCCCCCCCCCCCCCCCCCCCAATCCCCCCCCCCCCCCCCCCCCCCCCCCGCCCCCCCCCCCCCCGATCCCCAGCCCCCCCTCACCCCCGACCAGGCCCGCGCCGCCATCCACCGCTTCCGCGCCGACTACGCCGCCGTCCGGGCCCAGGTCGCCACCGTCATCGTCGGCCACGACGCCGTCGTTGACGGCGTCCTCACCGCCCTTTTCTGCTCCGGCCACGTCCTCCTCGAGGGCGTCCCCGGCCTCGGCAAGACCCTTCTCATCCGCTCCCTCGCCCGCGCCCTCTCCCTCTCCTTCTCCCGCATCCAGTTCACCCCCGACCTGATGCCCTCCGACATCGTCGGCACCACCATCGTCCTCGAACTCGACAAGCCCGGCGGCACTGGGGGGGGAAAGGGCCGCGAGTTCGCCTTCCAGCGCGGCCCCGTCTTCGCCCAAATAGTCCTCGCCGACGAGATCAACCGCGCCACCCCCAAGACCCAGTCCGCCCTCCTCGAGGCCATGGGCGAGCGCAGCGTCACCATCGGCGGCGCGGGCGGCGGCACCCCCCACCTCCCCCGCCCCTTCCTCGTGATGGCGACGCAGAACCCTCTCGAGCAGGAGGGCACCTACCCCCTCCCCGAGGCCCAACTCGACCGCTTCTTCTTCAAGCTCCTCGTCGGCTATTCCAACCGCGAGCAACTCGCCGAGATTCTCAACCGCACCACCACCGGCGTCGAGCACACCATCGAACCCGTCCTCAGCGCCGAGTCCATCCTCGCCTACCAGCACCTCATCCAGCGCGTCGCCATCGCCCCGCACATCCAGGACTACGCCGTCCGCACAGTCCTCGCCACGCACCCCGCTCCCCCCACGCCCGGGATGAGCGAGGCTCGGGGAGCGAATCCCGCGGATTCCAGCGCCCAGTCCTTCGCCACCCCCCTCGTCAACCGCTTTGTCCGCGTCGGCGCTTCCCCCCGTGCCGCGCAAGCCATCGTCCTCGCCGCCAAGTGCCGCGCCATCCTCGACCCAACCGGCGGCCGCCCCGCCGTCAGCATCGAAGACCTCAAGCACGTCGCCCCCGCCGCGCTCCGCCACCGCCTGATCCTCAACTTCGAGGCCCAGGCCGAGGGCGTCACCGCCGACTCGATCGTTGAGAACATCCTTGCCACGCTCCCCCTTGGCTGACCGTGGTCTTATCACCAAACATCTCCGGACAGTCCCGATGAACCAAGCGCGTCGAGTGTTCGTGATCGGGGCCTGCATCGCAGTGGGAGCGGCACCCTCACTTGCAGTGGCCTATTCACCGTTGGAAACGGGAAAGACTGTGGAGATTGTCTGCCTCGCCGTGCTCACGCTCATCGCGGCGATCGCCACTGCCGTAAACGTCCGGTCCGGTTGGCCTCGGGCACTCGTGGTGTCTGGAGCACTCCTGACGTGGCCGCTCTACCTCATCGCCCTAATCGTCGCGATTCCGATGCTGATCGCCGTTTTCGTCGCGATTCTTGGTCGAGCGTCGTATGATGCGGTTTCTCTCCTCGCGGTCGTGTCGCCCGTGATTGTGTGGGTGACGGCCTATTCAATCACGTGCCGAAACTACCTGGCCGCGGCGACTCTGCTGATCTGCCTGATTATCGCAGCGATCACAGTGACGATCATGGGGCCCTCGTGGAGTCACTCGCGATGGCCTGAGTTCCGATTCGTAGGCAGCGCCCTGATAGGCGCAACGGCGACCGCCGTGCTTTTCAGCGCGACTCGCCCGCTTCGGGCAACCTAAGGGAGCCGCATTCGTTCACGCCGCCACACCCACCCGCCGCACCGGAAACCGCACCGGCGAGCAATTGTCCGCCCGCTCCACGTGGATCTGGCTCACCCAGCCGCCAAAGCCGTTCCGCTTCACGCCCATGGCGGCGTAGTCCGCCAGCCAGTGCGTCCCGTTCACGAGATAGCTGAAATCGTGGTCCCCCGCGGGCAGCGCCGCCGTCGCCGTCCACCATCCCGTATCCTCTCGGGTCATCGACACCGGTCGCTCCCGCCAGTCGGTGAACGTCCCCACCACCTCCACGGCGCTCGCCTCCGGCATGTACACCCGAAACGTCCGCCGTCCATCCACTTCGCAAATGACCATGGCTCGTTCCAATCTCTGTTCGCACACCGCCGCCCCCCCCGCCCCGATCTCCCCTTCCTCTCCGTCGAGGGCACCAGTCCGGCCGGCCTTGGATGCCGCCCGAACCCTCGGGTTATCGGGGGGCCGAAAACTCGACTTGTGTGAAAAGCCCGATCGGCCCGGACAATCGATGCAAATCCCCACTCGCTCCCGCACACCGGCGTTCACCCCGGCCCTCGTCGGCCTCCTCGCCCTCGTCCTGCTCCCGCTGGGCCTCGCCCCCTGCCCCGTCCCCGACCGCCGCCCCCCCCTCCCCCCCCCCCCCGCCGCCCCCCCCCAACCCGCCAAACCCCCCCCCCCGGCCACCCC
>CALMPG010000152.1 GCA_937871915.1 uncultured Phycisphaerales bacterium
GCTCACACCCTATCTCCCCAGCACCCTTTCTCGGCTCCCCGGCCGAAACCGCTTGAGCTAATCTGGCGTTGTGGTGTTGACCGAGCCTACTCGTAGCGTTTCCCCTCGTGCTCGACCCACCCGCGTTTGGCGGGGGACGGGGGGAGCCGGAGCAGGTAGATGCCCGCACCCACGACGAGGATGATCGCGGTGGCCCAAACCGGGCGCGTGGGGCGGGCGCGGGTCGGGGAGGTGGATGAACGCTGAGAAGCCATGGCGGGCGGAGAGTAGCCGGGCGCAACTCCTGCGGGCTGGCGAGGAGCGATGCGCATAAATGGTCTGCCGGGCGACGCCCCGCCGATAGTCCGACCCCGACCCCACCCCCGACCCCCACCCCACGGGCAGGATGCCCGTGGCACGACTCGAGCCAGGATGGCGAACGCAGCAACCCCAAAGCCCGCTTTGGCCCCCGCCGGAGGTTCCAACCTCCCCGCCCTGCTGCATCGCCTGCACAAGTACCGCGGCCTGATCGTTCCCATCGGGTTCATCATGCTCCTGACGGTGGTGCTCGTCCCGCTCCCCCCGGCCGCGCTGGACATCCTGATCTGCCTGAACATCGCGTTGAGCGTGCTGATCCTGCTGACCACCATCTATATGGAGCAGCCGCTGGACTTCAGCGTGTTTCCGTCGCTCCTGCTGGGCACGACGCTCATGCGGCTGGTGCTCAACGTGGCGTCCACCCGGCTGATCCTCACGGCCGACGCCCAGACCCCCCAGCAGGCCGTGGGCGTGGCCGGGCATGTCATCTCGGCCTTCGCCGACTTCGTCGCGGGCGACTCGCTCTTCGTGGGGATCATCATTTTCCTGATCCTGGTGATCGTGCAGTGGGTGGTCATCACCAAGGGCGCCACGCGCATCTCGGAGGTCGCGGCCCGGTTCACCCTCGACGCCATGCCCGGCAAGCAGATGGCCATCGACGCCGACCTCAACGCCGGGTCCATCAACGAGGCCGAGGCCCGCCGCCGGCGCGAGAAGATCGCCCACGAGGCCGACTTCTTCGGGGCCATGGACGGCGCCTCGAAGTTTGTCCGCGGCGACGCCATCGCCGGGATCATCATCATCGCCATCAACGTCATCGGCGGGTTCGCCGTGGGCACCATCGAGCGCGGCTGGGAGGCCGGTCAGTCGGCCCACGTCTTCACACTGCTCACCATCGGCGACGGCCTGACGAGCCAGATTCCATCGTTCATCGTCGCGATCGCCTCGGCCCTGATCGTGACCCGTTCGGGCTCGAAGCAGCAACTCGGCCACGAGCTCACCGGCCAGCTCACCAGCCAGCCCATCGGCCTGTTCGTCACGGCCGGGTTCCTCGGCATGCTCTGCTTCACGCCTTTGCCCACGATCCCGCTGCTGGCCACGGCCCTCGGCCTGACCGGGCTGGGGCTGAGCCTGACCAAGACCACGAAGATGAAGGCCGCGGCCGAGGCCGCCAAGGCCGCCACCACCGCCGCGGGCAAGGCCCCCGAGGGTCCCGCGCCCGAGGCGTTGCTCAAACTCGACACGCTCGAGCTCGAGGTCGGCTACGGCCTGGTCGCGCTCGTGGACACGGCGCAAGGGGGCGACCTGCTGGACCGAATCTCGGCCATCCGGCGACAACTCGCGGTGGAACTCGGGTTCATCCTTCCGCCGGTGCGCATCCGCGACAACATGCAGGTCGGGCCCAACGAGTACCGCGTGAAGATCAAGGGGGCGGTCGTGGCCCAGGGCGAGACCATCCCCGGCAAGCTGCTGGCCATGGATAGCGGCATCGCCTCGGGCAAGGTCGAGGGCGAGCCGACCAAGGAGCCCGCATTCGGGCTGGATGCGTGGTGGATCGACCCGCAACTCAAACTCCGGGCCGAGACCATGAACTACACGGTCGTGGACCCGACGAGCGTGCTGGCGACGCACCTCACCGAGGTCGTCAAAGCCCACGCGGCGGACCTGCTCACCCGCGAGGAGGTCAACAACCTGCTCACGCAACTCAAGGAAAAGACCCCGAAACTCGTCGAGGAGGTCGTCCCGAGCATCGTCAAGCCGGGCGACCTGCAGAAGGTCATGCAGAACCTCCTCCGCGAGCGTGTCCCCGTTCGTGACCTCGAGACCATCCTGGAGACCCTCAGCGACTGGGGACCCAAGACCAAGGACCTCGATGTCCTCACCGAGTACGTTCGTCACGCCCTGCGCCGCAGCATTTGCCAGCAGTACGCGAGCCCGATTGAATCTGGTGGGCCGGCTCTCCAGAGCCGGGCTGGCAAACCCGGCTCTGCCAACTTCCGCATCGTCTGCGTCACGCTCGACCCCGCCCTCGAGGACACCATCAACTCCTACATCGATCGCTCCGCCGGCGCCACGGTCATCAACATGCCCGCACGCGTGGCCCAGCAGATCAGCCAGCAGATCCTCGAGGCGCTCCGGGCCGTCACCACGGCCGGCCATCCTCCGGTGGTGCTCGCATCGCCGCAGGTCCGGGCCGTGGTCCGCCAACTCCTCGAACCGCACCTGCCCACCGTCGCAGTTCTCGGCTACAACGAGGCCGTCGCCGGAGTTGAGATTGAATCCATGGCCCTCGTCGGCCCCCCGCCGTCGGCCCAGCCCGCCGCCGCCGCGGCCTGACATCCCCCACGAACGGGGAATGAGGATCACCCGCGAGGCCGCCTTTGAAACAGACAGCAACCGACAGCATCCACCCATTCCCGTCCTCACCTGCTCGCCTCTTCACCTCTCCATCCTCAGTTCTGCCCCCCCAACTTGACGACCCACCCCCCCGCCTCGACAATCACTTTCCGATCTGAAGCGGGGCGCATCGACGCGAGGGCTCCGGGATGTTCCCGAGCACTCACGATCGCGGCGTCGGCCAGGACGGCACCATGAGAATCAAGACCTTCCGAGCACAGTCCATCGCCGAGGCCCTCTCCGCGGTCAAGAAAGACCTCGGCAAGACCGCCATCATTCTGCACACCCGTACCGTCAAGCAGGGGGGCATCCTCGGCTTCGGCGCCAAGCAGGTCTTCGAGATCACCGCCTCCGACGAGCCGGTGACCGCCGCCCGCCTTGCCCGCGCGCCCAAGCCGACGGTCGAAACCGTGATCCCCGGCGCTCTCGCGGCCAACCGCCCCGTCCTCGCCAAGTCCGCCGCGGCCAGCGCGTACCGGCGCGCCGCCGAACTCGCCAACCACACCCCCGCGCCGGCTCCGGCCGCCCGTCCAACGCCGCGTCCTGCCCCCGCGCTGCTCCCCGCCGATGGGCCGCAGATGATGTCCGTCCGCGAGCGCCGGCTCGCTGCGGCCAAGGCCGATTTCGCGGCCCAGCGCGCCGCGGCCGGCCCCCCGGAGAGCCGCTCGCGTACGCGAGAGGAAGCCGCGCCCGCCGCCACCGCGTCCAAACCCACGCCGGTTCAGAAAGCCAACCCGCCGGAAACTCAATCCGAGATCCAGCGCGAACTCGCGGACATCAAGCTCCTCGTCAACCAGGTCCTCCACAGCGCGCCGACCACCAGCGCCGGCGTCGCGGCGGGGGCCATGCCCGAGGCACTTTTCCGCCAGTATCTCCGCCTGCTCGAGTCCGCCGTGAGCCGCGACATCGCCGACTCGATCATCGGCGCCGTCCGCGATGAACTCACGCCGGGCGAACTGACCGACGAGGACATCGTCCGCACCACCGTCCTCCGCCACATCTCCTCGCTGATCCCCTCGGCGGGCACCCCGCCGCTCCGTGGCGGGATGGGGGGTCGCGGCGGCTACGGCCCCCACGTCATCGCCCTCGTGGGCCCCACCGGCGTGGGCAAGACTACGACCGTGGCCAAGTTGGCCGCGTCGTACAAGCTGCGCCACGGCAAGTCGGTGGCCCTCATCACCAGCGACACCTACCGCATCGCCGCCGTGGATCAGCTCCGCACGTACGCGGGCATCATCGGCCTGCCCCTCAAGGTCGTCATGTCGCCGCAGGAAATGGGCGCGGCCGTGCAGTCGCTCTCGCAGTACGACGTCGTTCTCATCGACACCGCCGGGCGATCGCAGTTCAACGCCGATCGTCTGGCCGAGCTCCGCGAGTTCATCGAGGCCGCGAATCCCACCGAGGTTCACCTGGTGCTGTCGTCCACGGCGGGCGAGGCCGTGCTTCAGAAGACCGTCGCCGCGTTCGCCCCACTCGGCCCGGGAAGCGTCATCCTCACCAAGCTCGACGAGGCCGTGAACTTCGGCGTGATCGTGAACGTCGCCCGCCAGCTCGGCGCGGCCTTCTCGTTCATCACCACGGGCCAGGAAGTTCCCGACGACATCGAGGCCGGCCAGCCCGATCGCCTTGCCCGTATGGTGCTCGACAACGTGCTCGTCCCGGCTCGGGCCATGCCCGGCGCGCCGCAGCCCGCGCCGGTGCCGCACTACGCCCAACCCCAGCCGCAGCACCGCCCGCACGATGACCCGGCCTACGCCCGCTTGGAGCGTGAGGGCCTCTTCGGGGCCCAGCCCCCGGCCGCGATCGACACATCCCACTACCCGACGTACGCGGCGTACACCGGAGGTCACGGCCGTTGAACGTCGTGCCCGGCAACACCCGCCACTGGGCGAATCCCCCGTCGCCCCCCGCCTTGCCGGGCCGGAATGATGTCCCCGCGAGCGCCGCCGAACTCGAGGGGATCACCCTCCCCGAGCCGCCGCCCATTCCGCGGGCCGCCGGCGCCTCGGACGATCAGGCCACGGCCCTTCGGCGCATGTTCGAGGTCGCGAGCCCCGCGGCCAAGCCCGCCAAGCCGCCTCCATTGCCCGGCCAGCACGCCAAGGGCGCAGCCGACTGGTCGCCAACGCCGGAGTTCAACGCCCGGCTCAACGTCGCCCGGCGGGCCAAGATCGTCACTATCGCCAGCGGGAAGGGGGGCGTGGGCAAGACCAATGTCTCGGTGAACACGGCCATCGCCCTGGCCCGGCGCGGTCTGCGCGTCACGCTGGTTGACGCCGACCTCGGCACCGCCAACGCCGACGTCATCTGCGGCATCTCGCCCACCAACCGTCTTGAGCACGTGCTGGCCTCCAGCGCGAACGGCCACACGGGGAGCCTCGCCAAGATCGCGATCGACGCCCCCGGCGGGTTCCGCCTCGTTCCGGGTTCGGCGGGCATTGGGCGGATCGCCGACCTTTCCGCTATGGAGCGGCGCGTGCTGCTCTCGGGCCTGGTCGAACTCGCGGCCGACGCCGACATCATCCTGATCGACTCCGCCGCGGGTGTGGGCCAGAACATCACGGCGTTCCTGAACGCCGCCGACCTGGCGCTCATCGTCGCCACGCCCGAGCCGACGGCCGTGGCCGACGCCTACGCGCTGATCAAGTGTCTTGTGCTCGAGAGCGAGATGGGCGCGAGCGTGACGAACACCAAGGCCGGTGGTGGGGGTGGTGGTGGGGGCGGGGGAGTTGGGGGGCCCGCCAAGCCAACCGACAACCGCCTCGCTCTGATCATCAACCAGGCCCGCGAGCCGCTGGAGGCGTTTTCCACGCACGCCCGCATCGCCCGCGTCTGCGACCGCTTCCTCGGGGTCTCGCTCCCGATGATCGGGTACATCGCGCAAGATGTGCGCGTCGGTGACTCCGTTCGGGCCCAGAAGCCGTTGCTCCTTGGGTATCCCGACTCCGCCGCGGCACGCAGCATCTCGGATCTGGCCGCCGCGATCATCAATACCTTGGGGCTTCCTCGCTCGCGGGCACAGGGCGCGGGCAATCCGCCTCCGACGCCCCCTGCCGCCAGCGCTACCCGAGGCGTGGCCGGGCTGGTTCGCCGCTTGCTGGGATTCTCACCCGCAGGCCAGAGCGTCGCCGAAAAAAGTTGAGGACTTTCGTCCCTTCGCTCAACTCAAGCCCCGGCTTTGCCGAGGTACGGCCACGTCGGGTTGGGCTTGAGTCTTCTCTCGCAGACATGGAGTCCCCGTGGCCCCAGGTGTCCCTACAAAGGTCATCGCCGCCGGATGCGGATTGACCGCTTTCGCCGTCGGCATTCTCGCCGGGTTATTCGCCGGGAATCCCGCCGAAACGATCCTGCTGCGCTCGCTCGTCGCCATGGTCGCCGGCCAGACGGTCGGCATGATCATCGGGATGATCTGCGAGCGCGTCGTCAACGAGGCCACCGCCGGGTACGAGAAGGCTCATCCCATCGGGGGCCCGCGCCCGGAACCCGCCTCGGGTGCTCCGGGGGCGGGCTCGAAGAAGTTGTCCCCATAGTTCTCCACAAAATGTGCACGGAGTTGCATTTCTGAAAAGGTCTGTATAATCATCCTCGACATCGCCATGGATCGGCGGCGTCAAGGAACACTCGGCTCCCCGCGACCACCCCAGTCGCAGGAAGCCCGGAACACGAGGTCAAGGAGCGGCCATGTCACGTCCCCGAACAGCGTCCACGGGCACTCGCGCACGAGGCGGCAGATACGCCGTCGAACACGCCGAGCCATCCAAACTCCCCAACAAGCTCGACAAGCTCCCCATCAGGGAGGTGTGGCAGCAATACCGCAAGAGCCACGCCCGCGAGATCCGCAACTTCCTGATGGAGAAGTACCTCCCCCTCGTGCGCTACAACGCCGAGCGGATCTACGCCCGCCTCCCCGACGAGGTGGACATCCAGGACCTCATGTCCGCCGGCCTCTTCGGCCTCATGGACGCCATCGACGCTTTCGACCTCGGGCGCGGCGTGAAGTTCGAGACCTACTGCGCCCCGCGAATCCGCGGAGCCGTCCTCGACGAGCTCCGCTCCATGGACTGGGTTCCCCGTCTGGTCCGCCACCGCACCTCCAAGGTCGAGGGCGCCCGCCAGGCCTTCGAGATGGAGCATGGCCGGGCCCCGACCCAGGACGAGCTCTCGAGCATCCTCGGCCTCGCCGGCGAGGAGTTCGAGAAGTATGAGCGAGACTCCTCCGCTGTGGGCACCTTCAGCCTGACCCGCAAGTGCTTCGCGGGCGATTCCAACAAGGACGTCCGCGAGATCGACGTCATCAAGGACGAGAGCCAGAACAACCCCTTCGCCGACATCCAGCGCAAGGACGTCAAGGACCTGATCACCAAGGGCCTTTCCCGCGCCGAACGCCTCATCGTCATCCTCTACTACTTCGAGGAGATGACCATGAAGGAGATCGGCGCCACGCTTGACCTTTCCGAGAGCCGCGTGAGCCAGATGCACTCGAGCATCCTCGCCCGCCTCAAGGCCCAGATGCAACATCGAGCTCGGGAGTTGGAGCCGGCCCACTAGGCCGCGCTCCGGACCCTCGCCCCGACCAGGCGAGTTCTCCCTCTTCTTCCAAGGGCCCCCAGGTGAGAGCGGGGGCCCTTGTTCCTTTGTGGATCGTCCGCGGCGCGTACCGTTTCCCGTGCCCGAAGCGTCCTCCCAAACCGCTGCGATTGCCATCGGTTCCAACCTCGGCGACCGCCGCGCCAACATCGGCGCGGCCTTCGAGGCGCTCGGCACGCTCCCCGACACCCGCCTCTTCGCCCGCGGCCCGATTATCGAGACGCCCGCGCTCACCGCCCCCGGCCTCGATCCCGGCGGGCCGTACCTCAACTCGGCCGCGCTTCTTTCAACGCGCCTCACGCCCCGCGATCTGCTCGACCACCTGCACGCCATCGAGCGATCCCTCGGGCGCACTCGCGAGGGCGAGCCCCGCTGGGCGCCCCGCACCCTCGACCTCGACCTCGTCGCGTACGCCGATCGCACGACCGACGAGCCGGGCCTGACACTCCCGCATCCGCGGGCCCACGAGCGCACGTTCGTTCTGGAGCCCCTCGCGGCCATCGCGCCCGATCTGGTCATCCCGGGGCGCGGCCGCGTCGCCGATCTGCTCGGGCGTGTTGCCGGGCCGGGTTCTCAAGCCCGCACTTCGCCCTTCGCGCCCGCGCTGCTCCTGGCGCTGCTGCTCGCGGTCGTCTCCGGCCTCGGCTCGCGGGCGACCGCCCAAGCCCCGCTCGCCCCTCCTCCCGCCCTGCCGCCCACACCCAGGGAAGTCCTCCTCGAACTCCAACAGGCGTACCGAACGTCCCCGACGTGCGAGCGCATCCAGGTCGAACTGCGCGTCCCGGCCCCGTCCCCCGCCACGGGCACGCGCACGACCCGTTCCACCATCAGCGTCCAACTCCAGCCTCCCGCGCCGTCAGCGGAGGCGGACTCGCCGCCCATCGCCGCCACACTGGCCCTCGAACTCGGCCCGCTCCGCATCTTTGCCGCCGCGGGCGACCTCACCGTCATTCACGCCCGCGATCCGACCTCGTTCTATCGCTCCACCATAGATTCGACGCTTTCCCCCGCAGTTCTCAACGCGGCCCTTCCGCAGGTCCTCATCCCCGAACTCGATCTCATGGCCGCGCCCGCCGATGCGCCCGTCCATGAGTTCCTCCCCTATGCCACCAGCATCGTGTGGGAGTCCGTGGAGGTCGATTCCCGGCACCCGTCCAAACGCACGGTGCGCGGCGTGTGCATGGGGGGTGGCGTGGGCGGCAGCATCACGCTCGTCGAGCAGAACCGCCGCCTGCGATCCCTCGTGATCGACCTGCCCATCAAACGCACCACGCTCACGCTCACGTTCGCGTCCTTCGGCCCCTGCGAGCCAGCCAAATCCGAGATCGACACGGCCCGGCGCACCCGCGTGGATGCCATGGACGATCTCCGCCCGCGCTCGGGCACGCTGCGCGTCGGCGTCCGCATCCCCACGATGCCTATTACCCAGGGGATGAACGGCGCCGACAAGGGAAACTGGGACATGGGGGCTCTCTTGCAGCCTCCGCTCATGGCCGCCGCGGCGGGCGTTCGCCCCGCCGAGCACGTCGTGCTCGTTTTCCTCCGCACCCCGCCCCTCGCACCCGCTGGCGGCGATCGTCGCTTCGACCCCGATTCGCTCGCGGCCATCCTCAAGCGGACGCGAGACGACGCTTTCAGGGTTCGCATGGCGGGCACGCCCGAGCCGGAGCGCGACCCCGCCGCGGCCATCGCCAAGTTCGGCTTCGCTCCTGTGCTGGTGATGCACGCTCCCGAGCCGGACGAGATTCTGGAGCGTCTCAAGGACACGGGGCGGAAGTGGCCCGCCGCGCTGTGGACGACCGATGCCCGGGCCACCATCGACTTGTTCAGCCCCGGCGCCGACGCCGTGGCCGTGATCCTCGACGCGGAGTACGTCCTGCGGGCGGTGATCCCGATCGACCAGGCCCAGACGGCTGAGCACGTATTGGATCAGATTTCGGCGAGCCTGTTTGAGTTGGGAGCGGGTGAGGCGAAGTAGCAAGCAAGACCATACTCGCATAAACCTTCGAGTATCGCTAACAGAATCTTGTTGGAAAATGTTCAAGTTATCCACAGACTTGCAATTGCCATTTGGGGTCGCTAGGTTGTGCGCTCATGTGTCGGGGAACTCGCCAAGATGCGCCGAACCCCTGTTGTCGAACTTCATTCGTCCAACCAGGAGGCCGGGTATGCGCATCTCGCTGTTTGTGGGAACCTTTGTTCGATCGTTCATGAATCGCAGTGCGGGCGGAGGATCGCAAGTAAACGTCGGGGGCAGGGTGTTTCATACGCTCGCGCTGCTCGCGGGCCTTTGCCTCTGCAGCAACGCGCGGGCCCAGTGTCCGGGGCGATGGTTGGTGGACCTTCCCGGCGTCGAAGCGAGGGTGCTGGCCCTGACGATGTGGGACCCGGACGGCAGTGGGCCGCTGTCGCCGGTCCTCGTGGCGGGCGGCGACTTTGTGTCAACGAACGATATCAACTACATTGCATTCTGGGACGGCACGACCTGGAACCCCATCAGTACGGGAATGGATGGCCCTGTCATGGGGCTGTTCGTCGATTCCAACGGCGACCTCATCGCTGGCGGCCATTTTACAACGGCGGGGGGCGTATCCGCAAACAATATCGCAAAGTGGAACGGGACGACATGGTCGGCGCTGGGCTCTGGCATCACTTCGCCGCCAGGGTCACTGTTCTGTGTCGCCAGTCCGTACTTGCCGGATGGTGTAAGGGCGATCGCGCAGTTCCCCAACGGCGACCTCGTTGTGGGTGGGTTCTTCGATACCGCGGGCGGTGGGACGGCGAACAATATCGCAGTGTGGAACGGAACTGCGTGGAGCACGTTGGCCTCCGGCACGAACAACGCCGTGAACGCGCTGGCCTTTCTTCAGAACGGCGACCTCATCGTCGGCGGCCAGTTCTCGTCGGCGAGCGGCGTGTCAAACACCGTTTCGATCGCCCGTTGGACTTCTTCAACATCCACGCCGACCTGGCAGTCGATGGGCAACGCCGACAAGTGCGTGTTGGCGCTGGTCGTCGGCCCGACTGGGGACCTCTTTGCCGCGGGTGATTTTTATACAATCGGAGGAGTCGCGAGCGAGAACCTTGCGAAGTTTGACGGGACCGGTTGGAGTGTCGTGGGCTCAGTACCCATCCCCCCCGACGGCCACGGCACTTCGGCTCTGCTGATTCTCGCCAACGGCGATTTGATCGCCGCTGGCAACTTCGTGACCGTTGATGGCATCTCTGCCAACAACATCGCTCGATGGGATGGATCGCGCCTGACGCCTCCGAGCTCGCCGTCGTGGCACACCGTTGGCTCCGGCCTCTCGGGTGGAGATTGGTACTATCCCGTTTTCGCGCTCGCGCAAACCCCGGCGGGTGATCTCGTTGCTGGCGGGAGCTTCCAGCAGGCCGGCGTTCACGCAGCCAACGGAATAGCCCTCTGGGACGGCACAGAGCCCAGTCCTCCCACAACTCCGGACTGGCACCGCCTTCGATTCCCCTTCAACGAGCGATTCAACGGTCCGGTGTTCGCATTTCTACATCTCGACGATGGATCGCTGATCGTCGGCGGCGACTTTACCTTGGTTGGCGAGACGCCGATCAATCGTATCGCCCGGTGGAACGGCGCGACGTGGAGCGCCTTCGGCAGCGGTATGAACGACGCGGTGCGTGCGCTGGCCCTGCTACCGAATCCTTCGACGCAGGAGAAGCGGCTCGTAGCGGGCGGCGACTTTACTACGGCCGGTGGATCCACCCGCAATCGCGTTGCGCTCTGGGATGGAACCGCCTGGCAGTCGATGAATGCGGGAATGAACAGTACTGTCCGCGCGCTTGCGTACAGCCCGATGGACGGTCTGCTCGCGGGCGGCGACTTTACGAGCGCAGGAACCCATGGCTGCCTTCACGTGGCGGCCTGGACCGGCAGCAACTGGGAGAACCCCGGTTGACCTGGCCTGAGAATCCCGAGCCAGTCCGGATGAGAGTTTTTCGGGTACAAGGTACCCAGGAGACTCTCGATGAA
>CALMPG010000153.1 GCA_937871915.1 uncultured Phycisphaerales bacterium
CGCCCAGCCCCCCCCCCACCCTCCCGCCCCGCCCCCCCGCCCCCCCGCCCCCCCGCCCAAAGGGCCCACGAATGAACCGGTCCCCCGCCGCCCTCCTCACCCTCGCCGCGCTCGGATCCTCCGCCCTCGCCCAGACCGTCGAGTTCCGCATCGTCGAGCGCACCGGCCAGACGCAGGTCCTGCCGGGCGGCGACACCGTCCTCGACTTCGCCGTGCAGGCCAGGGTCACGGGCGGTCCCCCCGGCAGCGCCCTCGGCGGATTCTACTTCGACGTAGTTCTTGCGGGCGAGCCCGATACCTCGGGCACGCTCACGCGCGGTCTCATCAGCAATCCCGACCATACCTATGCCTCCGCCTTCGCCGCCAACAACGCCGTCGGCTCGGGAGGCCTCGCGGCCCAGTACACCTACCTGGCGAACATCGTCCCGGTATTCAACGGCCTCATCAACCTCGGCGCCGGCACCTTCACCGACACCTCCGGCAACCAGGAGATCGGGTTGATCACCGGCTCATCGCTCGGCGCTCCGTTGCTCGGCACCCCCGGCCTCGACCCGCTCGGCGAGGGCAACCCCGCCACATGGTCCGGATACGGCTCCGGCGCAACCCCAACGCCGGGCGACACCGCCCCGCTCGATCCCGCCGTCGGCGCGGCATACTTCGGCCTGGGCCAGTTCATCGATGTGTACCGCTTCCGCTACACCGTCACCGATCCCACCGGCCGCCAACTCCACGCCACGCTCGAACGAGTCGGCGCCCAGACGTTCGCCGGACTCCTCGCCGGCAACAACTCTTGGTCTACGCAGACGGACACTCTCGCCACGAGCCAGATTTCTACCACCGGGCTCACCATCGACATCGGAACCCCCGGCGCGTGCTGCGACGCGGCCACCGGCCACTGCACGCTCGTCTTCGAGTCCGCCTGCACCGCGGGCGCTTTCACCGACGGCGGCGTCTGCGCTCCCAATCCCTGCCCCGCGCCGCTCGGCCAATGCTGCAGCACCAGCGGGGGCGGCTGCACAACCACCACCCTCGACGACTGCCCCCCTGCCAACTCCTGGACCCTCACCTGCTGCAACGCCTCCACCGGCGCGTGCACCACCACGATCCAGCCGGGGTGCGCCCCCGGCAACGCCTGGCTGGCCGCCGCGGCCTGCTCCCCGAACCCCTGCCCTGTCCCGCCGTCGGGCTCGTGCTGCGGCATCGCCACCGGCGCCTGCACAACCACCGCGCGCCCGGACTGCCCCTCCGGCAGCATCTGGGCGGGCGGCGGAGCCTGCTCCCCCAACCCCTGCGTCCAGCCGCTCGGGGCGTGCTGCGATCACGCCGCCACGACCTGCACCACCACGACCGAGGCCGACTGCGCACCCGGACTCACGTGGCGCATCTCGATCGCGTGCACTTCCGCGGCCTGCCCCCTCCCCCGGGGCACATGCTGCGACGCCGGCACCGGGTCCTGCGCGCTCCAGACCCAGCCCGCGTGCGCCGGCGGCGCTCACACCTGGTCGCTCGGCGGTTCGTGCTCGCCCAACCCCTGCGTCGCCTCCGGGGTCTGCTGCAACTTCATCACCGGCGTCTGCTGGTTCGTCCCCCTCTCCGGCTGCGGGAGCGGCTCGCACTCCTGGAACCTCGGCGGCGCCTGCGACCCCAACCCATGCCCTCCCACCGGGGCTTGCTGCAACGTCCAGACCGGCGCCTGCGTCCGCCGCACACGCGCGGCCTGTCAGGTGTGGATCGAGAGCGCCGGCGGCTTCGGGTGG
Source organism: uncultured Phycisphaerales bacterium (assembly GCA_937871915.1). Lineage (GTDB taxonomy): Bacteria > Planctomycetota > Phycisphaerae > Phycisphaerales > UBA1924 > UBA4658. The sequence continues at coordinate 1,758 of CALMPG010000153.1, forward strand.
ATGTGGATCCAGTCGGCCACCTGCTCGCCCACGCCCTGCCCGCACCCGGAGCCGGGCCTCTGCTGCAACACGTACACCGGCGCGTGCACGCTCCTGCTCCAGCAGGACTGCGGCATCAACGCCCACGCCTGGAGCGCGGCCGGCACCTCCTGCACCCCAAACCCCTGCGAGCCCCCGGGCGCGTGCTGCCTCACCACCGGCGCGGGCACCATCTGCCGCCGCAAACTCGTCGCCGACTGCGCCGCCGTGAGCGGCACGTGGTCCGCCGGCGCGTGCTCCCCCAACCCCTGCACCCCATCCCTCGCCGTGCTCGTTCCCGCCCCGCCCCCTCGGGCGTGCGCGGCCGACTTCGACCAGTCGGGCTCCCTCGACATCGCCGACATCCTGTCGTTCACCAGCGCCTGGCTCTCGACCGACCCTCGCGCCGACTTCGACCGCTCCGGCGCCATCAACGCCCACGACGTCTTCGCCTACCTCGCCAGCTGGTTCGCGGGTTGCCATCCAGACTGACCCCCTCTCTTCCTTCCCCCGCGCAGCGAAAAGCCCCGGCGCGGGCCGGGGCTCGAGGGGTGCAACTCGATCTTCGGGTCTCCTACGCCGCGACCTTGAGCGGGGCCTTCTCGGTGGAGGGCGCCATCGAGATCGTCAGGCCCCCCCCGCCGCCGTGGCCGAACTGGAGCAGGAAGACAGGCGACGCGGGCCCGGCCATCTGCCCGCGGAAGCCGCGGATCTGGTACTGCACGCTGGCCGACCCGGCGGGGATCGTCGAGTCGGTGAACGAGCGGGTGCCGACGACGCCGATCTGCGTGAACGCGCCCGAGTCGCTCGTGCGGCGGTTGATGCTGTAGACGATGTTGCCGCCGGGGGGGTTGGCGCACTTCCACCTGAGGGTGATGTCCCCCTCGTCGTCGAGCGTGGCCGTGAGGTTCACGGGCTGGCCCGGGGGCGCGCTGGGGGTCGGCTCGGCGGTGGGGGGGATCTGCGCCTCGGCGAAGACGGCCATGGGGTCGGCCGCGGCCTCGGCGTAGGTGACGATGGAGCGGATGCACCCGGCGATGGTCCGGCGCAGCGCGGAGACGGCGGTGTTGGCCGTCAGCGTCGCCGACTTGGCCGCGGACCTGGCCGCCAGCTGCGCGGCCACGGCGTCGGCCGCGGCCGTGCTCGCGTTCTTGAGGTCCGTGACCTGCGTGTCCTTCAGGCCGATGGTCGTCGGGCTGGCGGCCCAGGCGGCCGCGTGCTCATCACAGAAGGCGATCAACTCCGACACTTTGCTGGGGACTCTTGGCATGGCCGCGTCCCTCACTTTCTTTGATGGGCGCGGGGGATCGGGTCATCGAGTGCGCCCGCGATCCCCCGGCCGCAAGACCCGCGTGCGCCCGAGCGGCGCGGCCGTCTGCCCCGCAGACAGCGCGGGGCGTGGGGGGGCACCACGGGCATCGGCGCGGGCCGGGATCGGCTGAAGCCCCAACATATGAAACACATGCGGAGGACCGAGAGTGAATGCAACATATGGCAGCCACTCCCAGGTTTCGGCGATGAACTTCCCGGGGGGGGGGGGTCGATGCTCTCTCTGCGGGTGCGGGGAGCGTCTATGGAGAAGGTCTCTTGGGGGGGAGGGGGTGGTGGGGCGGCGAGGGGCGAAGGGTGGCGGGGCGATGGTGGTCTGCCGATGCCGGGGAAGGGTCCTGCGGACGGCATAGGCCCCTTCCCCCGGCACCCCCATTCCCAGCGCGGCCGACGCGAACTTGCCGCCCGTGCCACTGCCTTGCCGCCTTGGGCAAGGCAGTGCTCGGATGACCCTGTGCGCCCCGCACTGCCTTGCGGAGGAACCGCAAGGCAACGGCACGGATCGCTGTGCCACCCGCCAACGGTCCTCACGGCCAGATCTTTTGGCAAGAAGCAAGGTGCCAACGGCCCGCGATCCTCTCTCCCCCTCCTGGCATTTGGGGGAGAGAGGATCGCGGGCCGTTGGCGGGGAGCGTCGCTCGGTTACACTGCGTTCGTGGAGAACGAGCGGCGGAGCTACGCCGTGGTTTGGCGGGGAGCGTCGCTCGGTTACACTCGCCGGGCCGCTTGTGGGCCAGCGAGAGCCGCCGTGGTTTGGCGGGGAGCGTCGCTCGGTTACACTAGCAGCAGCTCAGGGTGCTGCCAGGGATCTGCCGTGGTTTGGCGGGGAGCGTCGCTCGGTTACACTCGTCGCCGCCAGGGGCTGGCAGTCGGGGATGCCGTGGTTTGGCGGGGAGCGTCGCTCGGTTACACTTAAGACGCGAGCGAAGAAGAAGGCGAAGAATGCCGTGGTTTGGCGGGGAGCGTCGCTCGGTTACACTTCGAGTCCTGGCCGGCGGTGAGGAACCGCACGCCGTGGTTTGGCGGGGAGCGTCGCTCGGTTACACTTCTGTCTTCGCGGCTCGAATCCGCCCGATGCCGTGGTTTGGCGGGGAGCGTCGCTCGGTTACACTGCAGAACTCATCACCAAGTCCGATGTCAAGCCGTGGTTTGGCGGGGAGCGTCGCTCGGTTACACTGTGGGCACTCGGCGACGACGGCGGCTCGGCGCCGTGGTTTGGCGGGGAGCGTCGCTCGGTTACACTGCCCGTTGTCGTCCACGACCACATGCTCGAGCCGTGGTTTGGCGGGGGGCGTCGCTCGGTTAAACTGACTGGGCACCTGCGCAACACCATCGCCTTGCCGTGGTTTGGCGGGGGGGGGCGCCCGGGTAAACCGGGTACCCCCAGAGTCCGCGCATCCGCCATGCCGTGGTTTGGCGGGGAGCGTCGCTCGGTTACACTGGATGAGGTCAAGCACCTCAAGGCCTCGCTGCCGTGGTTTGGCGGGGAGCGTCGCTCGGTTACACTGCGCCTAGCCGACGGCCTCATGCGCGACCTGCCGTGGTTTGGCGGGG
>CALMPG010000154.1 GCA_937871915.1 uncultured Phycisphaerales bacterium
TCGGGGGGGGTCGTCGATCTCCAGCTCGCCAAGCCCATCGGCCGCCTGCGGCTGTTTCTGACCCGGTACCTCTCCGCGCTGCTGTTCGTCGGGCTGCAGGCGACGGTGTTTGTCGCGGGGATGTTCCTGGTGATCGGGCTGCGCGGGGGCGCGTGGCGCCCCGGGGTGCTTCTGGCGATTCCGATCGTTCTGGTGTTCTTCAGCTACCTGTTCTGCATCTGTGTGCTCATCGGCATGGTGACGCGGTCCACGCTCATGGCGCTGCTGGGAACGGCGCTGATCTGGCTGTTCATCTGGGCGATCGGCACGACCGAGCAGGTGTTCCTCGACCAGACCGTGGCGTCGCAACGGCAGGTGCAGTCGATGCGGGGCCAGGTCTCGTCGCTCGAGAACTCGATCGTCGCGGTGGAGACGCAGATTCGGGCGCTGCGCGCGGCGCGCCGGGAGCAGCCCACGCCGGACGAGTCGGAGTCCGGGCCGGCCCAATCGCCCGGACCGTCGGGCGCCGACCCGGCCCAGCCGCCCCCGACGAAGGACCCCGCGCCTCCCGCTGCTCCGCCCCGAAGCAACCGCCCGGGCGCTGAGGCCCGCAAGATTCGCAATCTGATCTCGGCCGGGCAGGCGCTCATGAGCGGGGTGGGGCGGGTCAACGACATCGAGGCGCTCGAGCGCGGGCGCAACGACATGGATCGGCAGAAAGAATCTCTGGAGACCGAGCTCGTGGCGGTGCAGGCGTCGCTGGACTCGACGAGAAAGTGGCACCGGTGGATCTATCTGGCGAAGGCCGCGCTGCCCAAGACGACCGAGACGACAGCGCTCTTCGACCGGTACGTGATCGATCCGGCGGACCGCGAGGGCATGTTCGCCATTATCGAGCAGTCGCGGATGACCGACGGACACGAGAAGGACACCGACGAGGCGCTCCGCGGGAGGTCGCTGTGGTGGGTGCTGGGCACGTCGCTGGGGTTCGAGGCGGTGGTGCTGGGGATCGCGGCCGGCGTTTTTTGCAGGCGGGATTTCTGAGCCGAATGGGCGCGGATGCGTCGGCGGCTTGCGCCGCTCGGCTCTGACTGGGACTAGTTGCTCGCGGCGACGGCTTCGGGAGACTGGTTGGCGCGGGCGAGGATCCCATCCAGCAGGCCGCGGACTTCCTGGGCCATGCGGGTGTTGGGGAACTCGTTGACGATGCGTCGGCCAAGGGCGGCGGCCGTGGCCCATTGCTTGTCCTGCACGGCGATCTTGAACTGGGCCCCGAGGTTGTCGCGGGCCTTGGAGATGACGCCGCGGGCGACCTCGCGCAGGGGCTCGGCCTCGCCCTCGGTGAGGTAGGCATCGAGTTCCTTGAGCTGCGTCATGGCGTCCTCGACGCGCCCGTGCTGGGCGGAGTCGAGGAAGCGGCGCTCGAGGTCGGTCTTGTACACGGCCCGGGCGGACTCCACGCGGTCGCGGAGACGCTCGACGCGGGTGGCGTCGGGGAAGAGACGCTGGATGCGCCGGGCCTCGTTGGCGGCGACGTCCCAGCGGCGCTGGACGATCAGGCCGTCGAGACGGGCGATGGCGTCGGAGACCTTGCGCTCCTGGATCTCGGAGCGGGCGAACTCGATGCGGGCCCGGAACTCCTCGGCGTCGGCGCGGTAGCCGAAGCGCTGGGCGAGTTCGTCGCAGAGGACCAGCGCGGCGTCCCACGCCTGGGCGTGGATGTCCTCCTCGATGGCGCGGCAGAGCATGTCCCGCTCGGCCCCGCGATTGAGGACGCGCCGGGCGTCGTCGGAGACCATGGTGGAGTCGGCCAGGCGGCGGAGCTGGTCGATCATGGCGTCGATCCGCCGGGAGGCCGCGCCGGATTGGGCGGCCTGGCGGCGCAGGTGCCAGGTGACCGGGGCGACGCAGAGGACGATGATAATGCCGAGGACGCCGACGCCCTGGAGGATGTCGGCGGTGACAGACTGGTTCGGGCCGCGCAGGACGGCCGCGCCGATGAGCACGAGGGCGAGGCTCAGGACGAGCGGGAAGGCGTGGTCGATGAGCAGGCCGACGAAGGGGCTTCCCGGGGAAGCGGGCCGCTGGGCGCCGGGGGCCGGGTCGTTGGTCGGTCGATGGGCGGGTGATTTGTCGGCCACGGGAAACCCTCCATGTGCGTGCACGATAGTATCGCCTGATGGCCGACCGAACGCCCGGATCTTCTCATTCAACCCCGTTGCCCGGAGCGGGCGCTTTCCGCCCGCGGATCGACCGTTTCACGCTGGGGCCGTTCGAGACCAACTGCTATGTGGTTTCCCCGGAGGGGGGGACGGCATGCTGGATTGTGGATGCGAGTTTCGAGCCGGCCCCGCTCATCGAGCATGTCCGCGAGAGCAGGATGAGGCCGGAGGCGCTGATCCTGACCCACGCCCACGTGGACCACATGGCGGGGGTCCGTGAGGTGCTGGGAGCATTTCCGGGGACACCGGTGATGATCCACGAGGCGGAAGCGGGGTGGCTCAACGACCCGCTGCTGAACCTCTCGGCGATGATGGGGATGCCCGTGACGGCCCCGCTGGCGACGCGGCTGCTGCGCGATGGGGACACCGTGACGCTGGGGGGCGAGCCGTGGAACGTTTTGCACACGCCGGGTCACTCGCCCGGAGGAATCACGCTGCATCATGGGCCGTCGCAGACGGCCATCGTGGGCGATTCGCTCTTCGCCGGGTCGATCGGGCGGACGGACTTCCCCGGCAGCGACCACGCGACGCTGGTGCGGTCGATCAAGACGAGGCTGTACACGCTGCCCGAGAGCACGCGCATCTGGCCGGGGCACGGGCCGGACTCCACGATCGGGCGGGAGCGGCTGTCGAACCCGTTTGTGCGGGCGTGAAAACACCGGCCGATGGCCGGTGTGCCCTGGCGTCCTGGAATCGTTGGGATTGGCCTAGGGGTTGGCCGCGTCGGGGTGGGAGGTGACGATCGCGCCGAGCAGAGCCCGGGCCTGGTCGTTGGCGGGGTCTCTTTCGAGGGCGTGGGCGAGGGTCTCGCGAGCTTCGATGATCTTGGCCTGGTCCTGTTGGATCATGGCCTTGAGCACGTACGGGGAGGCGTCCTTGCCGCCCTTGGAGATGGCGACATCGGTGGCGGCGATGGCATCGTCGAGGCGGTTGTCCTGGCGGCAGTACATGGCCTTGAGGAGGTAGCCGTCGGGGCGATCGGGAGCGATGGCCATCACGCGCTGCATGGAGGAGCGAAGGCTGGCCTTGTCGTGGAGGATGGCGGCAACGTTGCCCAGGTCCATCCAGGAACGGAGATCGGCGGAGCCTTCCTTGTCGGCCGTGATTTCCTGCAGGATGGTGCGGGCATCCACGAAGCGGTTGATGGCCATGAGGCAGCGGGCTCGCATGCCCTTGAGGTCGCGGCGCTGGGCGTTCTCGGGCTTGTCGAGCAGGCGGTTGAGCATCGACTCGGCGGCGGCGAACTGGCCGCTCTGCATCTGGGCGTGCACGAGGTTCTCGGTGATGGCCTGATCGCCGGGGGCGAGGAGGAGGGCCTCGGAGAAGGTCTGTGCGGCCGCGGCGGCGTCGCCGCGCAGCATCGAGATGTGGCCGAGGGTCTGGCGGATGGCGGCGTTGTACTCGAGGAAGGACTTGCGGTCGGTCAGGAGCGTCTCGGCCTCGTCGAGTTTCTTCTGGTCGATGAGCATCTCCGCGGCGGCGACCACGTATTGGGCGTTGGCGGGGTCGAGCTCCATCGCCTTCTTGTAGCGGGCGAGGGCCTCCTCGGGCTGGTTGACGCGCTCGTAGACGATGCCGAGGAAGTACTGGGCCTCGACGAAGGTGGGGTCGAGGGCCTCGGCGGCGAGGAACTCGTTGCGGGCCTCCTCGAGGCGGCTCTTCTCGAGCATGACGCGCCCGCGGAGGACGTGGCTCTTGGCGACCCTCGGGTTCAGGGCGATGGAGCGGTCCACGGTCTTGAGGGACTTGTCCATGTCGCCGGCGAGGAACTGCTGGTTGGCCATCTGCCACTCGGTGCCGCTCTTGATCATGTCGAGCTTTTCGCGGGCCTGGCTGATCTGGTCGGAGGTGAACTTCCCGTGTCCACCCCCTGCGCACCCGACGGCGCTGAGGGTGCCCGCGGCGAGGGCCAGGGCCAGCGAGGTGCGGACGATCCAACGGGCAGGGGTCGCGTGGCGGGGAGCGGCAAGGGTCATTTGGTCGTCTCCGGAAGGGGGCGGGAGGATCGGATGGGGGAGGCCCCGTGGGCTGGTTATCGGCAAAAACAGAGACGCGGGTGTTGAACCCGCGTCTCCAATCGTCAACTTGTCGGTTGGCTCACTGCTTGGATCCGTCGGTCTCGACGCCGACCGTCGTGGCGGAAGGCTCGACCGACTTGGGCTGCTCGACGTTGTTGGCGGTCGCGTTGACCGTGGTCGAGGCGGGGGCCGTCTTCATGAGCGGCCGGTCGCTGGCGTCAAAGCCCGCGGCCCAGAGCTTGCCGGTCTTGGGGTTGTAGATCCAGCCGTAGTTGTTGTGGAACTGGGTGTCGGGGTTCTCGCCGATGACGACCTTGGTGGCGTTCTGGCCCCCCACGTAGTCGTTGGCGGGGGCCTGCATGAGGAGCTGGGCGGTGAAGAGGTCGTTCCAGCCGTCGTGGTCATCGCACCCCAGATTGGGGGTCTGGCCGGCGTTCATGAGGCCGAAGAGTTCGATCTGGCCGCGCAGGCCCGGGAGGGACTGGCGAACTTCGGAGACGGCCTTCCTCTCGACCTCATTGAGCTCAGGGGCGGTGTAGCCGCCGGTCTTGGTGACGCCGGCGACCTTGATGGAGGCGGCGGCGGTGGGCGTGTTGAAGCCGGCGTTGGGGGCGGGCATCATGAAGTCGGTGCCCTTGGCCGCGACGAGGTTGTTCTCGATCGTGGGCATCGTGGAGGCGGTCTGGGACGATGGCGGGACGATCACCGAGACGGCCGATTCGAGGGCGGCCGAGGCCGTGGGTTGGGTGGCGGGGGCCGGCTCGAAGACCGGGAGTTCCATGGGGCTCGCGGCCGAGTGCTGCTCGGCGCTGCTGGACTGGATGGGCCCGGGGTTCTGAGCCGGGACGGCGGGAGCCGGCGATGTGCTCGACTCACCGGAGTTCGGCGTGGCGGAGGTCGCCGCCTGATTGTCGGCGTTTGCGTGGGCGGGCGTCGCGTAGGTGGTGGTGGAGGCCGGGCTGGTCGCGGTGGAGACCACCACATCCGAGGCGGCGTCCTGGCCGAACATGGTCTGGGCCGTCTGCTGGCCCGGCATCAAGATCGCCTTGGACTCGGCCTTCATCATGCTCTCGTGCATGGGCTCGCCCTCGGAGCGCTTCTGCGGGGCGATCTTGTCCATGGGGACCACGGTCGAACCATCGGGCTTGAGGTGGGGAAGGGGATTGGGCGAGGTGGGCACGGTGGCGCCGCGCTTGATGACCTCTTCGCGCAGGTAGGAGTCGAGCAGGCTGGGGTTGGGCCAGTGCTCGCTCTCGCCGGTGATCTTGTCGTTGAGGCGGCGGGCCTCGATCTGGCCGGAGTTGAGCGAGAGCGAACGCTGGAGCTTGTACTGGGCCCCGGCGAAGTCGCCCTGGCGGGCCATGGCCTCGGCCTCGACGTTGAGCTTGTCGGTCATGCGCTCGCGGCTCCAGGGGAGGAGCTTCTGACGCATTCCGGCCCGGACGCGCTCGAGATCGGAGGTCGCCAGGTCGGCGGCGCCGGCCATGAACGTGTCGGTGACGATGGAGGGCGTGATGAGGAAGATGATCTCGCTGCGGACGGTCGAGTCGTCGTGGCCGCGGAAGGCGGCGCCGAGGATGGGCAGATCACCGGCCCACGGCACCTGGTTGCGGGTGAAGGTGGACGACTCGGTGAACAGGCCGCCCAGAACCACCGTCTGGCCGTCGCGGACGTTCACGTTGGTGGTCATTTCCTGGGTGACCTCGTCGGGGATGGTCACGGCGCGCCCGCCGGAGTCGGTGATCGTGCGGATCTCCGCGGTGGAGACCTGGGGCTTGAGTTCCATGCGGACCTCGCCCTGGTCGGAGACGAAGGGGCGGAAGTAGAGCTGGGTGCCGGTGTCGAGGAACTGCACGCTCTGGGTGGTCGAGGTCTCGGTCTGCGTGGTGTTGAGGTAGCCGACGCGCTTGCCGACGAGGACGCGGGCGGGCTGGCGGTTGAGGGCGAGGATCTTGGGATTGGAGAGGATCACCGTGTCGGTGACCGAGTCGAGCATGCGGACGAAGATGCCGACGTCGCCGGCCATGACGCCGACCTTGAAGCCGCCCTGGCCGGCGGTGCCGCCGACGTTGCTGGTGATGGCGTGGGCCTGGTTGTCGCCGGGGGAGACGCCGCTGTTGGCCGCGCCGGTGCCGCCTTTGATGAGGGCGTTGGCCGCGCCGAGGGGGCCGCCGACGTTGATGAAGTCGAGGAAGTTGACGTCGCCGATGATGGAGAAGTCGACGCCGAAGGCGTTGGCCTCGTTGAGGGAGGTCTGGAGGATGGTGGCCTCGACGAGAACCTGCTGGGGGCGGGTGTCGAGCTGCTTGACGAGGGCCTCGATGGCGGTGACGTTCTCCTCGAAGTCGTTGACGACCATGACGTCGCCGAGGGCATAGTCGTTCTTGCCCGTCGGGGCCTTCTCGTTGATGGCGAAGTCCTTGGTCTTGGGAGCGACCTTGAGTTCGCCGCCCTCCTTGGACAGGAGCGGGGTGAGGAACTCCTTGGCGTCCTCGGCGTTGAGGTAGTTGAGGCGGATGACCTTGGCGACGCGCTTCTTGAGCGCGGCCTGGATGCCCTTGAGCTCGTCGTTGGTGTAGACGTAGACGAAGTTGCCATTCTCGATGTATCCGTAGCCGTTGACGTGGAGGATGGCGTCGAGGGCCTGGTAGAAGGTCACGCCGTAGAGCGTGGCCGTCACCTTGCCCGTGACGCCCTTGGACGCCACGATGTTCTTCTGGGTCTGGATGGAGAGGAGCTCGAGGACGTTGGAGAGGTCCTCGTCCTTGAGGTGGAGGTCCACCGTCATGTGCTCGCTCACGGCCACCTTGGACTTGGACTTATCGTCCTGGGCGGCGGGCCTGGACTTGGCGTCGCCGGGCTGGGCCCAGGCCACACCGGGCAGGGACAGCAGGCCGAAGGCCACGACCAGGGCGGGGATGCCGCCGGCCATCGCAACGAGTTCACGGGCGGTTTGCGGACGACGAGTGCTCATGAGACCTCTCCGATAGGGGCTGCGGCTGGCTCGCGGTTGAGCCGGTGTGGGTGGTGGGTCGCCGCGCGGGACAATGGTCGCCTCCGGCCGGGGGCGGATGCCCTCGGCTCGTGCGTGTACATCGCCGGTTCGGGCGAAAGACTTTGGGAAACCGGGATGGGGCGCGTTAGAGTTTCACGCATGCGCAGGAATTGCCGACTTGGCGAGGCCTACGAGGCCTCTTTGACTGATAACGTCCACCTACGCAAGGGGCGTTCCGCGCAGGATTGGCCGCAAACAGACACGGGCCCGCCGAAGCGGGCCCGTGTCGTGCGCAGACCTGTTGGTGTTCGATGGCGGCGGGGCGTTCCCGGCATGTTCGATTATTCGTCGGGGTCGTCCGGGCTCGCGGGGCCCTTGGCCATGCCCGACCCGTCGCAGGTTCCGTCGGAGCGGTTGCAGCACTTCTTGAACTTCCGGCCGGAGCCTTGGGGGCAGATGTCGTTGCGGCCGAAGGTCTTGTCCCTCTTCATGACGGGCTGGGACCGGGGTGCGCCGCCGTTGGTGCCGGCCCGCTGGGCGGCTTCCAGATCTCGCTGGGCCCGATCGCTGGCGGGGGCCGCGCCCGGAGCCTCCATGCCGGGGCCGGCGATCATCGGGCCGGCGATGGTGCTGGAAACCAGGCCGGTGCCGCCGGCGGCGATGGGGGTTGCCGAGGGCGGGACGTAGAGGCCGCCGGCATCTCCACCGCCACCACCCCCACCCCCCCCACTGCCGATGCCCGGCGGGGGCGCAGCGGGTGCCGGTCGGGGCGCAGGGGCGGGCGCAAACTGCGGCTTGAGCTCGAGCTTGAAGACGAAATCGGTGATGCGGTCGCGGACGGACCCGAGCATCGCCTTGAACATCTTGGAGCCCTCGCGCTTGTACTCGATGCGGGCGTCCTGCTGGGCGAAGGCGCGGTAGTGGATGGCGTCGCGGAGCTGGTCCATCTGGTAGAGGTGGTCCTTCCAGAGCTCGTCGAGGGTCTCGATGAGCATGGTGCGCTCGAAGTAGAGCAGCTCGGAGCGGAGGGACGACTCGATGCGGGAGCGGATGGCCTGCTCGCGCTCCTCGCCGACGAGCCGGCGGATGTTGTCGGGGGGCAGGAGCTTGAGGGTGTCCTTGAAGTGGGCGTCGAGGGCGTCGTGGTCGGTGATGGCCACGGCCTGGTCGATGCGGCGTTTGAGTTCGCCGGACTCGACGAAGGTCTTCGAGGCGTCGAGCAGCTGCTGCTTGATCTGCTGGGGAGGGGTCTTGATGACCGTCTCGGGCGTCCACGCGAGGCCGTAGCGCTCGTTGGCCCAGGTCACGAGCTGCGTGATGGCGGCCGGACCGCTCTGCTTGAGCAGGGCCAGGGTCATGCTCATGGCGAACTCGACGGGGTACTCGATCTCGCGCTTTGTGTAGAGGGCCTCGGCCTGCTTGAGGATGAGCTGCTCGACGGCCTCCCTGGACGTCTCGGAGGCGGCAAGCACCTCCTCGGGCGTGATCTTGATGCCGAACTTGTTGTCGGCCCACTTGCTGAGCTCCTGCGGGCCGTAGCGCTTGTCGGCGAAGCGGGCGAGGGAGTCGAGCTCGGCCTCGTCGATGCGCTTCTCGGCGGCGTCGCCCAGGGCGTCCTGGACGGCCATGCGGCCCTCCTGGCCCTTGGTGCGGATGTCGTCGGGGTTGAGCTCGAGACCGAAGTGGGTCTTGGCCCAGCTCACCAGCCCCTCGGCGTCGAAGTCGATCTCGATCTCGCTGCCCTCGCTGGGGATGTACTCGCCGAGGGTGACGCCGATCATCTGGCGGGCCTCGTCCTTGGCCTCGCGCCGGATGCGCCGGTCCATCTCGTTGACCTCCATGCCGCGCAGCCGCTCGGGGGCGATGGAAACATCGAGCTTCTGGCGGACGTACTCGCTGGCACACTTTGCGGCGTAGTCCTTGGCGAGGAACTCCTCGGCGGCGTCGTGGGCGGCGGCGCGGATGTAGGAGAAGATCAGGCCGCGGACGTCGCGCCCTTCGAGGACGCGCTGGCGGAGGCCGTAGAAGGCCTGGCGCTGGTGCTCCATGACCTCGTCGTACTCGAGGATGTTCTTGCGGACCTGGAAGTTGCGCTCCTCGACCTTGCGCTGGGCCCGCTCGACGCTCTTGGAGAGCATGGGGTGCTCGATGGCGTCGCCCTCCTTCATGCCCAGCGTGGAGAGGATCTTCATGGTCCGCTCGCCGGCGAACATCTTCATCAGCTCGTCGTCGAGGGAGACGAAGAAGCGTGAGGAGCCCTTGTCGCCCTGGCGGCCGGAGCGCCCGCGGAGCTGGTTGTCGATGCGGCGGGACTCGTGGCGCTCGGTGCCGATGACGTGCAGGCCGCCCATGTCCTCGACGGAGGTGAACCAGCGCATGCGGTGGAGCAGGAACCGGCCGGTCTCGTCGATGGCGGCCCGGAGGTCCTCGGGCCCGGCGGAGTCGATCTTCTTGGGGGAGACCATCGTGTACTTGAGGGCCCAGTGGCGGAGCATGCGGAGCTCGAGGTCCTCGAAGGCCATGCCCTCGACCTCGTGCCTGGGCAGGTCGAGCTCCTTGGGGCCGATCTTGCGGTAGATGTTCTCGCGGAGCTGGTCGTCGGAGTCGGCGACGGTGAGCTCGCGCGAGGCGATGCCGCGCCGGAGCCAGTGGTCGAGCAGGGCCTCGCGGGGGGTGGCGCCGAGCTTGATGTCGGTGCCGCGCCCGGCCATGTTGGTGGCGATCATGACCATGCCGAGCTGTCCGGCGTTCTCGACGATCTCGGCCTCGCGGGCGATCTTCTCGGGCTTGGCGTTGAGGACCTCGTGCTTGACGCCGTGCTTGCGGGTGAGCATGGCGGAGAGCATCTCGCTCTTCTCCACGCTGGTGGTGCCGACGAGGACGGGGCGGCCGACATCGGCGAAGGCCTTGATCTCGTCGGTGATGGCCTCCCACTTGTCCTTGCCGGCCAGGAACATGAGGTCGTCGCGATCGACGCGCGAGACGGGAAGGTTGGTGGGGATGGAGACGACGTCGAGGCGGTAGATGTCGTGGAACTCCTGGGCCTCGGTGTCGGCGGTGCCGGTCATGCCCGCGAGCCGCTTGTACATCTTGAAGAAGTTCTGGATCGTCACCGTGGCGACGGTCTGGGTCTCCTGCTTGATGGGGACCTGCTCCTTGGCCTCGACGGCCTGGTGGAGGCCGTCGGACCACTGGCGGCCGATCATGGGCCGGCCGGTGTTGACATCCACGATCACGATGCCCGGCTCCGTCGCGCCGGTGCGCGGGTTCTCGGTGGGCATGATGATGTAGTCCTTGTCCTTCTGGTAGACGACGTGGGCCCGCACGGCCTGCGAGAGCAGGTGGGGAAGGTCCATGTTCTCGCCGACGTAGAAGGAGCCGACGTTGGCGACGCGCTGGGCCTCGGCCGTGCCGTCGTGGGTGAGGTGGACCTGCTTGCGGTCGAGCTCGACCTCGTAGAACTGGACGTGCCGGGTGCGCTGCTTCTCCAGGCCGGGGAGTTCGGCCTTGGCGGCCTTCATCTGGGCTTCGAGGGCGGGGATCTTGGACTTGTCGCGGGCGTTGCGGATATCGCCCTCGAGGCCCTTGATCAGGCGCATGCACTTCTGCACGGCGTCGTCGGCCTCCTGCCAGGGCTTCTGCTTGTTGAGCAGATGTTTGGCGAGATTGTCGGCCAGGTCGTAGCGGGGGTCGCCGCTGTGGGCCTCTCCGGAGATGATCAACGGCGTGCGGGCCTCGTCGATGAGGATCGAGTCAACCTCGTCGACGATGGCGAACTGCCGGGCCTTCTGCACCTGGTCCTCGCTGCGTCGCTTCATGTTGTCGCGGAGGTAGTCGAAGCCGAACTCGGCGGTGGTGCCGTAGACCACGTCGCAGGTGTACATATCGCGCTTGGCGCTCTCGGGCTGCATGTGCATGGGGTGGATGGCGCCGACGGTCATGCCCAGGGCGTGGAAGAACGGGAAGGTCCAGTCGCGGTCGCGCTGGACGAGGTAGTCGTTGACGGTGACGACGTGGACCTTCATCTCCTCGATGGCCGCGAGATAGCAGGCCAGCGGGCCGACGATGGTCTTGCCCTCGCCGGTCTTCATTTCCGCGATCTTGCCGCCGGAGAGGACCATGGCGCCGATGAGCTGCACGTCGAAGGGACGGGCCCGGAACGGGGGCTTGGACATGGGGTAGAGCTCGCGGACGGCCTGGTAGAGTTCCACCGGGATGTCCACCTGCAGCCACGCGGGCTGGGGCTCGGTGCACCCGAGGAACTCGCCGGTGGGCGGCATGGGCTCGCGGGTGGCGATCTCGGCCTTGACGTTCTCGTAGGCCGAGCGGGCCGCGGCGGGGAGGCGTTCGGGGTCGAAACGCGACTCGAAGCGGGGGTTGAAGATGTTGCGGATGCCCACGGAGCGATCCATGGCCTCGCGTGCGACGGCGAGGGCCTCGTCGAGCATGTCGGCCACGGGCTCGCCTTTTTCCGAGCGCTGGCGGAACTCCGCGAGCATGGCCTTGATCTGCGCGTCGGTCAGGGCCCGCGTCTGGGGCTCGAGCGCGTTGATCGCCTCCACCCGCTGGGTGTAGCGCTTGACGAATCGTTCGTTCCGAGAGCCGATGATCATGTTCAGCAGGGGTCCGATGACGGGAATGCCCTGGCTGCCGGTGTTTGAGTTGCCCATGTGTTCACCAAAGAGCCTCTCGCGTGCGCGAGAGGGATACATCCGAATCCACGACCGGCGCGTCGTGAGGAACACACGCGTCGATCTACAAGTTGGAACGCTGTCGGGACGACATGCCGCCCGCTGGCGGGCACACATCCCGGATTGGAGTGAGGGGTGGCTCGATGCGCGGCGGCCCGGGGCGGGCCATCCGCTCAGAGCACCGATGGCGGCGGCAGGTTCAGCAGGCGCACGCCGACACGATCCCCGACCGTGACCGGCGGGGCGGCGGCCGGAATATCCAGTTCACCGCAGACACTCGCGAGCGTGCGGGTCGGGCGCGACTTCGCGACCATGGCCCAGCCGCCCACAGGGCGGGTGTGGTTCGAGGACAACTGGCGACGGCCGCCGAGGCGATGGCCGGCCCCGTCGGTCGGAACGACACGCTCGACGGCTTGGTCGAGGCCGCGGGGGCCGGTGGCGAGAGGATCTCCCGCCCGACCCAGGGCCGGGCCGGAGAGGACCATCGTCACCACCATGAGCAGCGTGATGCCGCTGACGCCCAGGACGGGCGAGCGACGATCGGTGCGGGGGTGGTTTGGATGGTCGGTCATGCTGCGAAACTCGACGGGAAGTGTATCGGCTCGGTTCGCCTGCCGGGGTGGCAGGCCCCTT
Organism: uncultured Phycisphaerales bacterium; assembly: GCA_937871915.1. GTDB lineage: Bacteria > Planctomycetota > Phycisphaerae > Phycisphaerales > UBA1924 > UBA4658. The sequence goes on from CALMPG010000154.1 coordinate 12,539, forward strand.
AAGGGATTCATCGGCCACCGCGAGCCCAAGGGACCGGCGGGATGCGTGGCCAACCGCGTTGTACAGACATCCGGTCCGACGGTTTTCCACACAGACAAACACCCTGATTCAAGCCCGAATTCCGGCGCTTCCCAGGAAAATGAAGATTCCGTTGAGGGGAACTTGCAGGCATCGCGGCCACACGATATTGTGGCGGCCCCCCGGAGAGCCGTCCGATAGCCACGGGGCCTTGTGGTAGCCCCGACCGCCCTCCCGGGCGGGCCGCGGCCTTGGTTTGTTGACCCCATTTCACCGCCCTCGTCGCGGCGGGGCATTCTGCAAAGCCCCGCCGAGCGCTGTGTCGTCCGCCGTGTTTTGAACCCGCACCTTGGTGAAGCAGGACGCTTGAGAGGACACCAGGCATGGTTGCCCACCGCCAGACACTCCCGGAAACCCGATCGTCGCTGACGCACAAGTTCTGCATCAACGGGCACGAGGGATACCTCACAGTTGGCCTGCACTCGGACGGGCGGCCGGGGGAGATCTTCATCAAGATGGCCAAGGAAGGCTCGACGATGAGCGGGATGTGCCAGGCGTTCTGCCGCGCGTTCAGCCTGGCGCTGCAGTTCGGGCTGTCGCTCGACGAGGCGGTGGTGCGGTTCCGCAACATGCGGTTCGAGCCGATGGGGCCGACGAACAACCCGGAGATCCCGGAGTGCCAGTCGATCGTGGACTATGTGGCGAGATTCCTGGAGCTGAACTTCAGCCATCCGAGCGCGGATCGGCGGATCTGAGGCTGCCGAGCGCTCAAGGCTTGGACGCCGCCGCACTCGCGTTCTGATCGAGCAACTCGTCGATCTTCTTGAGGACCGCCTCATCGTCCGGCTTGGTGCGCGGCTCGAACCTCGCGACGACGTTGCCGCTCCGATCCACAATGAACTTGGTGAAGTTCCATTTCGGCTCGCCGCCGATCGGGGCGGGCTGGGCGATGAGTTTCTCGTAGAGGGGCGCGACGCCTTTGCCCTTGACGACGATCTTCTCGAACATCGGGAAGGTCACGTGGTACTGGCTCGAGTCGCCGGAGCAGAACTCCTTGATCTCCTGGTTGTTTCCTGGCTCCTGCGAGCCGAACTCGTTGGCTGGGAAGCCGAGGATCACAAGGCCCTTGTCCTTCTTCGACTCGTAGAGCTTTTCGAGAGCGGCGTACTGGGGGGTCAGGCCGCACTTGCTGGCGGTGTTGACGATCATCACGACTTTGCCCTTGTAGATCGAGAGGTCCTCTTCGACGCCGTCGATGCGCTTCATCTTGAAGGAGAGGACGTCGGCGTCGGCCTTCGCTCCGGCGGGTTTCTCGGTCGCTTCGGCGGGCTTCGCGTCGGTCGTGGGAGCGTCCTTGGCGGGCGTGGTCTTCGGTGGCGCGGGGGGCTTGGGCGGCTCGGACTTCGGGTCGTCCGACCTCGCCGCAGACATCATCACCATTCCGGCGGCCACGCCCGCGACGGCGAGCAGGATCAACGGCGACTTGCAGGCACAGCAGGGCATGGCGAATCTCCTTCTGGCGTGAACCACGCGTGGGTTGGAATCCTATCCTTGGGGAATGCTCGATCTGACCCGAAGCGTCCGGCTTTGCATCAACGACGGGCCGGCGCCGGCGTCCGGGGAGCCGGCCGACAACACCTTTGCGGCGTTTCCGAGCGCCCGCGGGCTGGCACGGTTCTACGAGTTGCAGGTCCGTTGCCGCGGGGACGTGAACGCGGCGACCGGCTATTTCCTGAATATCAAGGGGATCGACCGGGCCGTGCGGTCGGTGGCCCTGCCGATGATCGCCCGGGCGTGTCGCGAGCGTCCGGGGATGGATGCCTCGCTGGTGCTGGGAGAGTTTCTGGGCCCGCTCAACGACGCGCTCAAGGGTGCGGTGGCCGGTGTGCGGTGGTGTGTCACCCCGTACTATTCCATCGAGATGAGCCCCACACACACCGATCGCGCCCTGCTGCGGCAGCAGTTCGAGTTCGCGGCCTCGCACCGGCTGCACTGCGCCCACCTCTCGGACGCCGAGAACCGGGCCATGTTCGGCAAGTGCAACCACCCCGGGGGGCACGGCCACAACTACCGGGTCGAGCCGTGCGTGGAGACGCCCATCGGGCCCGAGGGAGCGGCCTTTGCCCTGGCCGATCTGGAACGGCTCACCGCCCGCACGATCATCGATCGATTCGACCACAAGCACCTCAACGAGGATGAGCCGAAGTTCGACACCGGCCGGGGGGGCGTGAATCCGTCGGTGGAGAACATCGCCAAGGTCTGCTTTGAGCTGCTCCGGCCGGAGATCGGCAAGGTCTGCCCCGACGCGGCGCTTCGCAGCGTGACGGTGTGGGAAACCGAAAAAACGTGGTGCACCTATCCGGCCGCGTGACATGAACTCGTGATCTCTACGCCCCCCACTCACATTCTCCTGATCCGGCCCAGCGCGCTGGGCGATGTGTGCCGCACTGTTCCGGTGCTGGCGAGCCTGCGGCGAGCCTATCCCGCGGCGAAGATCGACTGGCTGGTGCAGGACACGTTCGCCCCCGCGATCGCGTCGCACCCGGGGCTCTCGGAGGTGGTGGCGTTTCCTCGGGGGAAACTGCGGGAGTGGTATCGCCCGTCCGTCGCCCCCGAGCTCAAGCACTTTCTCGACGGCCTGGCCCACCGGGGCTACGACCTGGTGCTGGACTGCCAGGGGTTGTTCCGGTCGGGCCTGTTCGCGATGGCGACGAAGGCGCCGCGCCGGATCGGCTTTGACAACGCGGCGGAACTCGGTTGGCTCGGGCTCACCGAACGAATCCATGCGCCTCGTTCGATGCACGCCGTGGATCGGATGTTGATGCTCGCCGAGGCCGCGGGGGCGAAGCCTCTCTACGACATGCGGCTGTACACCTCGGGCGCGGATCGGGCCTGGGTGGAGGGCCGGGTGGGCCCCGCTCGCGATTTCGCGGTCATAGCGCCGACCACGCGTTGGACGGGCAAGCAGTGGCCGATGGACCGCTTCGCGGAGCTCGTCCGGCGGCTGCTCGCGGGGGCGGTCCCCGGCGTGCATCGTGTCGCGATCGTGGGATCGCCCGCGGAGCGTGGGCAGTGCGGGCCGCTGCTCGGGCCGTTCGCGGAGGATGCCCGCGTCGTGGACCTGGTCGGCACGACGTCCGTCGGGCAGTTGCTGGCGCTGGTGGAGCGGTGCTCGCTGCTGGTGGGGTGCGACTCGGCGGCGGTGCACATGGCCGTGGGCTTTGATCGGCCGTTCGTCGCGCTCTATGGCCCGACTCGCGTGGAGCGTGTCGGCCCGTACGGGCGCACATCGCACGTTGTGCAGCGGCTGATCCCCGGGGACATCCGAGATCACAAGAACGACGAGGCGGGACAGATTCTCATGCACCGCATCGGCGTGGAAGATGTGCTCGACTGCGCCCGGCCGCAGATGCGCTCGGGCGTGGGCGTCAGTGGGTGACCTTCTGGCTGGCCGTGCGGGGCGTGTCGGGGAACTTGAGCGCGGTCATGTCCTTGAGGATGAACGTGGCCGAGAAGCCGTCGGTGGTGGTGCCCTTGAAGTACCACCCGTCCTTGACGAGCATCATGCGCAGGTCGCGGGGCTCGTGGAACCAGTCACCAACCTTGGATTTTTCTTCGACGATGACCTTGCCGCTCTCGGTGCGGGCGGCGAAGGTGCGGAGGGAGTAGTTGCCCCTGGTGTAGCCGAAGCCGTCGCCATCGTCCTCGTAGATCGTGCCGGACGCCGCGCCGTGCTCGTCGAGGCTGATGATGATCGTCAGCGGCGGGGCCACCTTGGTGTACTCGGGGAGTTTCTCGCCGGTGTGCTGGAGCACGGGGCCGAGGGGGATGATCGATCCGCCGCGGGCGTAGAGGCGCGGCAGGTCCGGGGGGGGTCCCTCGTCCACGAGTTGCACCTGGTTCCAGATGCCCTTGGGCATCACGGGCGCGCGGTCGCGGTCGGGTGAGAGTTGCGGGACGACCAGCAGGTCGCTGCCGATCAGGAACGCATCGTCCTCGGATCGAAGGGCGGGATCGGTGGGATCGGCGAAAAAGACTGGTCGCAGGACGGGCATGCCGGTGGTGTGGGCCTCCCAGAACTGCGTGTAGAGATAGGGCAGCAGGCGGTAGCGCCGTTCGAGCGCGAGGCGGCAGGTCTGCTCGACCTCGGGTCCGAAGGCCCACGGCTCCTTGTTGATGTTGCCCTTGCCGGTGTGGCCGCGGCTGAAGGGGAGGAGCGTGCCCACGCCCATCCACCGGGCGAAGAGCTTGGCGTCGCCGTTGCCGTTGAAGCCGCCGATGTCGGGTCCGCAGAAGGGCTGGCCGGAGAGGCCGAGGTTCGCGGCCATGCTGACCGACGCTTCGAGGTCGTCCCACTCGGCGGAGTTGTCGCCGGTCCACGTGGCCGCGTATCGCTGGCTGCCGATGTAGCCGGCGCGGGTGAGGACGAACGGGCGGGTTTCGGGGGAAGCGGCCAGGATGCCCTCGTAGGTGCCCTTGGCCATCATGGTTCCGTAGACGTTGTGGTACTTGAGGTGCGGGCCGGGGGGGAGGACGGTGCCGTTCTCCCAGTCGCCGCCCTTGTGGAGGTTGTCCTCGGGCATGGTCTTGGACTTGACGTTGAAGACGGCGGGCTCGTTCATGTCGTTCCAGACGCCGCTGACGCCTTTGGCCATGAAGTCGGTGTAGAGGCCGGCCCACCAGGAGCGAACATCGGGGCGCGTGTAGTCGGGATAGACGCACCAACCGGGCCAGACCTCGCCCTTGTAGGGCTCGCCCCTGGCGTTCTTCACGGTGAGGTCCCCGGCCATCATCTGGTCGTAGACGAAGTAGCCCGGCTCGGCCTTCACCCCGGGATCGATCATCCAGATGCGATGGAAGCCCTGCTCTCCGAGGTCGTCGTTGAGTTTTTTGGGGTCGGGGAACTGCGACTTGTCGAAGGTGAAGACGCGGTAGCCGTCCATGTAGTCGATATCGAACCAGATGACGTCGCAGGGGAGGCGGCGGTCGCGGAACTCCTTGGCGATCTCGCGGACGCGCGACTCGGGGTTGTAGGAGTATCGGCACTGGTGGTAGCCGATGGCCCAGAGCGGGGGCATGGGCATGGTGCCGATGAGGTTGCCCAGTCCCTTCATGACCTCCTGCGGCGAGGCCCGGTCGATGACGTAGACGGGGAACCGACCGGCGGGGCCGCCCTCGGCGCGGAAGACGATGGAGCCGGCGGCGCTGGATCCCTTGTCCGTTCCGGTCAGGTCGATCTCGCAGCGCCAAGTGGTATCGGCGAGGACGCCAAAAGCGGTGCCGTCGGCCCGGACGGCGAGGACCCAGGGGTGCGACTGGTAGAGCGAGGGGTTCTCCTCGGTGTATCCGTAGGCGTCGGTGTTCCAGCAGACGGTCTTGCGGCCGTTGCGCAGAAGCGGGCCGGCGATCTCGCCCGTTCCATAGAGCGAGGTTCCCGCGTCGATGTCGATGCGGACGCAGTTGCGGCCGTCGGGGGATGTCCAGAAGAGGGGATCGACCTTGAACTCCGGGCCGACCTCGGCGCGGACCTCTCGCGGGCGGGCCAGGGCGACCGACGGTGCGAAGGACGCGGGATCGACGCCCTTCTCCACGAATCGGGCGATCCCCTCGGCCCCGAGAAGCATCCGGCCGTCGCCCCTGACCTGGGCCGGGGCGCTCGGCGCGCCCAACGAGAGGATCAGCGAGCAGGCGAAACACCGAACTCCGACACGACTCAGGGCGACCGTCCGCATGGGCATAGCCTCCGGGGTGGGGATGTTACCAGCGCCCGCATCCGCACGCCGAATGACCGAACCAGGCACAAAACCCGGCCCGCCCGCTCCTCCGCCGACGCTTCGGCTGTTCATCGCGCTGTATCCGCCGGCGGACGTGGCGGCACGCATGTCCGAGTTCACGGCGGGCCTGTCGCGGGCCCCGGGGCCCCCGGGGGCCGGGGCGCCGGTTCCCCAAACCCTTGTTGTTTTTTTGGACCCGCCGCGGG
>CALMPG010000155.1 GCA_937871915.1 uncultured Phycisphaerales bacterium
CATCGAGAGTCTCCTGGGTACCTTGTACCCGAAAAACTCTCATCCGGACTGGCTCGGGATTCTCAGGCCAGGTCAGTCAGTCTTTGCGAGTTCAATGCCCGGAGCGCAGCGACTGGCGAATAGTCTGGGATCCAGCCAGAACTTGGCGCTGTCTAGGCTCTGGTCGGCCCAGAAGTGTGTTCTTGTTGAAGGGAAAGACCTCAAGTTATTGCATGCGGTCCAGCGAACGCTTTATCCCCTCACGGATGCGCCGTTTGAGACACTTCCGAGCTATCCAATTGGGGGTTGGGGCGGTTGGGAGCGAGCCGTGGGTTCATCGCTCCTGCTCAAGAACGCGGCGGGCGATGAGATCAAGGTGTACTGCGTGCTCGACTCTGACTATCACTCAGAGTCCGGAATCGCGCAGCGATATCAACAGGCTGTAGATCGGGGAGTCCGATTGCACATTTGGAAACGAAAAGAGATCGAGAACTACTTGCTCGACGCTGGTGTGATTCATCGAGTGATCGCTGGGCGCATGCCTGGCTGCACGCTTTCAATTGAGCAAGTAGAGGCGAGAATGCTCCAAGAAGCGGAGGCGCTCAAGAACAATGTGCTTGATGCGATGGCGGACGCGTATTTGGCGCTTGCTCGGGACGGAGCGGCTGGAAATGCCAACAGGAAGGCAAGAGCGAGGGTAGACGAGGCGTGGAGGACGAAGGCGGGCCGATTAGCGATCGTGTCCGGAAAGGACTTGGTATCACGAATGAGTGCATGGGTTCAGGAGACGATGGGAGTGTCATTCGGGGCTGGAACCCTCGCCAGCGCCATGTTTGCCCACGAAGTGCCGCAAGAGCTGGCCGCGGTTGTCAGAAGTATCGAGAGCAGGGCTTCGATGCCTGGCGACGCAGGGGCTGCCGCCCCTGCAACCCCGCCACGGCCAAGGTAAGTGCTCCGAGCGGCGGGTGACCCAACTGCCTCCCGGTTCCTCCGAAAGGCAGTGCATTGGTCGCACGGCCAGAGAGGAGCCGCACCGAAAGCATACCCTCGCCCATGCTCCGCGATGAAATCATCGCCAAAGTCCGCCCCGAACTCACCGTGCTCTCCGAGAAGTACGCCGTGCAGGAGGTGTACCTGTTCGGCTCCGTCGCACGCGGCGAAGAGCGCCCCGAGAGCGACGTCGACTTCGCCATCGTCTTCGACAAGACCCGCACCGTGACGCTCAGCACCTTGGGCGCGCTCAAGGACCATCTCACCGACCTGATCGGTCGAGAGGCCGATATCGGCGAACGAGCGTTCATCCGCCCCTTCGCGCGTGCCGACGCCGAGAGCGACATGATCCGCATCGAGTAATGGGCGACGCCAACCACCGTCCGTTCCGCGTCCCCCGTGGCGCCAGCACAAGTGCCCGCCACACCACGACTTCCAACAAAACCCAAACAAAACCTTGACGCCCCACCCACCTGTGGTACACTCCCCCCAGTTCCATTCACCGGGGGGGCCGGGTCATGTCCACAAACCAACCGCAATCCGCGGCCGGCGCGCAAGTTCCCGCGCGCGACCATTCCGCCACATCCGCCGAATCCACCACTCCGGCCGACGCCGCGCTCACCCCCCCGCCCCTCTCAGGCCAAGCCCCATCCGTTCCCGCCCCAGCCGAACAGCAAGCCCCCTCACCCGCGCCCCCGCCTTCCCCCCTCCCCCCCCCGCCTTCCCCCCTTGAGGCCACCAAGTCCCTCGCCCTCGCACGCCTCAACCAAATCCTCGCCGACCCCGAGTCCTCCCCCGCCGAGGCCCGCCTCGCCGCGGCCATCGTCCTCCGCTACGCCGTCGCCTCCGAACCCCGCCCGCGAGCAACCCCCGCCGCGGCCGCGGCAGTAAGCAGCCCGACCGTCAGGGAGGGCTCTCCCCACGAATCACAAAACGCAACCGGCACCAACACCACCACCACCCCCCCCCCACACCCCCCCCCGCCCCCCCGCCACAA
>CALMPG010000156.1 GCA_937871915.1 uncultured Phycisphaerales bacterium
GGGTGGGGGGTGGGGGTGGGGCGTCGGCGGCGGGGGATCAGCGGCGCGATGAGATCGGCGATGCGGTGATCGTGCGGATGACGCTCGAGGATGCCCGGGCCGCGGCGGCGGGGTTCGGGGGAAGGGAGGCCGACGCGTTCGTGGCGCGGGCCCTGCGGGCCTTTGCCGGGGTCAGCGGGCAGCCGGAGGTGAACGAGCTCCACGAGGCGAGGTGGGTGACGCAGGGCGGTCCGGCCGCGCCGATCGATGATGGAGCGCACCCGCCGCCGGGCGTGGGCAGCCGCGAGTATCGCTACGCCAAGGCGGCGCGGGACGAGGCCAGGGGCGGGGCCCTGGCGGGGGTGGTCGTGCTCACGCGGATCAGCCCCAACGCGGGGTCGCAGCTGCTGGTGAACACGGCGTACCTGTTCAGCGCGGGGCTGATCGCGCTGGGGCTGGCCCTGCTGGTGTTCTATCTGATCACAACAAAGCTGATTCTCTCGCCGGTGCGGCAGCTGCGCGAGACGGCGGAGCTTGTGCGGGAGGGGAACATCTCGACGCGATCGGACATCCGGACGGGCGACGAGTTCGAGGAGATGAGCGAGACGTTCAACCAGATGCTCGAGGCGATCACGACCAGCCAGGAGCAGCTCCGGGCGATCAACGCGCAGCTGGACCTGAAGGTGAACGAGCTGAGCGAGCGCAACGTCGCGCTCTACGAGGCCAACCGCGTGAAGGGCGAGTTCCTCGCCAGCGTCAGCCACGAGCTGCGCACGCCGCTCAACTCGATCATCGGGTTCGCGGAGCTGCTGCTGGAGAACGTGGTCAAGGACGAGGAGCAGGCGGCCGCGCTGGCGGCCAGCGGGTGGGCCGGGCTGGCCCCGCCCACGCCCGAGGAGCAGACCAAGCTCGCCAAGCGGAAGCGGTACCTGGAGAACATCCTCAACGCGGGCCGCAACCTGATGGACCTCATCGAGGGGCTGCTGGAGATGGCCAAGGTGGAGGCGGGGAAGCTCGACCTGCGCGTGGCCCCGATGAACGTGCGCGACGCGTGCGAGGCGCTGGTGGCGCTCATCCGTCCGCTGGCGGATCGCGGCGGGGTGGAGCTCTCCGCCGAGTTCGCCGGAGATGTGCCCAACATCGACACCGACGCGAAGAAGTTCCAGCAGATCATCTTCAACCTGCTCTCCAACGCGGTGAAGTTCACCAGCGAGAAGGCGGCCGACGAGAAGGCCGCGGGGATGACGCCGGTGGCCAAGGTGGTCCTGCGGGCCGAGCGCCTCGTGGGGCGCGGCAGCGAGGGCCCGGAGGCCCAGGACCGCGTGCGCATCAGCGTCCTGGACACCGGGCCGGGCATCGCCCCCGAGGACCAGAAGCGCATCTTCCAGAAGTTCGAGCAGCTCGACACGGGCCACACCCGCCGCCACGCGGGGACGGGGCTGGGGCTGGCGATCTGCCGCGAGCTAACCACCATGCTCCAGGGCGAGGTGCACGTGGAGAGCGAGCTGGGGCGCGGGGCGATGTTCAGCGTGATCCTGCCGCTGGCGATCAACGCGGGGCGTGCCGAGGAGATGAAGACGGAGATGGCGTTCCGGGGGAAGCTCGCGGGGCAGCGTTGAGAGGGCATCCAGGCAAGAAGCATCGAGGCATCAAGCAGGCGTTCTGCGCCGCGGTCGGCCCTTGATGCCTTGATGCCTTCCCCCTACCCTTCGCCCCCACAAACAAAAGGAACACGCATGGAAACCACACTCATCATCCTCAAGCCCGACGCCGTGCAGCGCGGCCTGATGGGCAAGATCATTTCTCGCTTCGAGGACAAGGGGCTGCAGGTCGTCGGCGCGAAGATGATGCAGATCCCGCTGTCGCTGGCCGAGACGCACTACGAGGCCCACAAGACCAAGGGTTTCTACGCGGGGCTGGTGAAGTTCATGACCTCCAGCCCGGTGCTCGTCCTCGCCCTGCGGGGCAACGGGGCGATCACCATCGCCCGCGCCATGATGGGCGCGACGTTCGGCTCGAAGGCCAACCCCGGCACCATCCGCGGGGACTTCGGCGTCTCCAACTCGTTCAACCTGATCCACGGCTCCGACAGCCCCGAGGCGGCCGAGCGGGAGCTCGGGCTGTTCTTCGGCAAGGGCGAGGTCGTTGCTTGGCCGCGCCATGGGGATGCGTGGATCTACGACATGAGCGGCGGGAAGGCGGAGTAGGAAGGCATCGGCGATCAAGGCGTCATGCGAAAAACCCCGGATCCTGGCCCGGGGTCTTGGTCGTGGCTTGGTGCCTGGGTTGCTCTCGCCTCGATGCCATCGGGCTCAGCCCGACGCGGCCGTGGGCTTGATGGTTCCCGCGACGCTGGGGCGCTCCTCGTTGATCTGGTTGGCGACCTCGCGCCGGTGCACGTCGATGTTGCGGGGGAAGTCGAAGGCGACGCGGACGCGGTCACCCTTGATGGATGCGATGCGGACGACCCCGATGGGGTTGCTCGGGTCGCCGATGACGACCTCCTCACCTTCCCGACGCGTGATGACCAGCATGACGGACCTCCAGTCCCTTCGTGTTGCCCGACGCGAATACGTCCGGCTTGTTCGCGGCACGCTCTTCCTGCGGCCGTGACCTCCGGCGGAATGATAACAGATCTGTCGGTTGTGGGAAGGGGATTTTGCCCGGTCGGGGAAATTCCGCCCGGAATCCGGGTCGGCCACAGGGCGGGCGGTTCAGGGATCCAGGGCCCGGATGCCCTTGACCTCGGGGATGTGGGCCTTGAGATTCCGCTCGATGCCGGTCTGGAGGGTGACCGTCGAGGAGGGGCAGCCGACGCAGGCGCCGTGCATGCGGATCTGCACGAAGTTGTCGGGGGTCAGGCCCACAAACTCGATATCGCCCCCGTCGGCCTGCACGGCCGGGCGGATCAGCTCGATCACCCGCCTGACCTTGTCCTCGAGCGAACTCGAGGACGGGCCCTGGGCGGTGGCGGGCGAGGGGGAGAGTTGTGGTGTGCGATTCCGATCCACGTCGAGGCAATGGTAGAACGATTCCGGCACGATGTTGGGGGGATGTGGAAAAGTCGTGGGCGGGTGGGATGGACGGGTTCGGCCGCGGGTTGGGGGCGCGTCGGGCGCGCGTCCTAAACTCCGACCAATGAGCACTTCGAACCATCGGGTATTCACGCGACTCGTCGCCCCGGCCGTCCTTTCGGTCGCCATCGTCGGCCTGGGCGCCTGCTCCGGCCAGCCCAGGGGCATGACGGGCCAGGGAACCGTGGATGTGGCGAACAAGGAGCTCCAGGCCAATCAGCGGATCATGGCGCTCGAGTCGGTGTGGACGGACGCGGGCGCGGATCCGGCGACCCTGAGGGCGGCGCGAACGGCGTCGAAGGACGTGCTATGGAAGAGTTCCGCGCCGGAGGTTCTTCGCGAGCGGGCGCTGGCGCTGCTGCTGACGGACACCACGGCGGAGGGGATGGCGGACACGCGGAAGTTTCTGGCCCTGCGGCTGCCGACCGAGTCGCAGTGGCGGCTGGTGACGGCGATGAGCGAGGCGATCCGGGCCCGCGCGGGGGATCCGGAGTGGAAGAGCCTGTCGGCGTCGCTGGTCCGGTCGTACGCCCGGACGGTGCCGGTGCCGCCGGACGACCAGCGGCCGGAGCGGGCGGCGCTGGCCGCGCTGCATCCGGACAAGGATGTGGCCGGCGCGGTGTTCGATGTGTTCGTGCATCCGGCGGAGAACGGTGCGCCGAAGATACCCGACGACAGCGCGGAGAAGAGCCGTCAGGCGGCGTGGGAACTGCTCGGGCGGATCGACCCCGACGGGAGCCGTCGCACGGTGCTCGCGGCGGGGGAGTCGTCGAGCGACCCGCTCGTTCGTGACATCAACAGGTGCGCGCGTGAGATGGCGGTTGTGCCGATCACGGGCTCGGAACTCGGGTGGCTGCGCGGCCTGATGGACGAGAAGGACAAGAGGAACGCGTCGTGGTGGAGCGAGACGAGCAGCGCGGTGGCGAAACTGGGGACGGGGCAACGGGCGGGCCTGCGGCTGCGCCACCTCGAACCGATCCGGTGGGCCGCGGCCAATCGGTCGGACTGGCTGGGGGCCAGCCGCGAGCAACTCTTCGCCGAACTCACGGGGCGGCTCTCGGGCCGGAGGGTCTGGCTCAACACCGAGGGTTCCGTCGGCATGGACGGGAAGAGCCGGGAGACGCCGCGCGATTGGGCGGATCAACTGGTGTGGGGAGACTTGCTGTCGATCCTGGTGATCGATGAGGCACTGCGTTCTCCGGCGGTGGTGGGGGAGTTGTTCGCGCAGGCGATGGTGGATCGGGCCGACACCTCGACGGAGTATGGCGGGGTGCTGTGGTCGGCGGATCAGGGGGGCGTCGTGCCCGGCTCGGTGCGGGGGGCGAAGGTGGTCGCGGGGCCGGGGGCGTTTGCGCTGCGGTCGTATCCGCCGCGCACGACGGAGCGGAAGGACGACCGGACGTTCATGGCGGCGGAGGCGATGTTCAAGGACAGCCCGCGGGCGATCGCGCACTACCACTTCCACGTGCAGAAGCCCAACAACTCGGACTATGCCGGGCCGGGCAGGGGAGACCTTGAGTACGCGACCACGCACGGGCGCAACTGCCTGGTGTTCACCAGCGTTCGTGAGGGCGTGATGGATGTGGACTATTACCAGAACAACGGGGTGGTGATCGACCTTGGGGAGATTGCGATGGGCCGCTGACGGCGGGCCGGGCAGGGTGGGGCAGGAAAGGAATCCGCGGTGCTGCAACTCTGGCTGATCGCGCTGCTGGCGATCGTGTACATCCACGATGATCTCGACGGGCCGGGGCGAGCGGCGGGGGCGGTGGCGTTTTCGTGGGGCGGGATGGCCGCGGTGATCGTGCCGTATCTCCTGATCGCGGTGGTGGTCCATGTCGTGTGCATGGCCGCGGGGACACAGATGGACAAGCGGGGGTCGCTCCGGGCGGTGGGGCGGGCGGAGCGGACGCTGGCGGCGTCGCGGCTGGTGGTGGTGGCGACGCACGGGGCGGCGGTGTTCTCGGCGAACTGGCTGGAGCAGGTGCGGGGGATCATCGGCCAGGAGCGGGTGCTGCTCTCGGAGTTTCTGGCGATCGTGCCCCCGCTGCTGGCGATCATCGCGGGGTGGTGGTCGTTCTATCCGATGGAGCGACGGCTGCGGGAGTCGATGTGGGTGCGGATTCTCGACGATGGGCACCCGGCGTATCCGGTGCCCTCTCGGTGGCAGTTTGTGTGGTCGAACATCCGGCACCAGGTGCTGTTCATCCTGATCCCGCTGATGCTCATCGGTGCGTGGGGGCATGTGTGGCGCGCCGTGATCGATGGCTCCGGGCCCGGGGTGGTCGGGGACTTTGGACGGTGGGTGCGAGGCTCGGGGCTCAAGGACTCGGTTCGTATGGGTGGGCAACTGGCGGGGGTGCTGGTCGTGCTGGCCGTCTCGCCGCTGCTCCTGCGGTTCGTGTGGGATGCGGTGCCGCTGGGGCCGGGGCGGATGCGGGATCGGCTCATGGGAATCTGTGAGCGGGCGGGAGTGCGGGTGCGCGGGCTGCTGGTATGGCGGACGCACGGGACGATGCTCAACGGGGTGGCGATGGGGCTGGCCGCGCCGCTGCGGTACATCATGCTGACCGACGCCCTGCTGGACCAGTTGCCGGAGCGGCAGGTGGAGGGCGTGATGGGTCACGAGGTGGGGCACGCCAAGCACCACCACATCCCGTGGATGGTCGGGGCGCTGCTGGCGACGATGGGGCTGGGAGGGCTGGCGGCCGGGGTGTTCATGCTCGTGTTCGGGATGGGCGCGTGGATGGTGGGGCGGGCCGTGCCGGGGGCGGCGGGGCCGATGAGCACGGCGGCGGGGGGGATGGAGGCACTGGCCATGATCGTGGTGCTGGGGGCGGGGTTCGGGGCGTTCGGGTGGGTGAGCCGGCGGTTTGAGTGGCAGGCGGACGCGTTCGCGGTGAAGGCGCTGAGCACGGAGGATCCGGGGGCAAGAGCGGTGACGGCGGAGTCGGTGGAGGCGATGGCGGGGGCGCTGGAGTCCGTGGCGCGGCAGAATCACATCGCGAGGGAGCGCCGGAGTTTCCGGCATGGGTCCATCGCGAGCCGGCAGCGGCGGTTGGCGCGGCTTGTGGGGGTGCCGGGGGACGGGCTGCGGGTCGATCGGACGTGCCGGTGGATCAAGGGGGGGATCGTGGCGGGGGTGGTGGTGGTGATGGTGATGTTTGCGGCGGAAGGGGCGTTGCGGGCGATGTTTGAGCCGCGGCGTCAGTACAGCATCCCCGATTGGTGGAGCACGGCGGAATCGCGCCGGGAGGATGCGCCGTGAAGTTCGTGAAGATGCACGGGTGCGGGAACGACTACGTGTACCTGGATGGGGTCACGGAGGTGGGGATCGCGCGCCGGGTGGTTGAGCCGGGGTGGGCGGAACTGGTGCGGGCGATGAGCGATCGGCACAAGGGGATCGGGTCGGATGGGGTGATCGTGGTGTGTCGTCCGACGGCCACCTCGGCGCACGTCCGCATGCGGATGTTCAATGCGGATGGGTCGGAGTCGGAGATGTGCGGGAATGGTGTGCGATGCGTGGCGAAGTTTGCCCATGACCGGCTGGGCGTGGGGGCGAATCCGATGCTGGTCGAGACCGGGCGCGGGGTGCTGAGCATCGAGTGCGAGGTGGTGGCGGGCAGGGTGGTGGCGGCGACGGTGGACATGGGCGAGCCGATCCTCGAGGCCGAGCGCATTCCTGTGCAGCTTGACACCAGGCGCAGAGTTGTGGTCGGGGTGCCGCGGACCGAGTTTCTCTGGGAATCGCTCGATGCGATTGCGAAGGGGCAGGGCGTGGGCGAGATTCCACTCGGTCCGACCGCAACGTGCGTGTCCATGGGCAATCCACACGTGGTCTTCTGGGGCCCGGTTGAGTTTGAGCATCCCGAGGACCAACTGATCGCCGCCATCGGACCGTGGTTGGAAGATCATCCGATCTTTCCTTCGCGTGTCAACGTTCACATCGTGGACGTGATCGCACGCGACCGGGCCAAGATGCTCACGTGGGAGCGGGGCTCTGGGATCACGCAGGCCTGCGGCACGGGCGCGTGTGCGGCGGCCGTCGCGGGGGTGCTGGAACAGAAGCTCGACCGGGATGTGGCGGTTGAGGTGCTGGGAGGAGAACTCCGGATCCGGTGGGATGAGGCGACCGATCACGTTTTCATGAGCGGCGAGGCGGTGGATGTGTTCGAGGGAGAGTGGCCCAATCGATGATCGGGAGCGCGCCGTACCCTCCCGGCATGTCCGGACGAGTCGGTGTGCATCTTCGGATTCGGGTGTCGCAAGAGAAGCGTGCGGCGTTTGATGCGTTTCTGCGCGAGGCGATCCCGTTCTACGAGGCGCCCGGCGGGATTCGGGTGCGGTTGGTGGAGGAAGAGGGGGATCCGACGAGGTTGATCGAGATCGTCGAGTACGCGAGCGAGATGAAGTACCTCGCGGATCGCGAGCGGGTGACGAACGACACCGAGATGGCGGGGTATCTGGAGCGATGGCGGGCGCTGCTGGACGGGCCGCCGGTGGTCGAGGTGTACTACGAGCGAGGCCCGGGTGCGAGGCCGACGGTGGGGCATGTGACCGGCGGAGAGGAGGTGCGGACCGAGCGATTGGTGTTGCGGCCGTTCTCGGGGCGCGATGCCGGGGCGGTGATGACGCTGGCGGGGGACCGACGAGTGGCGGCGACGACGCTGACGGTGCCGCACCCGTACGGGTTGCACGATGCGATCGGGTGGATCGAGTCGCACGAGGGGCATCGGCTGGCGGGGACGGCGGCGGTGATGGCGGTGTGCGAGGCGGGCGGGCCGCTTGTCGGGGCGATCGGGCTGCAGATCACTCGGGCGCACGATCGGGCGGAACTGGGGTATTGGTTCGGGGTGCCGTTCTGGGGCAAGGGGTACGCGACGGAGGCGTCGATCGGGATGATCCGGTACGCGTTCGGGACGCTGAACCTGAACCGAATCAACGCGAGCCACTTTGGGAGCAATCCGGCGTCGGGGCGGGTGCTGGAGAAAGCGGGGCTGAAGCGCGAGGGCTGTTTGCCCAAGCATGTGAAGCGGTTTGGAGAGTATCAGGACTCGGTGCTGTACGGGATCGGGCGCGATGAATGGACGGCTGCGCGACGGTGAGGAGCGACTATGGCGTTGAGCGAGCGGGAGCAGCGGGTGTGCGATCTGATCCGGAAGCGCGAGAGTGCGCTGCTGGAGGACTTGCGCTTGCACGTTGGGTTGCCGACGGGGGGCGGCAACGTGGATGCGCTGTCGGAGACCCGGGAACGATTCGCCACGCGCGCGGCGGCGCTGGGGGCGGGCACCGCTCTGGCGGTCTGCACGCCTCGTCCCGCGTGGTTGTATGGCGAGACCGCGGGCAAGGCTGTGCCGCCGACCTTGGTGTGCGATCGCGAGTGCATTCTCGAAAGGAGAGAGATTCTGATCGCCGGGCACCTGGACACGGTTCACGACCCGCGGGGCGGCTTTCGCGAGTTGACCATTTCTTCGGATGGCAGGACCGCCACCGGACCGGGATGTGTGGACATGAAGGGGGGGCTCGTGGTGGCGATGGCCGCGCTGGAGGCTCTCCACGAGGTGGAGCACGCGCTGGCGTGGACGCTGGTGCTCAACAGCGATGAGGAGACGGGGAGTTACGGCAGCGCGAAGACCATTCGCGAGGTAGCGACGAGGGTGGCGAAGCGGGGTGGTCTCGGGATCGCGCTCGAGCCCGCCGCGGCGGAGGGCGGACTGGTTGTTGAGCGGGCAGGGAGCGCGCAGTTCATGATCGAAGTGCGGGGCAGGGCCGCGCATGTAGGGAGGGACTTTGCGTCCGGCGTGTCCGCGGTGACGGAGTTGGCGGCGCTGGTGCTCGAGATCACGAAGATGGGCAGGCCCGAAAATGGGCTGATCGTGAACATCGGGCCGTTGCAGGGAAACGAGGCCACGAATGTGGTTCCGGACTTGGCGCGTGCGTGGGGCAACGTGCGATTCACCACGCCGGCGGATGCCGAGGCGTTCGAAACGCGGCTCAAGGGTCTTGAGGGCGTGAGAGATTCCGGGGCGAGCGTGACGGCTCGCATGAACATCGGGCGACCGGCCAAGCCGCTCACGCCCGAGGTCGAGGGGTTCGCGAGGATGTGCGTCGATGCCGCGGGGGACCTTGGACAGCCCCTGCCGCTTGCCAAGACCGGGGGCGTGTGCGACGGGAACCTCATGCAGGCCGCGGGGCTTCCAACGCTGGACACCCTCGGCGTTCGGGGCGGGAGGCTGCATACACCGCAGGAGTGGATCGACCTGTCGAGCCTGGTGGAGCGATGTCAGTTACTGGCCGTGGTGCTGATGCGGGCGTCGGTCGATAGGTGATTCGGCTTCTACAGTTGGTTCACAGTTCTCGGACCATGTGCGTGACTTCGACTTTGGTCAGGATCGATCCATGTCTACCGCTACCACGATGACTTCCAAACCCCAGCCATCCACTTCTCCCGCGGCCGCGACGACGGTCGGGGCGGAGTTGGCGTCGAGCCCGGCGATCGCCGCGGCGGTTGATCAGATCGTGCGCGAGGTGCAGGCGAGGTCGGCGAAGATCACCGACATCCGCCCGGCCGCGCCGGGATTGAAGGAGTCGTACGACGCGTTTCTGAAGCGGGCGGGGGAGACGCGCGGGCGGGCCCTGCTGTGTCCGTATTTGGGCTCGGGCGTGGGCAACGGCGCGCTGGTGGAGTTGATGGATGGGTCGGTGAAGTGGGACATGATCTGCGGGATCGGGGTGTACTTCTTCGGGCACTCGGATGCGGACCAGGTGCGGACGGGCGTGGCGGCGTCGATCAACGACACGCTCCAGCACGGCAACCTGCAGTCGGGGTGGGAGCCGTACGAGTTCTCCGAGACGCTGCTGTCGCTGGCGAAGCGGAACAGCCGGCTAAAGTATTGCTACTCGTCCACGTCGGGGAATATGGCCAACGAGAACGCGTTGAAGGTGTGCTACCAGAAGCACGCCCCGGCGTCGCGGGTGATCGCGTTCAAGGACTGCTTCATGGGGCGCTCGGTGACCATGAGCCAGATCGGCGACGCCGCGGCGAATCGCGTCGGCCTGCCGCTCTCGACACTGGTGGACTACATGCCGTTCTACGACGAGGCCGCGGCGAAGGGGATGTCGGCGGGGGATATGTCCGGGCAGACACGCCAGATCGACTACTGCGTGTCGCGGCTGCGGGAGTATGTCGGGCGGTATCCCAGGCAGCACGCGTGCTTCATCTTCGAGTTGGTGCAGGGCGAGGGGGGCTTCAACACCGCACCGCGGGAGTTTTTCCTTGAACTCATCAGGGTGTGCCGGGATGGGAAGATCGCGGTGTGGGACGATGAGATCCAGACGTTCGGGCGGACGACGGGGATGTTCGCGTACGAGGCGATGGACCTGGGCGAGCATGTGGATGTGTTCTGCGTCGGGAAGATGACGCAGGCGTGCGCGACGCTCTTCACCGAGGAGTACAACCCGGGGCCGGGGCTGCTCTCGGGGACGTTCACGAGTTCGACGCCGGCGTTCCGGTTGGGAACGCGGGTGCTGGAGCGGCTGCGGGATGGGGGCTACTACGGGCCACAGGGGGTGATCGCGGGGCACCATGCCGCATTCGCCAAGGGGATCCGCGAGATCGCGGCCCGGCATCCGGAGTGGTTCCCGGCGAACGCGAGGGTGGCGGACATCGTGGGGGGGACGGGCGGGATGATGAAGTTCACGCCGTTCGGCGGTGTGAAGGAGAGGGTCGTCAAGGCGTGCAAGCACTTCTTTGACGCGGGAGTGGTGGTGTTCTACTGCGGGCACGGGCCGTACCACATCCGGATGCTCCCGCCTCTGGGGGTGTTCAAGGAGCAGGACTGGCCGCGGGTGATGGCGTGCATCGAGAAGGGCCTGGC
The DNA here is from genome assembly GCA_937871915.1 of uncultured Phycisphaerales bacterium. Lineage (GTDB taxonomy): Bacteria > Planctomycetota > Phycisphaerae > Phycisphaerales > UBA1924 > UBA4658. The sequence goes on from CALMPG010000156.1 coordinate 10,931, forward strand.
TTCCTGCGCGGCGGAGGGTTGATTCATGTTCGTCATGCGCCGTGCGACTACCGAAGATGTTCCGACGCTGCTGAAGCTGGCGAAGATGGTGCACTTCATCAATCTTCCGGCGGACAAGGACATCATCGCGGACAAGGCGACGTGGAGCGCGGAGTGCTTTGCGAAGGCGGGGACGGGTGATCGGCACCTGGTTGGCGAATCGTCGGGCCGGAAACCCGACACGGAATGGCGGGGTACCCAGGATCGCGGGGCCGGGCCGGTGTATTCGGGAGGGAAGAGTGGGGGGGAGGACGGGCTGGCAGCCGCGGTGTCGCGGTCGGACCTGTTCATGTTCGTGCTGGAGGACACCGAGGCCGGCGGGATTCTGGGGACGAGCCAGATCATCGCGCACATGGGGGGGCCGGGGCGGCCGAACGTGTCGCTGCGGCTGTCGAAGAAAGATATGTTCTCCCAGACGCTCCAGATGGGGGCGTCGCACGTGACCGCGAGGTTGTTTCTGGATGAGACCGGGCCGACGGAGATCGGCGGGCTGATTCTGTCGCCGACGCACCGCGGGCACAAGGCGCGGCTGGGGCGGTTTCTGTCGCTGGTGCGGTTCCACTTCGTCGCGCTGCACCGGGAGTTGTTCGCGGATCGGATCATCGCGGAACTCATGGGACCGGTGACGCCGGACGGGCAGAACACGCTGTGGGAGTATCTGGGGCGGCGGTTCATCAACCTGACGTACGCCGAGGCGGATTCGTTCTGCCAGTATTCCAAGGAGTTCATCACGGCTTTGTTGCCGCGCGAGGAGATCTATCTGACGCTGCTGGCGCCCGAAGCGCGGAGCGTGATCGGGACGGTCGGGCCGGAGACGCTGCCGGCCCGCCGGATGCTGGAGAAACTGGGATTTGCGTACAAGGACCTTGTGGACCCGTTCGACGGGGGGCCGACGCTGGAGGCCCGGACGGACGACGTCTCACTGATCCGGGATACGAAGCGCGTGCCGTTGAGCGCGGCGGCGGCGAAGGACCCTCGTCAATCGGCGATTGTGAGCACGCTGGGCGAGGATGGAGAGTTCCGGGCGGTGCAGACGCGGGTTGAGGTTGGGACGGATGGGATTCGGCTCTCGGTGGAGGATCGGGCGGCGCTTCGGGCGGAGGTGGGGGGGATGATCGGGTACACTCCGCTCACGGAGTCCGCCGGAGACGCTCGTGTGAGCGGGTCCAAGCGTGGGGCGGCGGCCGCGTCGTAAGGCGAAGACAAAGACCCGCCACAGAGTGGCGGGGGGGCCACCCCTTCCCCCGACCTTGGTTTGCGGGGCTTCGGGGCCCCCCCGCCCGCTCCTGCCCCTGCCACACCCGTGGGCTTTGCGCCACCTGCGCCCTTGCCGTCCTTCTGCGCCGCAGGCGGCTTGGCAGCATCCCG
>CALMPG010000157.1 GCA_937871915.1 uncultured Phycisphaerales bacterium
GGGGGCGTTCGGTCGGGGGACGCGGTGGTGGGGCTGCACGCGCAGCCGACGGTGGGGGTGGGATGGTCGATGCTCGGGCGGGTGGTGGACGGGTTGGGGAGGCCGATCGACGGGGCGGGGCCGCTGCACGCGCTCACGCCGCGCCCGCTGGACCCGGAGCCGATCTCGGCGATGCGTCGGACGCGGATCACGCGGGCGCTGACGACGGGCGTGCGGTCGATGGACCTGATGACGACCCTGGGACGGGGGCAGCGGCTGGGGATCTTCGCGGGCCCGGGCGTGGGCAAGAGCACGCTGCTGGGTCAGATCGCGCGGGGAACCGCGGCGGACGTGAGCGTGGTGGCGCTCATCGGCGAGCGTGGTCGCGAGGTGAAGGACTTCATCGAGCACACGCTGGGGGAGGAGGGGCGGAAGAAGTGCGTGCTGGTGGTGGCCACGAGCGATGAGTCGGCGCTGCTGCGGGTGCGGGCGGCGCACGTGGCGTGCAGCGTGGCGGAGTATTTCCGCGACCAGGGCAGGAGCGTGATGCTGCTGATGGACTCGATCACGCGGTTTGCGCACGCGCAGCGGCAGATCGGGCTGAGCGTGGGGGAGCCGCCGGCGACTCGCGGGTATACGCCGAGCGTGTTCGCGGCGATGGCGCGGATGCTCGAGCGGGCGGGGGCGATTGCACCGCAAACATCCGTCACTCCCCCTCCGTCCTCGCTTCGCTCGGACACCTCCCCCGCCAGGGCGGGGGAGGGGGGGAGTATCACGGGGCTGTATTCGATCCTGGTGGAGGGCGACGACATGACCGAGCCGGTTGCCGATGCCGCGAGGGGCATTCTGGACGGGCACGTGATCCTGTCGCGAAAACTGGCGCAGCGGGGGCACTATCCGGCGATCGATGTGCTCGACTCGATCAGCCGCGTGGCGGATGATGTGTGCGATGAGGCGCACGTGCACGCGCGCCGGCAGGTGATCCGGCTGCTGGCGGCGCACCGGGAGGCGGAGGACCTGATCCAGATCGGGGCGTACGCGAAGGGATCGAGCCCGGTGACGGATGTGGCGATCAAGTACCACGACCGGCTGATCGAGCTGTTGCAGCAGGGATCGCGGGAGACGGAACCGTTCGAGGTGTCGCGGACACGGATGGTGAAGCTGGCGATCGAGGCGGGGGCGGAGTTTCAGCGATTGGCGAAGGGCGGGAAGCAGTAGGTAGCGGTCCACGGGAGAGGCATCGATGGCGGCGAAGTTCACATTCCGGCTCCAGCCCGTGCTCGACCAGCGCGAGCGCATCGAGCAGGCCAAACAACTGGTCGTCGCCGAACTGGAGCGGCGGCGGCTGGGGATCGAGGATCGCCTGCGGTTCCTCCAGCGGGAGATGGATCAGGCCAAGCGCGACCTGCGGACGCGATTGGGCGGCGGGAACGCGGGGCCGGTGGTGGTGCCGGAGGTCCGCATGCAGGCGGGAGCGTCGCTGCACATGTCGGCGCAGGCACGGCTGGCCGCGCTGGAACTGGCGGGGGTGTATCGGCGTCTGGAGCGGGCGCGGCAGGACTTGCTGAAGGCCGCGACGGATCGGCGTGCGGTGGAGCTGCTCAAGGAAAAGCGCCGGGAGGAGTGGCGGGTGGAGCAGAATCGGGCGGAGACGAAGGCCGTCGATGAGGCGGCGACGCAGGGGTACGTTCGATCGAGTACTGAAGGCGCCTGGTGACCCATGAAAACCGTTTGGAACATCCTTGCCGCGCTGGCCCTGATCAACATCATCGCGCTCGCGGGCGTGGTGGTGTGGCTGAGGGCGAGCGATCGGCTGAATCGTCAACGGGCGACGGCGCTGAAGGAGACGTTCTCCAAGACGATCGCGCAGGAGGCCGCGGAGAAAGCGGCGGCCGAGGCCGAGGCGAGGGCGAAGGCTGTTGCCGCGGCCGAGGCGGCGAAGATGGCCCAGCCGCCGGAGAGCGCGGCGGAGAAGATCGAGGACCAGAAGTTCCGCGAGGATCAGCGGCTGCAGGTGGTGCTGCGCCAGCAGCAGGAACTCGAGAACCTGCGGGCGAGCCTGATGGCTCAGATCGCCAAGTTGGATGAGCGGGAGAAGCGGTTGGAGGCGAACCGGTTGGCGTTCGCGGAGGAGCGGCGGAAGGTGATGGCGACCGATGGGAACAAGCAGTTCCTGATCGCGCTGGCGACGCTCGAGGGGCAGAAGCCCAGGGACGCCAAGCAGGTGCTTCGGGCGCTGCTGGATGTCCATGAGACGGACCAGGTTGTGGCGTATCTGACGAAGATGGAGGAGGGGAAACGGACGAAGGTGATGGCGGAGTTCGTGAAGGACGATGCGGCGCTGGCAGCGGATTTGCTTGAGCGATTGAGGACACGCGGGGTTGTTGTTCCCGCCGCACTCTCCTCCTCTCAGGTATCCGCCAATGACCCAACCGGTTCAACTCGCACAAACGGGGGCCTCGAGCCAGGCCGCTAGCCTCTTCGGCGGCGCGGCGGTGCTGGATATCAAGTGGCGGCTGGGGGGATCGAAGATCGGCCCGAGCGCAGAAATCGGCGTGCCCAAGGCGGATTCGGCCGGAAAGAAGGCGGACTTTGCGCAGACGCTGCGGGACAGAAAAGGCAAGGCGGCGGAGGCCGAGCCCACGCCGAAGGCGAAGGTAGAGCGGGATCGACCCGACCATGCCGAGGGGAGCAGGCCGCAGCCGAGAAAGTCCAAGCGAACCGAGGAGAAGGCGCACGCCGAGGATCAGAGGGCGGATGCGAGCGACGATGCCGCTCCGAAGGACGAAGCGGGCGAGTCGCCGGATGCCGCGCAAACGGAAGGCGCCGACAAGAATCGGGCCGAGACCGAGGACAAGAACGCGCAGCCCGATCAGAAGCCTGTCGAGCGGGCCGTCGATGTGGCCGTTCGGCCGGTCGAGGTTGCGCCGCCGCCGGCCGAGATCCCGGCCGTTCCGGTGCAGGCGAACCCAGCCGCGAACGACGCGCCCGAGGCACTGCCTCTTCCCGACGACCACGCCGGGACAACGTTGCCGGCGTCGAAGCCGGCCGACGCGAAGTCTTCGGCACAGGTGCGGGCGCCCGTGGGGCCGGAGGCGGCGACAGCCGAGGCGGCAAACAACGAACCGGAGAGTGTGAGAGCGGGCGCGCGGGAGCCGGTGGCGGGCGCGGGCGGGAACGCTGCGAAGGGAGAGGCCAAGCGGGCGGAGCGTCCCGCGGAGGTGGAAGTCGATGGCAAGGCCGTTCGCACGCACGAGGCCAACTCCGCCGCGGACCCCAAGCCGAAGCCGATCGAGGCGTCGCACGCGGGCAAGGCAGGAGCGCACGCTCGGGAACAGGTGCCGGCTGAGTCTCGATCCGAGCCGGTGACGCCGGCGTCGGAATCGGGTTCGCGGCCAAGCACGGCAACGACCGCCGGAGAGGGGTCGGCGTCGGATCGGAAAGACGACCCAGAGTTTGTGCCCGCGCCCGTGAAGCAGCCCGTGACTACGCCTGCGCAGGGGGGCGTGCCGCAGGCTCCGCGGGTTGAGGCGACCGCGAACGCCACCAAGCTCGCGGAGGCTGTGGCGGGCGCGCCGGCGGCTCAGGCGGCGGAGGGCGTGCCCGATGCACCCCGGGTTGAGGGAGTTCAGGGCGTGCAGGCATCGCCCTCGGCGGAGATGCTGCGGGCGTTGGCCCCGGCCCATTCGCCGGCGAGTCTCAATCCGGTCCCGCAGCAGGCCCAGGCCCACGCGGCGGCGAATCAGGACTACCAGCGGCTGCTGGGGCAGCAGGTGGAGCGCGGCATTGCGCAGGCGATCCAGCAGGCCACGGCGGCAACGGACTCCATGGTCATGGGGACGGGGGCGGTGGTGCTTCGGTTGCACCCGGCGAACCTGGGGCAGTTGAGGGTGCAGATCCGCTTCGAGAGCGGCACGGGGGGCGTGCGGGCGCGGTTTGAGGCGTCGTCGTCGCGGGCCAAGGGGCTGCTTGGCGGGTCGATCGAATCGCTGAAGTCCGCGCTGGAGGGGCGAGGGCTGCGCGTGGACGAGGTGGTGGTTGCGCAATCTCCGCGCCTTCCGGAGCCGGACCTGGGCGCGTTTGTTCCGGAGGTGGCTCCCGATGGCCGTGCCGGGGGGGGAGACCCTGGCTCGGGGTTTGCGAGTGGTCGGGAACAGGCCGCGCCATTGCCTTTCGGCGCGCCCGCGGGCGGAGCCTCGCGTGGGTCCTCGGCGGAGACCGGCAACGACATTCCGATCGGCGGCCTCGGTGAGCGTCCGGTCTGGCTCACCGGGGCCGCGGGTTGGACGGTGGACGCGGACGGGAACATCCGCGTCGATGCGCTGGTGTGATCGGGGGTTGACGAACGGGAGAACTCCGCATGGCCGCTTCATCGATCGCCTCGACCTTGGACACGACCGCATCGCCGGGCGCGCCGGGCGCGCCGCCGAGCCGGTTCAACGAGCTGACGAGCTCGGACTTCGTGAAGATCATGCTCACGGAGTTGAGCAACCAGGACCCGCTCAAGCCCAACGACTCGAGCGCGCTGCTCCAGCAGTTCTCGAGCATCCGCAACATCGAGGCGGACCTGGCCCTGCAGACCAAGCTGGAGACGGTGGTGACGCAGGGGCAGCTCTCCACGGCGGGATCGCTGCTGGGCAAGTACGTGGTCGGGTTCACGGACAACTTCGCGGGCGCGGAGGGGTTCGTCAACTCGATCAGCCAGACGGCCGGCGGCCCGGTGCTGAACCTGTCGGACGGGTCGCGGGTGTCGTTCAAGAACATCAGCGAGATCTACGACCCGCTCGGCGCGACGAATCCGCCCACGCCCACGCCCACGCCCACGCCGACGCCGACCCCCCCGCCGACGGGAACGGTCGTGCCCCCGACGTATGTGACGCCACCGACAACGCCGCCCTCGACGGATCCGACGCAATCCTCGGGCGGGCAGAACTGACGCCGGTTTCTCAGGCACGCGGACCCTCACGTGAACACCACCTCGGCACAACTCCTCAGGATGCTCGGCTCGGGCGTGCGGCCCGACTCGATGCGTGCGGCCGGTCCCCCGGCCACGGGCGCGACGCAGGCGGCGTTTGCCGACCTGCTGCGCCAGGCTCGCGATGGGACGCTGGCGAGCACGGCCCCCGTGACCGTCGCGGGCGACGCGGAGGTGTCGTGCACGGATGAGCAGCTGGCGCGGCTGAGCCTGGGGGCGGACAAGCTCGAGGCGGCGGGGGTTCGCACGGCGATGGTGAGCATCGACGGGCAGCGGCTGATCCTGGACGTGCACGCGAGGAGCATCGTCGGCGCGGCGAGCGCCGAGAACGGTGTGATCGCGGGCATCGATGGGGCGATGGACCTCGGGGATTTCCGCACGGGCGAACCGGTGGGCGTGCAGACCGCGGGCGCAACAACCGCCCGACCGCCAGCGGGCCTGGCGCAGAACCAGAGCCTCGTGCGGTTGCTGGCGGATCTTTCCGGCGCGTAGGCGCACGCAGACAGGCTCGCGTGGGGCTGCCCGGAGTGGCACGCCGCTCGCGAGCCACGCAGGACCGACGGGCGGAGCCCGAATGGATCACCACCCCCGGCCCCTTCCTTCGTTTTCGGGAGTCGCTTCATGGCCTCCACCACCGCGTTCTACACCGGCCTCTCGGCGCTGAACGTCAACGCCCGCAACCTCGACGTCATCGGCAACAACATCTCGAACGTGAACACGACGGCGTTCAAGTCGAGCCGGATGCTCTTCTCGACGCAGGTATCGCGGACGCTCTCGTCGGGCTCGCCCCCCGGGACGAACACGGGCGGCTCGAACCCGAACCAGGTGGGCCTGGGCGTGCAGATCGCGGGGACGCAGCGGAACTTCACGGCCGGGTCGCTCTCGACGACGGGAGACCCGCGCGATCTGGCGATCGACGGGGCCGGGTTCTTCATCGTGAACCGGGCGGGCTCTCAGCTCTACACCCGGGCGGGGACGTTCCGCCAGAACAACACCAACGACCTGGTGACCATCGGCGGCGACCGGGTGCAGGGATTCGGGGTGGACTCGAGCTTCAACGTTGTGACGGGCGTCCTGCAGGACATCAACATCCCCGTGGGCATCATGACGCTGGCCGAGGCGACCAAGAACATCCGCCTGGGCGGCAACCTGAACGCGGGCGGTTCGGTGCCGACGCACGGGAGCCTGACGAACTTCGGGGCGCTGGGCGCGCTGGGCACGGCGGTTCCGGCCCCCGGGCCCGGCAACCAGCTGGAAACCACGACGCGACTGGTGGACATCGAAGATCCGGCCAGCGCGGGCAACGCGCTGATGACGGCCGGGCAGACCATCACGATCACCGGCGCCAAGAAGGGGACGCAGAACGTCGCGGACTCGACGTACACCGTCACGGCCTCGAGCACGGTGCAGGACTTCCTGGCGTTCGTCAACAACGCGCTGAACATCAGCACGACGACCGGCAACAACCCCGACGGCTCCACGCCCGGGGCCGCCCTCGACCCGGCCACCGGCGTGATCTCGATCGTCGGGAACACGGGGACGACCAACAGCATCGACGTGAAGTCGGCCAATGTCGTGCTCGGCGGGGGCGTCGGTCCGGCCTCGACGCCCTTCAGCGTCGCCACGCCGCAGACGGCCGACGGGGAGAGCATCCTCACGAGCATGGTGGCCTACGACTCGCTCGGCACGCCGCTGACGATCAACCTGCGGATGACCCTCGAGTCCAAGCAGGGGGGCAACGGCACCACGTGGCGCTACTACGCCGAGAGCCCCGACAACCTGGGCGTGAACAACATGATCGGCACGGGCACCCTCGACTTCGATTCGGCGGGCCGGATCACCGGCACGCCGACGCTGGCGGTGAGCATCGACCGGACCGGGAGCGGCGCGGCGACGCCGATGTCGTTCGAGATGTCGTTCAACGGGCCCGCGGCGGGCGTCACGGCGCTCACGAGCCAGATCTCGAGCCTGGCCGCGCTCTCGGGGGATGGGTCGCCGCTGGGAACGCTCCAGGGCTTCTCGGTGGGCCAGGACGGGACGATCACGGGGACGTTCTCCAATGGCCTGACGCGGACGCTCGGGCAGGTCGCGGTGGCGACGTTCACCAATCCGGAGGGTCTGGTTGAACTGGGCGGGAGCGTGTACGGAACCGCGCCCAACTCGGGCGAGGCGCTGATCACCACGCCTCTGGAGCTCGGCACGGGCAAGATCGTGGGCGGAGCGCTGGAACTCTCGAACGTGGACCTGAGCCAGGAATTCGTGAACCTGATCCTTGCGAGCACGGGGTATTCGGCCGCGTCGCGGATCATCACGACGACCGACCAGTTGATGCAGCAGTTGCTGGCGATCGGGCGATGAGGCGCTAGTAACGCGGCACGCCGGGATCGACGTCGATCGACCAGAGGTCGATGCCGCCGGCCATTGAACGGACATCCGAGAATCCCATGGCCCGGAGCGCGGCGGTGACGCGCATGGATCGCACGCCGTGGTGGCAGTGGACGATGATGGGGCGGTCGCGCGTGCCCTCGTCGGTCTCGAGTTCGTCGGCGCGTTTCTCGATCTCGCCCATGGGGATGAGCACCGCGCCGGCGATGCGGGCGACCTGCCACTCCTCGGGCTTGCGGCAATCGAGCAGAATGGGCGCGGCGGCCGGATCGGCGAGGTCGCTGCGGGCGTCGCGCGGGGTGATTTCCCACTCGGGCTTGAAGGGATAGCCGGTGGGCAGGCCGCGCGGGTCGAGCGGCGGGGGAGGCCCGGGTTGGCCTGCGGTCATGGCTTGGAACTCGGAATGTCGGTGGCGGGCATGCCGCCCCCGGGGCGGAGTTCCTCGGCGGGCGGCTCGCCGGTGGGCTTCTCGCCGGGAGCGAAGGGGCGGATGATGCGCGGTGCGCCCGCGGGCGGGAGGGGCACGGGCTTCCTCGCGGCGGGACCGGGTGTCGCCGGGCCGGCGGGCGCGCCGGAGGGGTCGCCCTCGATGAGCCGGCCGGGCAGGGTTTCGGCGGTGGGGTTCACGATCGTCACCTGGCGCGGGGCACGCTCGTAGCCCTCGCCGCCGGTGCGGGTGGGCTGGCGCGGGCGGGATTCCATGATGATGCGGGGGATCATCATGACGACGTTCGCGCCCGCGATCGCGGGGGCGACCAGGGCCTCGACGAACTGCTCGTTGTTGTGGCGCGTGGTGGCGGTGCCGAGGGCCGTGCGCTCGTCGGGGTATTTGCCCTGGGCCCGCGGGTTGGTGGCCTTGATGAGATAGTCGCGGGCGAAGCGGGGCTGGGGGGCGGGGGAGTCGGTGGGGACATCGATGCGGGTGACGCCCCAGTTGTCACGGTCGAGGGAGGTGAGCGACGGCGCGGCGCCGGGCGCGCCGACGGGGCCGGAGGCGTGATAGACCGGGGCGGTGCGCTGGTCGATGGTGGCTTCGAGACCCTCGGGCGGGGTGGAGGGGAGGCCGCTGGTAATGGAAGCGGGGGTGTATACGGAGTTGCCGAACGATCGGCCGGCGTTGCCGATTCCGGGCTCGTTGTTGAGAGGGCCGGCGCAGGCGCCGAGTGCGGCGAGCAGGGCAACGGGGGCGAGGCGGAGGAGAATCATGGCAGAGGGTACCCCGGGATGGGCGGACGTGGCAGGCTATTCGTCCGGGGTCCGGACGACGGTTGCCACGACCTCGCGGCAGAGTTCGGCGTCGAAGCCGCGCCGGGCCAGGAGGCCGTACAGACGCCGCTGCCGGGCCTGGGGGTCGAGGCGCGTGCCCATGGTGCGGTGCTTGCGGCGGGCGAGGTCGAGGGCGGCGGCGCGGGGGTCGTAGTCGGCTTCGCGGGTAACTTTTTCCACGGCTTTGGCGGCCATCTTGCCCTCGATGCCCTTGGCCCGCAGGGTGTTCACGAGGAGACGGGTGCCGGTGGCCTTGCGGGAGATCGTGGAGCCGACGACGCCCTCGGCGAAAGACTTCTCGTCGATGAGGCCGGCGGCCTGGAGGTCGGCGGCGATGCGGGCGGCGGCGGGGCGGGGGAGGCCGCGCTGGGTGAGTTTGGTGGTGAGCATGACCCGGCTCATGGACCGGCGGGCGACGGCGTGGATGGCCCACTCGGGGGCGGAGGCGAGGAGCATGGCGGCGGCGACGGCGTCGCGCATGCGGTCGGTCCAGGTGACGCCGATGTCGATGCCGAGGTCGGCCGCGGCGGACTCGTGGATGCGGCCGGCGGACTTTCGACCGACGCGGATGGTGAGGACGTCCGGGGCGTCGGGGGCGCGGTTGATGACGGAGATCACGCCGCCGGCCGGGGGCAGGTCGGGGGGCTCGAATCTGGCGGCGCGTCGGGCCATTGGGAAGGAAGGGGGGGAGGGCGGAAGGGGGAAGGAGAAGGCAATGCGTGCGGACGACCGGCCTCAGGTGAGGGAGTCGAGGAAGGTGGTCATTTCGCTGAGAGCCTTGCCGTCGCCGGCGCGCTTGGCGACCTCGATGCCGGTGCGGAGGGTGGCGGCGGCCGCGGCGGGGTCGTCGTGGTCGGACTGGACTTTGGCCTTGTGGTAGTAGGCGTAGCAGTAGGCGGGATCGGCGAGGAGGCACTTGTCGTAGAACTCGATGGCCTTGGGGGCATCGCCGAGTTTGGCGTACTCCTGCGCCACGCCGTAGAGCGTGAAGGCATCGCCCCCCCCGGGTTCGACGGCCAGAAGTTTGAGGAGTTGGGGGAGGCGGGACATGGGAGGGCGGAGGGGGGAGGGCGGAAGGGGGAGGTGGGAGGGGGGAGGGGACGAGGGTTCCCCGTATGCTACGGCTCGGGGTGTCCGACTTCGTTGCTTCTCACTGTTCACTTCTCACTCTGGATTGCACCATGTCCGACATCAAGACCATCGGCGTTCTCGGGGCGGGGCAGATGGGCGGCGGGATCGCGCAGATCGCGGCCGCGTCGGGGTTCGATGTGTGCGTGTTCGACTCGTTCCCCGGGGCGATCGACAAGTGCAAGGGGGTTCACAAGAAATCGCTGGGGAAGTTTGTTGAGAAGGGGAAGATGTCGCAGGCGGACGCGGACACGGCCCTTGGGCGCATCCACTTCGTGGACAAGGTGGAGAACCTGACGGGGTGCGACTGGGTCGTGGAGGCGGTGGTCGAGGATGCGAAGGTCAAGAAGGACCTGTTCGGCAAACTCGCGGCGATGTATCCCGATCCGAAGGTGGTGCTGGCGACGAATACGAGTTCGATCAGCATCACGGAGATCGCGACGGCGTGCGGGGCGACGGCTTCGAGAGTGGTGGGGATGCACTTCTTCAACCCCGTGCCGCTGATGCAACTGGTGGAGGTGATTCCGGGGCTGGCGACGTCGCCGGAGGTGGTGGAGCGGACGACGCGGCTGGCGACGAAGATGGGTAAGACGCCGCTGAAGGCCAACGACCGGGCGGGGTTCATCTCCAATCGCGTGCTGATGCCGATGATCAACGAGGCGTTCTACGCGTGGATGGAGGGGGTCGCGGAGCCGGAGGCGATCGACGGGATCATGAAACTCGGGTGCAACTTCCCGATGGGGCCGCTGCGTCTGGCGGACTACATCGGGCTGGACACGTGCGAGAAGATCATGGGCGTGCTGGCCGATGGGCTCAACAACGAGCGGTATCGGGCGTGCCCGAGATTGAAGCAGTTGGTGGTGGCGGGGAGGTTGGGGGATAAGACTGGGCGGGGGGTGTATGAGTATCCGGGGAAGTAATCGAGGCGAGAGTTTCGGAGTTGGAAATGCGGGGCGACTTGAACAGTGCCGCTGACAGGCGGTACCGGAATCGTTTGGCGCAAATCGGAGTCTCTCATGGCAGACGCCAAGTCCGTTCTGAGCCCGGAAGACTACAAGAACTATCGCAACATAAGAGCGATTGCGCTGCTTTTTGTTGTTTTTGGCGGGCTTTGGGCACTGGTAGGAACGGCACTGGCGATCAAGGCCGAACCAGCGGGAGATGATCTCCCATCCGCCTTCTACGCCGTGATGGCCGTCGTCGGAGGTCTGGGCGCGATCGGCGGCTTCTGCACCTTTACCGGTATTCGCAGGCTCGCACCCCTGATCTACATTTTTGGTTTCGCCTACTTGCTCGCCGTTCCAATCGGACCGATCCTGGGCTATGTGTTGTTCAAGGGGCTTCGCAAGTATTTGAACAGCGTGGAGCAGGTTCGAGCTGCGGGCCCCTGAGATCATCGGCGGTTGTTGGCGCAGCAGGCCGCTCCGCTGGTCCTTGGTTGGTGTGCCTGCCGATACTTGCACATGTTTGCTACCGCCGCCGACCGTGAGACACTCGCCCGACTGTTGGACCGCCTGGTTGGCATGGGGTGCGTCCCCATCGCCATGTGCGGGGCGGGGCGGGTGCTGGAGATGCTGCGGCATGGGGCCGGGCCCGGGCTGGCCCGATTCGATGAGCACATCGTCGGCGTGATCGACGACGACGCCGCGCGGCACCGGGACCACCCACGCCGGGCTGGAGGTGATCGGGGCGGATGAGGCCATCCGGCGCGGCGTGAAGGCCGTGGTCATCACCGCCGAGGGCGGGGCTCAGGATGCGCTGTGGGCCCGGCGCGGCCGGTTCATCGATGCCGGGATGCGGGTCTTGTGCTGCCCGAACCGCTTCGCGGGGCAGACGTGGGACGATCGGCTCATCGAGCAACTCGAGTGGGCCGATGCGAAGGAGCGCGGGATCGAGCGGCCGTACACGCGGACGTATCCGGATCGGGAGGAGCGACGCGATCCGGCGATCGTGGCGGCGATCAACGCCCGGCTGCGCGACGGCGGGGCGGTGTGCGAGATCGGGTCCGGGGCGGGGAAGTGGACGGCGTGCTTCATCGAGCGGGCCGGGGCGTACCACTGTGTGGACTACAGCGCGAGGCTGCTGCACGAGGCGATCGAGCCGCGGTTCTCGCGGTTTCGGAGCAAGTTGCACCTGCACCACGATGAGCACGCCACACTCGGGGGCGTGCCGGACGGGTCGATCGACCTGGTGTTCTCGATCGATGTGTTCGTGCACTTCAAGATCGACCTGACGCACCAGTTCCTGGCGTCGATCCGGCGGGTGCTCAAGCCGGGCGGGGTGGCCGTCCTGCACTTCGCGGCGTGGAACGAGGCGGGGATCGAGCGGTGGGAGACCCACGACACGGCCCACCACAACGGCGGGGTGGGGCCGATCCACCCGGTGCACATGGACTGGCTGCGGGCGAGCGCGGGGCGGCTGGGGCTGGCGCGCGAGTTGATCTCGGAGACGGCGTGGACGTTTCTGACGGAGTTTCGGCGGGTGGGGTAGGGGGGCGCGCGGGGTGAAACGCGGGGGCGGGATTCCGGTAGACTGCCCCGGGGGCGGTTGGCGGAACCCACGCATGCGCCTCATCCGGACCAAGATCTACCGAGCCTTCCCCGAACTGGATCGGTTCGACGATGAACAGTGCCGGCGGTTTGTCGTGGCCGCGAACTCGTCGTGGCGGCGGCGGCTTGGGCGGTGGGCGGTGGTGGGGGTGACGACGGCGGTGATGGTGGTCGCGGGGATCGCGGGCGCGGTGGTGTTGGCCGCGTGGATGGACGAGCGGATGATGATGAACGGGACCATCGGGTATTTCGGGTGGGCGGTGCTGCTGGTGATCGGATCGGGGCTGGGACTGCTCGGGGGGCTGGTGCTGCGGGACCGGATTCTGAGGCTTCGCGTGCGGCAGTTGATCCGGCGATGCGGTTCGTGCCCGAAATGCCACTACTCTCTGCTGGGCATTCGGGTCGGGGCGGAGAATGTCATCGTGTGCCCGGAGTGCGGGACGAAGGTGATCGCCGATCCGGCGATGGGCGAACTCACAACCGACGAGTCGGGGGCCGCGGTGTACAAGCCGGAGGTGGTGCGGATCGATGCGCTCGCGAAGGAGCGGCGGCGGCGGCGGCATCGGGCGGTGATCAAGTGGGGTGCGGTGGGAACTGCGGGGGCGATCGTGCTGCTGGTTGTGGGGGCCGGGGGATGGTGGATGTTTCTGAAAGCCCAGGCTCGCCGGGCGGTTGCCGAGCGGGACACTGTGGAGCGGGTGAGAGGCATCCAGGAGACGATGTGGCCCGTGGGCGGCGCGGACCCGTCGGAGGAGTTCGAGCGATTCTGCGCGATGGTCGGCGCGGCGTCGGCGGCGACGCAGTTGAAGCGAACCGAGGAATCGGCCGCGCTGGTGGCCGTGTACTTTGAGGCGGCGACGCTGCGCGAAGACGCGGATGACATCGCCTTCGACAAGAAGGAGGGGAAAGGCGCGTTTGCGGCGTGCCGCGCTTATACGTTGGCGTGCATGGAGAAGGCCCGGGAGGATGGGATCGGGGTGCGATTGCGGGGCCTGCTGGACCTGAAGCGTCCGATGCGGACCATGGCTCCGCCGGCGGGGGATCCGTTTCTGATGGTGACCGCGACGGAACTGGGCCCAGCCCGCGGCATGGCGAGGTTCAATCAGGCGCGGATGGTGCTGGCCCGGCAGGCTGGGGACCGGCGGGAGTACATCCACGCCATGGAAGAAGCACTCGGGGGGGCGCAGATCGTGGAGCGGCAGGGGCTGATCATCGACCGCCTTGTCGGCGCGGCGATGCGGGCCTTGGTGCAGCGCCAGATTTCGGAGGACGCCCCGAAGATCGCCGATTCGGCCTGGCTGAAAGAGATGGTGGCGACGATGGAGCGATGGGGCGCGAGACCGCCGCTCTCGAAGTCGCTGGAGGTCGAGAGAGTCGGCGGATTGGATGCGGTGCAGTGGTTCTTCGGAGAGCCGGATCGTGTGGCGAAGGCTCAGTTGGGCGTTGGCGGCTCGGCCGCGCTGGGAATGTGGGGAGCGACGCGCGGCGCGATTGGGACGTACGAGGGGAACAAGGCGGCGTGGAACTCGATGTACGCGGCGTACATCGCCGCGGCCGATGTCGAGGACCAGACCAAGCGGCCCGCGGTACCGACCGCGCCGACCGGGTATGCCGTGATAGACACGATGGCGCCCGCGCTCGGGATGCTGTTTCAGTCCGACGATCGGTTGGAGTACGAGCGGCGGGTGAGCCTGCTGACGGTCGGGGCGGAGGCGTATCGGCGCACACACGGAGAGTCGCCCAGGAGTCCGGACGAGCTCGCGGGGATCGTGGCGGACCCGAAGGCAGGGATCGATCCCGGGTGCGGGAAGCCCTTCAAGTTCATCGTGCGCGAGGCTTCCGGAAAGGATGGCAAGGCGTTCGAGATTCGTGATGGGGACTGGGAGGGAAACGCGTCGGGCAAGACCAACGCGGTTGGGGGGCAGTGATGGAGCGCACCGGGGCGGGCGAGGCGGGTATCCTCGCGGCATGATCCAACTGCTCAAATGCTCGACGGGCGTGGCCGCGGCGGTCGGGGGGGTGCCGGGGGGGAATCTGCTGCCCTTGGTGCACATTCTGGGGATCGGCCGGAACTATGCGGAGCATGCCAAGGAGCAGGGCGCGGCGGTGCCCGACGCCCCGATGGTGTTCACCAAGAACGCGGCGGCGGCGTGTCTGAATGGGGGCGACATTGTGGTGCCGCGGGTGTGCCAGGATCGGGAGCAGGTGGACTTTGAGGGGGAACTGGCGGTGGTGATCGGCCGCGCGGCGAGAGATGTTTCGAAGGCGGATGCGATCAAGCATGTGCTGGGTTACTGCGTGGCGAACGATGTCTCGGCGCGGTGGTGGCAGAAGTCCGGATCGGGCGGGCAGTTTTTTCGGGGCAAGTCGTTCGATACGTTCTGCCCGCTGGGGCCGGGGATCGTGCCGGCGGGCGAGGTCGCCAATCCGGACGCGCTGCGGTTGAAGACGACCGTGAACGGGCAGGTGATGCAGGACGCGAGCACAGGGGAGATGATCTTCGATGTGCCGACGCTCATCAGCGATCTATCTCGCGGCATGACTTTGCTGCCGGGGACGGTGATTCTCACGGGGACGCCGAGCGGGGTGGGGATGGCGCGGACGCCGCCGGTGTGGCTCAAGCACGGGGACGTGGTGGAGATTGCGATCGAGGGGATCGGGGGGATCAGGAATCGGGTGGTGTTCGAGAAGTAGCACGGGCATCCTGCCCGTGCCGGGGCGGAGAGGCGTTGACTTCCACAACTCGTACGGGCGGTGATGTGGGTGGCCGGATGGCTGCGGTGCGCCCGGCACGGGCAAGGATGCCCGTGCTACGCCTGCTCGGCCTTGCCGAAGACCATCGCCCCGGCCACAAAGCCCGCGATACCGATCGCCAGCAGGATTCCGCATGGCAGGAGCATCTCCGAGGGGGACATGCCGCGCCAGATGCCGCCCTCGAGGGCGAGGATGGCCCAGCGAACGGGGCTGAACATGCTCAGGGCCCGCATCCAACCCGTGAGCAGGAAGAGTGGGACCATGCCGCCGCCGATCATGGAGAAGATGAGCATGGTACCCCAGCCGAGGCCCGCCGCGGCACGCTCGCTGTGGGAGAGGACGCTGAAGAAGAGCATGAGGCCGACGAAGGCCGCGCCGGTGCAGACCATGGCGACGGCGAGGGTGGGGATGGAGACTGGGACGACGCCGAAGGCGAAGCGGGCGATGAGCAGGAGCATGATCGCAACGACCTGCGTCATGAGGAAGCAGGCGAGGGCCTTGCCGGCGAGAACGTGCATCGGGGAGAGTGGCGCGACGCGAAGGCGGAGGAGCGTGCCGCGCGTGCGCTCGAGGACGAGGGCGATGGCGAAGGACATGGTGCAGCCCATGAAGCCCCAGATCATGCCCTGAGGGAAGGTCCAGGCGTAGGGATTCCGCGGCGGGCGGACGCCGGCGGCGGAGTCGTTGCCGCCGGGGGCGGGGGACTTGGGCTTGAGGACGTCGGCCCTTTCGATCGTGATGGGCTGAAAGCCTCCCGGGCCACCCGGGCCGGCGGAGTTGGTGGGGTCTGTGGCCGCAGCGCCGGGCGCGGCGTCGGTTTGCCGGGGCACATCGACAAGGAACTGGTCGAGGTCGCCGAAGAACTTCTCGAAGACCTGTTTCTGGGAGGCGTCCAGGCTGGCGGATTCGCGAATGCGGTCGAGCGAAATCCGGGCCTGGCTCCGCATGAGGTCGGGCTTCTGGAAGGCCTCCTGCATCTGCATGAAGCCGTATTTGGTGAGGACGCCTTCGAGCATGCCCGACTCGGCCCGGCGGGCGGGATCGACGCCGAGGACGATGGTGGTTCCGCCGCCGAAGAAGAGCGACTCTCGGGAAGCACCGAATCCCTTGGGAAGGGCGATGAAGGCGGTGGCTTTGCTCGTGCGGACAGAGGTCTCGGCCTCTTCACGAGAAAAGGGGCGTGTGGTCTTATATCCTTTGGTCCCTTCTTCAATCTTGTCGATCACGCTGAGTTCGGATGCATTTCTCAGCGTCTCTGCGAAAGAACGGGAGCCTTCTGTGGAGTCTTCATCAACGAGGATGATGTCGATTCGTCCGTCGCTTTCCTTGCCAGAGCCGAAGATCGTCCCGAAGAAGATCGCGGTCATGATCGGGAAGATGAAGGCGAAGAAGAACCCCATCCGATCCCGCAGGAGCAGGCGGATGTCCTTGATAGCGATGGCCCAGATGGCGTTCATCAGTCTCGCAGGCTCCTTCCGGTGAGGGCGAGGAAGACGCCTTCCAGGTCGGGTCGATCGACGCGGATGTTGAGAACGTCCTTGCGGGCCAGGTGCTCGGAGAGCACCGCGACGGGGGTGGCGCTTCGGACCTTTTCCTCGCCGGTGGTGCGGTGGATGGTGACGACGCTCTCGCCGCCGTGGGTGGCGATGAGTTCATCGACGGTGCCGAGGGCGAGGAGTTTGCCGTGGTCGATGACGGCGACGAGGTCGCACAGGCGCTGGGCCTCTTCCATGTAGTGGGTGGTGTAGACCACGGTGCAGCCGCGGTCGCGGAGGGTGCGGACCACGTCGAGGATCGCGTTGCGGCTCTGCGGGTCCACGCCCGCCGTGGGCTCGTCGAGGAGGAGGAGCGTCGGCTCGTGCATGAGCGCGGCGGCAAGATTCAGGCGACGCTTCATGCCGCCGGAGTAGCCCTTGACGCGGTCTTCGCGGCGGTCGGAAAGGCCGACCAGATCGAGCACCGCCGAAGTGCGGGCTTTCAGCGCGGCCCCGGAGAGGCCGTACAGGCGGCCGAAGAAGGCGAGATTCTCGTCGGCGGTGAGATCGTCGTACAGCGCGCTGGCCTGTGGGGCGAGGCCGATGGTCTTTCGGACGGTGGGATCGGTGGGGGGGCCCAGGCCTTCGAGTGTGACCTCGCCGCTGTCGGGAGCGAGGAGGCCGACGGCCATGCTCAGCGTGGTGGTCTTGCCCGCGCCGTTCGGGCCGAGGAAGCCGAAGACGACGCCGCGCGGGATCTCCAGCGAGAGGGTGTCCACGGCGACGATGTCGCCGAACCGCTTGCGGAGGTTCCTCAGGGAGAGCATGGCGGGGACACGGTACAGGAATCGGGGCGTCGCGTCAAAGGTGTTGCCCGTGGTTCCTACACTTCTCCCCGCGCACGAGCGGAAAAACCCATGGCCAAGGGCAAATCGAAATCTTCGAAGAAGGACGATCCGTCGGGGGGACCGACGATCGAGAATCGGCGAGCCAAGTTCGACTATGCCATTTTCGAGACGGTGGAGGCGGGGATGGTGCTGCGCGGGTCCGAGGTCAAGAGCATCCGGGACGGGAAGGCGTCGTTGCAGGAGGGGTTCGTGCGGGCGGAGTTCGGGGCCTTGCGGGGAGCGCCGAAGGCGGGTGTGGACGACCCGACGGCCGCTCCGGCCTCGCCCGGGTACACGCCGCCCAAGAAGCCGGTGCGCCGGCGCGGCTATGAGCCGGGGCTGTATCTGCACGGCGTGAACATCGCCGAGTATCCGCCCGCGGGCCCGTCGGGGAGTGTGGGGCAGCACAAGCCGACGCGGGTGCGGACGCTGCTGGTGCATGGGCGGGAACTGGCGAAGATGGCCAGGGAGGTCGAGACGAAGGGGTGCGCGCTGGTGCCGCTGAAGATCTACTTCAAGAACGGCAAGGCGAAGCTGCTCGTGGGCATCGGCAAGAGCAAGACGCGCACTGACAAGCGGGAGACGATCACCAAGCGGGATGCGCAGCGGGACATGGCGCGGGCGATGACCAAGCGCGTGTGAACACCACCGGGTGTGGCTTTGCGGCGCCCCCGTCAGGCCGCGCGGGTGAGCGTGCGGCGGGTGGTGATGATCGGCAGCGGCAGCGGGCGCGGCGTGGGAACGCGGGTGCTCATGGCGAGCGCGGACAGTTCGTTCTCAAGGACGCAGACGCGGACCTGGGCCGCTCGCAGTTCCTTGCGCGCTGCTTCGGCCCGGGCGAGGCTGTGCACGGCGGCCCGAGCGTGGGCGATGTTGGCGCGGACGGCGACGGGGAGTTGCTGGAGGTAGCCGGGGGCTCGCAGGAGGACATCGGCCGCGCCGGAGGCGATGGCCTCGTCGGCGAGATGGGGCTCATCGGCGGGGATGAGCACGAGCACGCGCAGGCAGGGGCGTGCGGTGAGGAGGCGACGGAGGTGGTCGAAGCGGGTGGCGGGGGTCGGACCGCAGGAGCAGATGGCCAGGTCGGCCCCGCCGGCGTTGTCGTCCAGGCAGGGGCAGTCGGGCGAGCGGCAGAGGTCGATGCGGGTGCTGGGGCAGTGGGTGGCGATGAGGTCGGCGTAGAGGTCGCCCTGCGGGGCGTTGGATTCCACGATGATCACGCGTCCGCCTGAGTTGGTTCCACTGTTCATGGCCGCCTCCGTCGTCCCGCCCCGCGGGGTAGAGGTCGGCGAGAAGAGGGAGCCGCTGAAGCGAGTTTGCCGGGAATGTGGATAAATACCCGGAATGGGTGGGCGGAAAACTGAGGTTGCAACGTCACGGGCAACAAGCTACCCGTGTCACCCGACCCGGGATCAGAAGCCGCCTTGGGCCTTGAAGGTCTTGGCCGCGCGGAGTTTGGCTTCGGCCCGGGCCTTGGCCTTGTGGTGCTGCTCGAGTTCGACGGTGGTCATGGTCTCGGTGCGCCGGGCGTTGATGGAGGCGACCTCGGCCTGGGCGTCGGCCTCGGTGAGCTTCTCGGCGCCGATGGCGCTGGCGGCGAGGATGGTCAGCGAGTTGTTGAGCATCTGCACGAAGCCGTCGGAAACGAAGAACGAGCGGGAGCCGCCCGCGGCGTTTCCCTGGCTGGGGAAGTCGATGCGGAGTTCACCGGTGCCGAGCTCGGAGACCAGGGCGGCCCGCTGGGGGAGGATGCCGAGCATGCCGTCCCAGCAGGGGATCACGGCGGCGGCCGCGGGCTCGTCGAGGACCTGGGCTTCGGGCGTGATGAGGCGGCAGCGGAAGGAGTTGGCCATGGGAATGGGGGGTGGTGGGAGGGGGCGGGGGCTGGAAACGGGCCAAGTGTAGGGCCGTCCTATCCTTTGGGCACACCCAGGGGAAACACACATGGGCAAGTTCGGGCGAGCGTTGGAACTGACCAAACAGTCGGGCCGAGTGCTGATGTCGGACAAGCGCTTGATGGTGTTCCCGGTGCTGAGCAGCATCGCGTGCCTGGCTGTGCTGGCGACGTTTGCGTTGCCGATGGTGATGCTGGTGGACTGGAAGGCGGCCTTCGAGGGGGCACACGGCGCCGAGCACGTGAGGGTGCGAACGGAGTGGTGGTGGTTCGTCGTGACCTTCGCGTACTATTTCTGCAACTTCTTCGTCATCACGTTCTTCAACTCCGCGCTGATCGCGTGCGCGATCAACCGGTTCCACGGCCGGCCCTCGGGCGTGGGGGACGGATTGTCGGTGGCGATGTCTCGGCTGCCGCAGATCGCCGCGTGGTCTCTGGTGTCGGCGACGGTGGGGACGATCCTGCAGATGCTCCAGGAGCGGGCCGGATTCATCGGGAAGATCGTGCTGAACCTGATCGGCATGGTGTGGACGATCGGGACGTTCTTTGTCGTGCCGGTGCTGGTGGTGGAGAGGGTCGGGCCGATCGCGGCGATCGGGCGGTCGGTGGAGATTCTGAAGAAGACCTGGGGCGAGTCGCTGATTTCCAATCTCGGCATCGGCGCCATCACGGCGATTCTGGTCGTGGTCGGGTTCCTTGTGTTTGGCGGGGTGGTCGCGGCGAGCGTCGCGATGCAGTCGATCTGGCCGGCGATTGCTGCCGGCGTGGCGTTGGTGGTGTACCTCGTCGCGCTGGCGCTCATCTCGACGACGCTCAAGGGGATTCTGCTCGCGGCGACGTATGAGTTTGCATCCACCGGGGCGGTCCCGGACGGGTTCGATGGCGACCTGCTTCGCGGGGCCTTCAGGCCCAAGGGCGGCTGAGCGGCGCGGCGTGCTCTCCGAGCACACGAGCCCGATCTGTGCCGCGCCGGTCGACGCGGATGGGACGACGGATCAGCCCACGATGTCCGGCAGCGTTTCCATGCCCTCGCTCAGCACCCGCGGGCCGCGCTCGGTGATGAGCACATCGTGCTCGTAGTGGACCGTGAGCGAGTGGTCGGCGCTGAGGACGGGCCACTGGCGGGGCCTCTGGATCGTGTCGCTGGTGCCCGCGGCGATCATGGGCTCGACGGCGACGAGGGTGCCGGGGAGGCATTTGGACATCGCGTCGGGCCACTCGCCGGGGTACGTCGGAACGACGTTGGAGACGAACGGGGGGCCGTGGAGTTTGCGGCCGTAGCCGTGGCCGCCGAGGCCGCGCACGAGGTGGAAGCCGCAGCCGATGGGCGGGTCGCCCTCGACGTATTGCTGGACGGCCTGGGCCCAGTGGATGTACATGTTGCCGGGCCTGAGTTCGAGGACGCCGCGCCGGAGGGATTCCTTGCCGCAGTCCATGAGTTTCTTGGCCAGCGGGGTCTGCGACTTGAAGGCGTAGGTCCACGCGGCGTCGCCGACCCAGCCCTTGTGGAAGACGCCGATGTCGATTTTGAGGAGGTCGCCCTCCTTCATCGGCGCGGCGTAGGAGGCGGCGGTGCCGTGGACGACGCAGTCGTTGACGGAGAGGCAGGCGTGGGAGGGGAAGCGCGACTGGCCGGGGATGGCGTAGCCGAGGAAGCAGGACTTGCAGTGGAGGTCGTCGAGGGTCCTGGCGACGAGGGCGTCGATCTGGGCGAGGGTCTGGCCGACTCGGAGGGACGCGGAGACGCGACGGTGGGCCTCGACAACGCACTGCGCGGCGGCGTGGGCGAGGTCGGCCTCGGCGGGGGAGATGAGTGCGGGGCGGGCCATGGGGGGAACAAGAGTAGGAAACACGGAGGGCCACGGAGTGCAAGGAGAAAACACGGAGAAGGGGCGAGACGGAGTGGCCTTGGCTTGCTCCGTGGTGCTGCGGGTTTCGAGATTGTGGGCGAGATGTCAGAGCGCGTAGGGGCTGGCGCCGATATCGACGATCGCGCAACCAAATGTGGACTCCATGCCCAGCGAGCGGGCGAGGGTCATGGCCTCTTGGGACTCCGTGCCGGGGTTGAAGAAGACCTCGGCGACGTCGCCGCGTGCGCCGAGTTCGCCGACGGCTTCGAGGGCGAGCGGGGGCGGGAGGTAGAGGGCGGCGCGGTCGATCGGGCCGGGCGCGCCGGCGACCGTGGGAAAACAGGTAAGGCCCTCGATCTCGGCGGCGCGCGGGTTGACGGGGAGGACGGTGTGCCCGGCGGCGGCATAGGCCCGGACGGCCTTGTTGCCGTACTTGTCGCGGTTGGTGCTGGCGCCGATGACCATCATGCGCATGTGGGTCTCAGAGAGTGGTACGGCCGTTCACGGCCACAAGTGCGGGGAGAACTTCGCCGGCCCTGCCCATGAGCGAGAAGTCCACCCGGCCGGAGAGGGGCGTGGGGTCGCGGTTGACCTCGATGGTGGTGGCGCCCCGGGCCTGGGCGAGTTCGATGAAGCCCGCGGCCGGGTAGACGAGGGCGGAGGTGCCGATGGAGAGGAATATGTCGCCTTCGGCCATCGCGTGGACGGCCTCGAAGGCGGTCCGGAGGGCGGCCTCCGGGAGGGCCTCGCCGAACCAGACGACGCCGGGGCGGAGGAACGCCCCGGGCGCGTGCGGCGAGGGCATCGGACAAGAGGGGAATGGGCCTTCGGGGATGTCGGCGGGCTGGTCGGTCGCGCTGCAGCGCCAGTGCACGATGTTGCCGTGGAGTTCGGCGATGTTGGTGGAGCCGGCGCGCTGGTGGAGGCGGTCGACGTTCTGGGTGAGGAGCGTGAACCGGCGCGGGGACGAGGAAACACCCTCCGCGTGCGCGGAGGGCTCGTAGAGGAGGCGTTCGAGATCGGCGAGGGCGAGGTGGGCGGGGTTGGGGATGGCCTCGCGGCACCTCTGCCGGCGCCAGTCGTACCACTGCGTGACGGTCTTCGGATCGCGGGCGAAGGCCTCGGGGGTGGCGAGGGTCATCGGGTCGAAGGATTTCCAGAGGGCCTCCATCCCCCCCGTCTGGCCGCCGCGGAAGGTGGGGATGCCGCTCTCGGCGCTGACGCCCGCGCCGGTGATGGCGACCACGCGATTCGCATTGGCGAGAGCGCGGCGGGCGGCGTCGAGGGGCGCGATGGGCATGGGGAGCAGGGGAGCAGGGGAGCAGGGGAGCAGGGGAGCAGGGGAGCAGG